>JANMKU010000330.1:0-24356 GCA_031372205.1 Gemmatimonadaceae bacterium | reverse complement strand
GAATACACGACGTCACTGCGATCGGGTTCCCGCCGAGACGTCTTGCCGTACGTCGCCGACCACGACGTTTTGTTGCTGGCGGAGAGCTGGTGCTCACCTTGGGCCGTGACCGTCGCGACGCCCCGCTCCACATAGCGCAGCGTGGTGCGCGCGATGCTGTCGTTCAGGTTTTCGTCGAACCCACGATCGGTGCGTGCCTCGTTGTCGGCGCTTCGCGTGGCTGTTGAGTTGAGCTACACGCGGGAGTTGCGGCCGAGCAGCGTGGAGAAATTGGCAATGCCGCCCCACTGAATACTGGACCGACCGGTTTCACCGGCGACACTCGTGAGCGGAATGACCGTGTTGTTGGCGCCCTGCTGTCCAACCGCGTAGCGCTCGTTGACGCGCGCTTCCTCAGAGTAGCCGTAACTCCCACTGAGGACATACCCAATGCGTTTGCCCAGCACGGTATTGCCACCGGTGGAGGCGCCGAAGGAACCGCTCGGTCCGCCCGACTGACGCGTAGCGTTCCACACATTTCGCTGCTGCAACGCGATTTGATTGAACTGCGATTGCGAGACGGCGCCGAGGAAGTTGGCTTGCGAGAGCGCCGTCGGAATGGACCGTGCCGCACCGGCCACACCGACGTATTCGCCACCGGCGCGAGGCGCGAACGGGAGCATGCGACCCATCACCTGATTGTTGACGCCGACACTGGTGCTGAAGTTCACCTGTCGCTTCACCGGGAACTCGCGCGTGCGAATGTTCACGTTGGCGCCAGCGAAGTCGCCCGGCTGATCGGGAGTGAAGGTCTTGCTGGTCGTGACGTCTTGCAGGAGTCCGGCGGGGAACAGATCGAGCGGGACCACTTTGCGTTCAGGCTCCGGACTCGGAATCCGAGCGCCGTTGAGCGAGGCGGTGGTATATCGCTCGCCAAGGCCACGGGCTTGCAGATACTTGCCGTCCTGCAGTGTGATGCCGCTGACGCGCTGGACCGCCTGCGCAGCATCACCATCAGGGCTCTTGGCAATTTGCTCTGCCGTGATCGCATTGACGACGTTGGTGGCGTTCTTCTGTTGGTTGAGCGCTTCGTTTACCGTGCCGCGTTCAGACGCGGCCGTAACGTTCACCGCGGTCAGCTGCACATTCGCCGCAGCCAAGGTGATGTCCTGTTCAATGGTACCGCCCGCAGGCACCACCAATCCGGTGATCGTTTTTGGCGCATAGCCCAGACGCCGCACCTGAATAGTGAGCGTACCGGCCGGAACCCGAAGTATCGTATACCGTCCCTCGAGCCCTGATTGTGCTCCGATCGTAGTGCCGACGACTTGCACACCCGACTCGGCGATGCCCTGCCCTGTGGCGGCGTCGAGAATGCGACCCGTGACTCTTCCGGTTGTTGTCGCTGATGCTGTCGGCGACGCGGACTGCGCCGCGAGGGCGGGCGTCAGAATGAAACTCAAGCAGAGTGCACCCACGCTCGGCATTAGTGCGCTGAAAAAGCTGCGGTCGGCGAGGCGTGCCGCGCGAACGGGCGATATGGCGGAAATCCGCATGGGTCCCGGGAGTGAAGTAAGCCGTGCGTATCGGACAAAGGACAACCTTCGTCACCCGCGTCGCGATCGTCTCACGGTTCGGCAACAATCCGGTCACGATCACGCTTCGGGGGTGCCCGGCTGGCCGGGTGCCGTGGCGCCGGGACGGATTTGCGATTCAGCGGTTGCCTCCCGCACGTCCACGCGATAACGTCGCCCGAAATGCCATCATTCGATCCAACTCTCGAACGACGCGTGGCGTCGACGCCGTCCAGCGATCCGCATACCCGTGCGGAGTCGCTGACCATGGCTGCCCGCGCGCTCCGGGCGGCGGAACACGTCTGTGTGCTCACCGGCGCCGGCGCATCGGCCGAGAGCGGCATTCCCACCTTTCGCGACGCGATGACGGGACTCTGGGCCCGCTATTCACCTCAGGAGTTGGCGACGGCAGAGGCGTTTGCGCAGAACCCGGCGCGGGTGTGGCAATGGTACGCGAGCCGTCGGGCTGTCGTTCGTGCGGCACACCCCAATGCCGCGCACGTCGCCCTCGTATCCCTGGCGACGCGCGTGTCACACTTCACGCTGGTGACGCAGAACGTGGATGATCTGCAGCAGCGAGCGGGGAGTCGGGAGGTTGTCGCGCTCCACGGCTCGCTCATGCATGCGCGTTGCAACGCCGGATGCCCGGGACGCGTTCGCGTCGACGTGGACGAGCCCAAGGCGGTACCGTTGTGCGCCTCGTGTGGTGCGCTGCTGCGTCCGGATGTCGTCTGGTTTGGAGAGACGTTACCGCCCGTGCCGTTTGAGGCGGCGCGCCTGGCGGCCGTTGCCTGTGATGTGTTCATCTCTGTTGGCACGTCGAACGTCGTCGAGCCGGCCGCTTCTCTTCCGTGGTTGAGTGCGTCACACGGCGCCACGGTCATCGTCGTCAATCAATCGATGGACGGGCAGCGCCGCGGACCAAGCATTTTGCCCATCGAAGGCCCCGCGTCGGTTATGCTGCCTCAGCTGGTGCAAGCGGCCTTCGTCGGCAAGCGGCCGAGGCATCGCGACCCCGTCGGCGAATAGCGCACGCCTACGCTGCGCGCCGCAGGTCAGGATTCCGTCGCTCCATGGTCGGGGAGCCACACCGCAATCGTTGTTCCGACGCCGGGCACGCTGTCGGCGCGGACGCTACCGCCGTGCGCTTCGGCGAGATGGCGAACGATGGCGAGCCCGAGTCCTGTACCACCAGCCTCTCGCGAACGTCCCGGATCGGCGCGGTAGAAGCGCTCGAAGATGCGCGGCAAATGTTCAGCACTAATGCCGATACCGGTGTCACGCACTCCGAGCCATGTACCGCCAAGATCCACCGCAGAAAAGAGCACGACGTCGCCACTCCCCGTGTGCCGCAGGGCGTTCTCCGCGAGGTTACTGAGGATTTGCCGAGCTGCTGTGGGGTCCGCATAGATGCGATGAGCGCCATCGGCGATGTCTGGTCGGAGTGACACACCTTTCTGCTCCGCGAGCGCGAGCATCGGTGCGATCACTTCGTAGGCCAGGGCACCCACGTCGAGCTCGCTGGGGTTCGGTAACCAACCGCCCGACTCAATACGCGACAGATCCAACAGATCGTCGACGATGCGCTGCATACGGCGCACATTGCCGGCGGCCATGTTGAGGAACTGTTGGCGCAAGGCGACGGGGAGCTCGGCATCCTGCAGCGTTTCGACAAATCCGCTGATCACCGTGAGCGGGGTTCGCAGTTCATGCGATACGTTGGCCACGAAGTCGCGACGCACCGCTTCCAGTCGGCGGAATGGGGTCAAATCGTACAACGCGAGTATAGCCCCGCCGGCCAGCAGGGGTCGCGCCGTGAGTTGTAGCGCGCGATCGTCGACGCGCACCTCACCCGGCAGTGACTCGGCACCGGACAGAACGGCCGCCAACGCTTCACGCAACGTGCGATCGCGGGGCAGGTATTCGGCAGGGAAGGGGACGGGCTCGCGGATGCGCAGTAGCTGACGGGCAGTCTCGTTCATGCGCACGACGCGTTGTCGTGCGTCAACGGCGATCACGCCTTCGTTGAGCGACTCCGTCAAGGCGACGAGCAGTGATTCTTCCGCCTTGAGCGCCAGCACGCGTGCTTCGAGTTGCTCGGCCAGGCGGCGGAGTCCATCGGCCAAATCGCCAACTTCCCCCTCGGCCATCAACGCCGGTCGTCGCGACAAATCACCAGCGGCAAGCGCACGAGCGACGTCCCGCAGTTCTTCCATCGGCCGCGACACTGGACGGGCGAGCCGACCAGAGAGCGCGACGCCAATCGCGAGAACCGCCAACGCCGACCACGCAATGTCGCGGCGCAATTCGCTCACCATTGCAGACTGCGCAGCGGTCACGGTGGCGTTCGTGGTCGGCTCGGATTCGCGGACGCGCCGACCAACCACGACGAACAGAATCGCGGCCAACATCGATGTCACGACTACGGTGTTGAGCGCCAGCCGTTGCGAGAGTCGCACGAATCGTGATGGTGGTCAGCCACCGCGCGGTGCGGCAGCGCGGAGGCGATATCCAAAGCCGCGGACCGTCTCAATCATGTCACCGGCCACACCCAGCTTGGTCCGCAGCCGCTGCACGTGCATGTCCACGGTCCGCGTTTGAATGTCCGGCGCGGCGTCCCAAACGGTTTCCAGGAGATGCGCACGCCCCTGAACACGTCCGCGGCGTTCGGCGAGCGTCAGCAGGAGTTTGAATTCCGTCGGCGTGAGTTCGACGGCGTGTCCGTCCACTGCCACCGACATCGCCGACCGATCGATGTTGAGGACACCAATCGCCAGCCTATCAGTTGTTGACGTTGGCGCCGCACCCGCGCGGCGCAAGATGGCGCCCACGCGCAGCACTAACTCGGCCGGACTGAACGGCTTCGTGAGATAATCATCGGCGCCAAGTGACAGACCGCGAATCCGGTCGGGTTCCTCGCGGCGCGCGGTGAGCATGAGCACGGCGACATCGCGCGTGGCGTCGTCGCCGCGTACGTGTTCCAGCACGTCGAACCCCGACATGCCGGGCAGCATGAGATCCAGCACGATCAGCGCGGGTCGTTCCCGGAGCGCCATGTCTAACGCGTCCTGCCCCGACGACGCTGTGGTGACCCGATAGCCGGCCTTGGCGAGATGGTAGGCCACGAGCGCAACGATCTCTGGTTCGTCATCTACGACAAGAATGCGATCAGCGGTCGGGGGTGCAGGATTCATGCGGGGGTGAGATTGGCGGCAATGGGAACGGAGGCTGGCGTACGCGCAGCGGCCCGCGAGGTCAGCGTACGCTGGATTTTTGCGACGATCATTTCGATCGCCACCGTGTTGCTGCCACCACGAGGCACAATCACGTCGGCATAGCGCTTGCTCGGCTCGACGAATTGCAGGTGCATCGGTTGCACTGTGGTCAGATACTGGTCCAGTACCGACTCGAGGGAACGCCCACGCACCGCAGTGTCGCGGCGGATGCGGCGCACGAGACGAATATCGGCGTCCGCATCGACAAACACTTTCACGTCACACAGGTCGCGGATATGCGGGTCACACAAGAGCAGAATGCCATCAATGACCACCACATCGGCGGGCTCGATGTGACGTGTCTGTTCACTGCGTGAATGTGTCGCAAACTGATACACGGGCATCTCTGCGGACTGGCCGAGCGCGAGCGCGGCCAAATGTGCGGTAAGCAGTTCGACATCGAAGGCATCCGGATGATCCCAGTTCACTCGCTGCAACTGCGCCAACGTGAGGTGTCGGAAGTCGCGGTAATACGCGTCCATCTCGAGAAACGCGACCGACGCGGAGGGCAGCGCCTCAGCAACCTTTCGCGCGACGGTCGACTTGCCCGAGCCCGTGCCGCCCGCGATGCCTATGATGAGCGGTTTCATGGATATGCCTTGCGGTTCAAGCTCGGGATGTGGCTTGGTGCAGATTCGTGTAGATGTCAGGCAGTCGTATGGGGAGCGCCACGGTGGTGTAACGGTCCGGTACCGACATGCGCGCGGCGGAGACGAGACGCGTCAGTCCGTCACGCTCATAGCAACCTCGCGGTCGCGGAAGGCGCGGTCAACCAACGCCGACGTCCTCCCCTCCTCGACGGGGCGGGCTGCCGCTAGCATTCCCCTATGGAACGTTGGCTCTGGTCAGGAATTGGCTCCGGTCTCGCTGCGTCGTTGCTTGCGGCCGCGATCGCGGGGGCGCAACAGCGCACGTCGCCACTGGTTGGGGTGCCGGCCGTTGTGCGCGTGGCGCCCCCCAAGGCGGCGCCACGCGCCGAACGCTTCGACCTGATCGTTGCAGCGACTACGGACGTGCATGGCCGTCTCCGCGGCTGGGATTACTACGCGAACGCCCCGGATTCTGCACACAGTCTGGCCGGGGCGGCAACCATAGTGGATTCGCTCCGACGCGTTCACCCGGGTCGGGTCGTGTTAGTGGACGCCGGCGATCTGCTGCAAGGGAACCCACTGCTTTTTGTCGCCGCGAAGGTTGCGCCGCCACCCGTACATCCGGTCATGGCCGCGATGAACGTCATGCGGTACGACGCGGCAGTGATAGGCAATCACGAATTCAATTACGGGGTGCCGTCGCTCAAGGCGGCGCTCGGTCAGGCTGCGTTTCCGTTCCTGGCGGCCAATGTGCGAGATGCGAGCGGTGCGCCGTTCGTGGCGCCGTATACCATCGTGGTGCGGGGAGGTGTTCGCATAGGCATAGTTGGGGCGACCACGCCCGGCTCCATGGTGTGGGACCGGGACAATCTGCAAGCGGCTCGCCTGACGGTGTCGGACATCGTGCCAGCTGTGCGCGCAGCCGTGGCAGCGGCGCGCCGTCAGCAGGTGCATGTGATTGTCGTCTTGCTGCATGCTGGACTGAATGAAGCCTCGACGTACGACACACTGGCCACCGGACTGCCTTCGGAAAATGTTGCGGCGCGCGTCGCGCGCGAGATCGACGGCATCGATCTGGTGGTGTTCGGGCACTCGCACAAATCTCTCATCGACTCCACGATCAACGGTGCCTTGCTGGTGCAGCCGCGCAACTGGGCGGCCAGTGTCAGCGTCGCCTCGCTCACCGTCGAACGTGTCAAACGCTCATGGAAGGTGGTTGCACATCGCGGCCAGGCGGTGACGGTCGCTGGCCACCAGGAGAGCCCGGCAGTTGTGGCGGCCAGCGCCGGTACGCATCGGGCCACGATGGCGTGGGTGAACGCGCCCATTGGTCGCACGGCGGTGCGATGGCGCGCGGATAGTGCGCGGGTCGCCGACATGCCGATCACTGATCTGGTGAACGAAGTCATGCGACGCGAGTCTGGCGCCGACCTGTCCGTCACGGCGGCGTTCTCGCTTGACGCGAATCTTGATACCGGTCAGGTCACGATCGCCAATGTGTCCAAGCTGTACCCTTTCGACAACACACTGCGCGCCATTCGCATCTCCGGCGCACAACTGCGGGCGTTTCTTGAGCACAGTGCGCGCTACTACCGATCGCTCACCGCCGATGGCCACATCCCCGATGGTGGCATCATCGACCCCGCAGTACCCGGGTTCAATTTCGACATTTTGAGCGGCGCCGACTATACGATCGATCTCACTCGGCCCGTCGGTTCACGGATTACGCGATTAGCGTTTCGCGGTCACGCGATTGCGCCAACGGATTCCTTCACACTCGCACTCAACAATTATCGACACAGCGGTGGTGGTGGCTACAGCATGCTGATCGGTGCGCCAGTGGTCTACCAAAAGGACGTGGACATTCGACAGCTGGTGATCGACGAAGTGCGTCGTGTTGGGGCGATCGCGCCGGCATCGTACTCCACTGGTAACTGGGTGCTCACACCGGCACTGGCCGTGTCCGCGGCGTTCGCCGAGCAGTCGCGTGGTCGCGCATCGGAGTCGGGCGGCAGCGCGCCGTCACCCGTGGCCGTTGTTCGGCGTATGACCAACAACGCCAGTGCAAGTACGCGCACGGTGCGAGTGATCGCCATGAGCGACTTTCACGCGGCGTTGGAGCCGCGTCCCAATTCCGCGGGCCGTCTGATGGGCGGTGCGGTCGCGCTTTCCGCCGCGATTGCGCGGGCAGAACGCGAGTGCACGGGTGCATGCCAGAGCGTTGTGGTCGATGCTGGTGATGTTTTTACCGGATCACCGGCTTCGGATTGGGACGCGGGCCGTCCGACCGTTGCTGTCCTGCGCCGCCTGCACATCGCCGCTGGCGCGCTCGGCAACCATGAATTCGACTTCGGGCAGGACACGCTGCGTCAGCGACTGGCAGAGCTCAACTACCGCGTACTCGGCGCCAACGTTCGCGGCCCCGACGGACGACTGCCCGCGTGGATATCGGTCGATACGATGATTGTGCGCGGCGATGTGCGCATTGGTATTGTCGGTGCGGCCGCGACGCACACGCGCTCCACCACGAAACTGCGCAACGTTCGCGACCTGGAGTTCCTCGATCCTGCCCCGCTTCTGAGCGAGCGGGTGCGAGCGTTGCGCACCGCCGGAGCGCAGGTCGTGGTCAGTCTGGTACACGAGGGTGCGAGGTGCGATCGCCAAGCGCCCAACGTCTGTCATGGTGCTGGGCTCGACCTCGCCGCGCGACTCACGGCTCGTCCGGACGTGTTCGTCGCCGGGCATTCGCATGAGAATGTGAACGCGCAGGTGGCGGGCATGCCAGTGATTGAGGCCGCGTCGAACGGACGGGCGATTGTTGTGGTGGACGTGCCGTTGGGTGGCGGTGAGGCCCGCAGCGAAGTGCGAGATGTCTGGGGTGATGCGACGGACGGCGCCGACCCGGTTGTGGACTCGATCGTGCGCGCGGCGTACGCGCATGTGCGCGCGCGCCTGGAACGACCGGTGGCAACGATGGCCGAGGCCATGGCACGCGTGGGCCCGCAGCATGCACTCGGCAACACGATTGCCGATGCGGCGCGGCTGGCGGGCGCGAGCGATTTCGCCGCATGGAACAGCGACGGGCTACGCGCCAATCTGCGCGCTGGCGCCATCACGTACGGTGATGTGCACGAGGTCTCGCCGTTTGGCAACGTGCTTGTGCGTCTGCGGATGACCGGGCGTCAACTGGGACAGGTGCTGGAACACTGGGTCGAGCGCCCGTTCGCTAGCATTCATGTCAGCGGACTGCGTGTGGATGTCGATACGACGCGCTCACCCGGTCATCGTATTGTGCGCCTTGCGACCGACGGCGGTCGGTTGCTCTCGCCGACACACGTGTACTCACTCACCGTCAATGATTTCATGCTCGACGACGACGAAGGCAAGACCATGAACCAGACCTTATCGCGTCAGTTCTTGCCTATTCGGGACATTGACATGCTCGCCGACCATTTGCGTCGCCTGCCACAACCCGTGCGTGGCTCGGCCGGCGCACGCATTCGAATTGTCAGCCCGGCCCCCCAACATTGACCATGCCAACCGATATCCGCGTGTACGTGAACGAACAGGGAATTTCTGTGGCACACGGTGCCACGGCGCTGGACGCGGTGCGCGTGCACAACGCCGCGCAAGCTGTTGATCTCGCTGCCGGTCGATCGCGCCTGACCGATAGTCGCGGGCTTCCCATTGCGGCGGATACGCTACTGACCACCGGCGACATCTTCCGCGTGGTCGCCGTACGGGATCGCGTGGAGACGACGGAATGACGATGGCACCCGCAGGGCTTGCGGCGATCGTCCGGAAGATGCCGAAGGCGGAGCTGCATTGTCATCTCGATGGGTCGTTGCGACCGAGTACGCTGTTTGCGTTGTCGGTTTCGGCGGGCATCTCGCTACCGGCCGCAACGGCGCAGGGTCTGGGTGATTGGATGCGCGTTGACGATGCACAGAATCTCGCGGACTACCTGGCGCACTTCGAAGTGACGCTCGCGGTCATGCAGGACGAGCAGTCCCTCGAGCGCATTGCCTACGAACTTGTGTTGGATGCGGCGCTCGACGGCGTGCGCTATCTCGAAGTGCGTTTCTGCCCCGCGCTCAATACGCGTGCTGGGTTGGCTCTTGACAGCGTAGTGTCGGCGGTGCTCCGTGGCCTCGAGCGCGGCGAACGCGAATCGGGCACCGTGGCGCGCGTGATCATTTGCGCACTCCGCAGCCTGCCGGCGCCGCACGCGCTCGACATGGCGGAACTGGCCGTCGAGTTTAAAGACAAAGGCGTTGTCGCGTTCGACCTTGCCGGTGGCGAGGCGGGGAATCCCGCCCACGAGCATGCGGCCGCGTTTGCGTTGGCGCGTGCCGGCGATCTGGCCGTTACCGTGCACGCGGGCGAGGGCGAGGGCGCGCATTCCATTCGGGAAGCCGTGCATCGGTGCTCCGCCGATCGTATTGGACACGGAACGCGCCTGTTTGAAGATCCGTCGCTCGAAGCGTACATCGTCGATCGGCAGATCCCGCTCGAGGTGTGTCCGACGAGCAACGTGCAAACGCGCGTGGCACGCACCTTCGCCGAGCATCCAATGGCTCGATATGTGCGCCTCGGTGCGGTGGTCACCATCAACACCGACAACCGCCTCATGAGCGGCGTCTCACTCACCGACGAGTATGTGAAGTGCGCGACGCAGCTGGGCTACGATCTTCCAATGCTTGGGACACTCGCGCTCGCCGCGTTTGACGCCGCATTCCTGCCGCACGCCGTTCGTCGCGGCCTGCGCGACGCCGCGGCGCGCGATATTGCCCAGCTCCTCGCTGACGCACCTGACTTTTCGGAGCGACTATGAGTCCTGCCTTCGCCACCGCCAGTTTCAGCGCGCAGTCCCGCCTACCGGGCGCATCGAACGCGGTGGTGGCCGCCGACTACATACGCGCGCAGGTCGGCGAACAGATGCGCCCACCGGTTTGCGGCATTGTCCTCGGTTCCGGGCTCGGCGGGCTCGCCGACACGATCACGGAAACCGTTCGCATCCCGTTTTCGCATGTCCCCGGCTTCCCTACCGCGACCGTGGCGGGTCACGCCGGCCAGTTGATTGTTGGTCGTCTGGCCGATCGTCCGATCGTCGCGCTCGCCGGACGATTCCACATGTACGAAGGGCATGAGGCGTCGCTCGCGGCCTTCCCGGTGCGCGTGCTGCATGCGCTCGGCGCGCCCGTCTACTTCGCATCCAACGCGGCGGGTGGCGTGCGGCGCACGTTTGCGCCGGGTGACCTGATGGTGATTGCCGATCACCTCAACTTGATGTACCGCAATCCGCTCGCTGGACCGCTCGAGGCGGGCGACGAACGGTTCCCGGATATGTCCGATGCGTACGACCGGCAGCTGCGCGTGCTGCTCCACGAAGCCGGCCGCGCTGTTGGTGTGGCGCTGCAGGATGGCACGTATTGCGGGCTGCTCGGTCCTACGTATGAGACGCCGGCCGAAGTGCGCATGCTGGAGCGCCTCGGTGTCGACGCCGTCGGCATGTCGACCGTACCTGAAGTGATCGTCGCGCGAGCACTCGGCATGCGCGTGGCGGCGGTGTCATGCATCACGAATAAGGCGGCAGGCATCTCGCACACCACGTTGAACCATGCCGAAGTGATGGAGGCCGGTCGTGCCGTGGCGTCGAGTTTCGAGTCGCTCGTGACGGAGTTTGTCCGACGCTTGCCGCAGTAGACACCATGCACCGTCAGTGAAACTCCTCACGCTTGCTCGCGACCTGCAACGTCGAAAAGCGCGAGAACGTCACCAACGCTTTGTGGCGGAGGGCGTCCGCACGGTCGAATCGCTGCTCGATTCCGCGCTGGACGTTGTAGGACTGCTGGTGTCCACGTCGCTTGAGGGTGACGCGCGGGGCTCCGCGGTGCGAGATCGTGCGTTGTCGCTTGGGTACGCGCTGGAGGAGGTCACCGATGCGGAGTTTACCAGCGCCGCTGGGACCGAGGCACCACAGGGCATCCTGGCGATCGCCTCCATCCCGGCACGTACCTTGGACAGGCCGCCGGCCGTTGCCCGTTTCCTGATCCTCGACGCACTCCAGGACCCCGGCAATGTTGGGACCGTGATTCGCACGGCCGCCGCGCTGGGAGTCACGGCCACGCTCGGTTTGCCTGGAACGGTTGACCTCTGGAACGCCAAGGTCGTCCGTAGTTCGATGGGCGCGATCTTCTCTCACGCGGCGTCCATGTCCAGCTGGGAGTCGGTCGTGGCGTTTCTGGATGAACATCAGTTTACGTGTTGCGCGGCCGACACCGACGGTCAAGCAATCGAGTCCGCCCTGGACTTGGCTAAAACAGGCCGGTTGGCGTTGGTGGTTGGGAATGAGGGTGCCGGTCTGTCGGCACCCGTCGCCGCACGGGCGGCACACCGAGTGGCCGTTCGCATGACACCCGGTGTTGAGTCGCTTAACGTGGCGGTCGCCACAGGAATTCTGCTTCACGCACTGCGCCCGATGTAGTCGTCGGGTCGACGTTGCCAACCTGCTCCCGGCACAATGCCAACCCTTTCCGCTGAATACATCACGCTCATTCTCCTCCCCGCGTTTGTCCTCGGGGCGTCATTCGGTTCGTTCTTAAACGTCTGTATCGCACGCTGGCCGCTCGACCTCAGCGTCGTCGCGCCACGATCGCGCTGCCCTCGCTGCGAACGACCAATCGCATGGCACGAGTATATCCCCCTCGTCAGTTGGCTCGTATTGCGCGGCAAATGCCGAGGCTGCGCGTTGCCGATCTCACTGCAGTATCCAGCGGTAGAACTGGTGGTCGCCCTCGGTTGGGTGGCCGCCGTGCTCGCATTCGGTGCGACCTTCGAAGCCGTGCGCATCGCGATGTTCGGCACCATTCTGTTGGGTATCGCCGTGACCGACGCGAAGCACTATCTCATTCCCGATGGCTTCACGCTGACGGGGCTGGTCTTCGTATTCGGTGCCGCCATTGCCGGCTTCTTCATGGGGGAATCGACGCAGTTCGCCACCCCGTGGCCTGCGTTCATCGGCGCGTGCGCCGGCGCCGGTGCCATCACGATCATCGGATGGCTCGCCGAGATCGCGATGAAGCGCGAAGCGATGGGCTTTGGTGACACCACGCTTATGGCCGTGGTTGGTGCCGCGCTTGGTGCAGAACGTGCGCTGCTGACCATCATTGCCGGTGCCGCTGTTGGCGCCGTGTTCTTCCTCATCGTCGTTGGTCCCATTGTCTGGATGCGTAGTAAGCGGACCGGCAGCGAGTTTGCGTTTCCGGAAGTGCCGTTTGGCGTGTTCCTTGCGCCCGCCGCGATGCTCACCTTGCTTTGGGGTGATCGCCTGATCGCCTGGTATGTGCAGCGCGCGTTCCCGACGTGATCGAACACACCAACCGGAACACCTTGTCGCATCTGAAACGAATCGTTGGGCATGGCACGCGCCTCATGCTGTTGTGCGCGGTCGGTACCGCATCGTGCGGCGAACGCAAGGCGACTGCGGATGGTCCGTACGCGGACCTCGTTGCCAAGTTCACCCCGAAGCTCGAAAAGCAGACGGGCATGGTGTTCAAGACGCCACCCACGCTCGCCAACAAGAGCAAAGCGGAGGTGGCGCAGTTCGTCATGCGGCAACTCACCAGTGAACGCGCCAAAGCACAAATCCTCGGGCAGCAAAGCGCCTATCGCGTGCTGGGATTGATTCCCGATACGATGAATCTGGGCGCGTTGCTGCAGCACTTGCTTGAAGAGCAAATCATCGGGTACTACGATCCGGCAACCAAGGTGTTGTATGTAGTGGACGGGTCACCGAAGGCGATGCTGGACCAAACGGTGGCGCACGAATTGATGCACGCGTTGCAAGACCAGTATGTGAACGTCGACTCGATTCAGACCAGCGCCGACAACGCTGACCGCCAGGGCGCGGCGCAAGCGATTCTCGAAGGCCAAGCCGTCTTTGAGCAACTACGCCTCGACCCGAACATTGGGCCGATGCTCGTGTTGCCCGGCGGTTGGGACCGCATCCGCGATGTGATTCGCGACGGCCAGGGAAACATGCCGGTGTTTGCAGCGGCACCACGCGCCGTGCGCGAAGGGTTGCTCTTTCCGTATCTCGGCGGCGCCGACTTTGTGCGGCGATTCATCGAGAAGCGACCGGAGAAGGAACTGCTCGCTGATCTGCCAATCTCGACCACGCAAATACTCAACGATGCGGCCTATTTCACGGCGACACCCGCGCAGCGCGAAGTACCTGTCCGCGTCACGCTCGCCGCGCCGACCATGGGCAAGACGACGTATAGCAACAGCTTCGGTGAGTTCGAAACGCGCCTGATCCTGGTGCAACACTTAAAGGACGAAGCGGTTGCGCGCCGTGGTGCGCAGGGAATCGCGGGCGATCAATACGCGGTGATCAGCACGCCGTACGGCGACGCCATGACGTGGGCCACCGTGTGGAAATCCACCGTCGATGCTGGGGATTTCCTTGACCTGATCACCGATACCATTCGACGCCGCTATGAGATGGGGCGACAGGCCTATGTCGCGGGCGCCACCGTTCGTCACCTTGACGTCGTCGCGACACCAACACGTGGTGCTCGGTCAGTCACGGTTCGCTTGGAGCAGATCGACGGCCGCCCCGTAGTGTACGTCGTCGACGCGCCGCTCAAGGCGGCATCGTCGCTGCTGGATCCAGCGCGCATCACGCTGTCACACTGATGCGCACGTGTCACTGACGCCATCCGCGTACACGCCGCCAGCGCTTATGCTCACGGCGGATGATGAACTCAAGCGCGTGCGATTGGTGCGCATGAAGCGCGTGGCGACGGCGATGCTGGTCTTCGTCGCGCTGGTCTTCGTGGTCGCGCGTGTGTACGAACCGCGCTATGCATGGCTAGGGTACATCCGCGCGTTCGCCGAAGCCGCGATGGTGGGTGGCATCGCTGACTGGTTCGCGGTGACGGCGCTCTTCCGGCATCCGTTGGGGATCCCTATTCCGCACACGGCGATTGTTCCGTCGCGGAAAGATCGAATCGGCAACGCGCTCGGCAACTTTGTGCAACGCAATTTTCTCACGCGCGAAGTGGTGGCCAGTAAACTCCAGGCGATGAAGTTGGGTGCGCGCGCTGCCACCTGGTTGGCGGATCCCGCGCATAGTCATACACTGGCCCGTCACGTGGCGCGTGGCTTGAGTGGCGCGGCGGGCGTGCTGCGCGATGACGACGTGCAAGAGATGGTGGACCGCGGGATTGTATCTCGCTTACGTACCACGCAGGTAGCGCCGATGGTGGCGCGTGTGCTGGAGCTGCTCACCGTGGGCGGGCGGCATCAGGCATTGCTCGACGATGCGCTACGGCTCGCGGCGCGTTTTCTTGAGGAAAATCAGACGGTCATTCGGGACCGCATTCGGGCCGAAAGCCCATGGTGGGTGCCCGGCGCAGTGGAGGACCGACTCGGCGACAAAATCGTCAGTGGTGTCGAGAAGACACTGGTGGCCGTGGCCGCAGACGCGGAGCACCCACTGCGACAGCGCTACGACGAGGCGGTGGACCGATTCGTTGACTCGCTGCGCAGTAATCCGGAAGTGATTGCCAAAGCCGAGCAGATCAAGCTCGAACTTCTGGCGCATCCGGCGGTGGGCGACTTCTCGCGGTCAGTGTGGGACGATGTGAAGCTACGCGTGACCACGTACGCGGACCGATTGGCCAGCGACACGGCCGCTGAACCCGATCAGCTGGAGCGATGGCTGACGGGTCTCGGGCACAAGGTGCTGGAGGACCCGGACCTGTCAGCCAAGGTGGACGGATGGGTGGTGGAACTCGTGACGTACGCGGTGGAGCAAGCGCGGGAAGAAGTGGCCAAGCTCATAGCAGGTACAGTTGCCGCGTGGGATGCGAACGCCACATCACGGAAAATCGAACTGCAGATTGGTCGCGATCTCCAGTTCATTCGTATCAATGGCACCATCGTGGGCGGACTGGTTGGTGTGCTCTTGCACGTCGTCGCGACGCGCTTCTGATCCCTGCGCCTTAGCGACGGCGCCCCAACGGGGCCGCGTTCATGCGGTGTCCGGCAGGTCGTCGCCCACGTGTCGGTGGCAAGTCGGCAGGGTCGACGGCATCCAGTGCCGCGGCGTCGGGATTCGCACCATCTGCCTGCTGCGCGCTTGGATGAGGAAGTAGCGCGAGATGAAACACCTCGTCCACGGTGGCGGCGAAGGTGAAGGCCATTTTCGTTCGCACTTCCTGCGGCACATCGCGCAAATCCTTCTCGTTGCCCTTAGGCAGGATCACTTCGCGCAGCCCGGCACGGTAGGCCGCCAGCACCTTCTCTTTTACGCCGCCAACTTCGAGCACCTTACCGCGCAGCGTCACCTCGCCGGTGAGCGCAAGGTCACGGCGAACGGCGCGACGCGACATAACACTGGCGAGCGCCAGCGTGACGGCAATACCCGCCGACGGTCCATCCTTCGGAATGGCCCCAGCCGGAAAATGCAGATGCAGATCGGCTTCGTTGAATTCAGCATCGACAATGCCGAGTGCTTCCGCGCGCGATCGCACGAACGAGTACGCCGCGTCAACCGATTCCCGCATCACATCGCCGAGCTGTCCGGTGACCGTCAACTTGCCACTCCCGACCATGCGCAGGGCTTCAATGGTGAGCAGATCGCCACCGGTTGACGTCCACGCGAGGCCCGTCACCGCACCAATCTCTGGCTCCATCTCTGCCGCTTCCATGGCGAATCGCGGCGCCCCAAGAATCTCTTCGACGCGTTCAGCAGAATAGTCCCAGCTCCCTTCGTCACCGTCTGCTTTTGCGCGCGCGCGCTTGCGCAGCAACGACGCCAGTGATCGCTCCAGCGTGCGCAGTCCTGCTTCGCGGGAATAGCGGCTGGTGATGAAGCCGAGCACGCCTTCGGCGATGTGCACGTCGTCAGTGGTCAGGCCATGTTCTTCGAGCAGCCGGGGCAGAATGTATCGCTGCGCAATCTCGACTTTCTCCTCAATCGTGTAGCCGGCGATCTGGATCACTTCAAGCCGGTCACGCAATGGCCCGGGGATGTCGAACAGGTTGTTTGCCGTGCAGATGAAGAGCACACTCGACAAATCGTACGGCAAGTTCAGGTAGTGATCGACAAAGCTGGAGTTCTGCGACGGGTCGAGTACTTCGAGCATGGCCGCCGTCGGATCGCCAGACGAACCGGAGGTCATCTTGTCGATTTCGTCGATCATGATGACGGGATCGCAGACAGCCACGCGACGCAGCGCCTGAATAAGCAAGCCGGGCATCGCGCCGACATACGTGCGCCGGTGACCGCGAATCTCCGCTTCATCGCGTACGCCGCCAACGGAGATGCGATAGAACTCACGCCCAATCGCGTTCGCGATAGCTTCGCCGAGCGACGTCTTGCCCGTGCCCGGTGGCCCCACAAAACAGAGGATCGGTCCAGTGGGATCACCACCACGCAGCTTCCGCACCGCGAGGTATTCGAGGATGCGCTCCTTCGCTTCATCAAGGCCGTAGTGCCGATCACCGAGTGCGGCGTCCACCTTGGAGAGCGTGATGCTCTGATCGTCTGCGGTACGTGTGTGCCACGGCAGTGCCAGCACCCAATCCAGATACGTACGCAGCACCTGATACTCGCTGCTGGCTGGTGAGAGCATGCGCAGCCGCTCCGTCTCTCGCCGCGCCTCGTGGAGCACCTTTTCCGGCAGCTTGGCCTCTTCAATGCGGCGCAGCAACTCCACGGAGTCTTTTTCGTTCGGATCGGTCTCGCCGAGTTCCGACTGAATAGCGCGCAGCTGTTGCCGCAGATAGAAGTCGCGCTGATGCTGTTCGATCTTGATTTCCGTCTGCTTCTTGACGTCCTCCATGACGCGGGCCCGCGCGACTTCGCGCTCCAGACGCGAGAGGATGAACCGAATGCGCTGGCCAATGTCGAGGCGCTGCAGCACTTCTTCCTTGTCCGCGATTCGCAAGTTCATATTCGTCGCCGCGAGATCCGCAAAGCGCCCCGGATCGGAGACATTCATCTTGAGAATCTGTGGCACTTCACTCGGAATACGGTCCACCAACTCGGCCAGCGTTTCGGCGGCAGCAACCGTTCGCGCCACCAACTCGTCGAGCTCATTCGGATCGGGTGGCGTTTCGCGGGCGCCCTGGATGCGCGCGATCGAAAACGGATCCACTTGATCAATCGCATCGATGGTGATGCGACGGAGCCCCTGCAGCGTGATCTGGACCGTTTCGCCTGGCAAGTTGATGCGCTCATGCACGCGCGCTGCAACACCAACACGGCCAACGAAGTGGTGCGGGTCGATGGCATCTTCGTTGTCGCTGGACGCCACCACCAGAGCGACGACGAGCCCCGATTCTTCGTGCGCCCGCAACAACGCCAGATTCTCCGGCGCCCCCATTTGAACGGCGATCGTCCCGAGGGGATAGACGATGGTGGATCGCAACGCCATCAACGGGAGTGTCGGCGGCAACTCGGCGCGAAGGATTTCTTCCTTCCGCTGGCCGCGGGGCATCGGGATCGACGGAAAGCGCGTGGAGGGTCGCGACACGGGCCGGAGCAAGAGTAGTCAGGAGCAGTCAGCAGACATCGTCGTCTCGGGGGCATGACCGATGCGTATAATGTAGCCCCGTTGTTGGGTCGATGGAGAGGTGCTAGCGTTCGGCCATGTTCGATGAACTCTCAGATAAACTCGGGAACGTCTTCGCCAAGTTACGCGGCCGTGGCGTTCTCACCGAGTCCGATATCAAGGACGGCTTGCGCGAAGTGCGCCGCGTGCTGCTCGAAGCGGATGTGAACTTCTCGCTCACGCGGGAATTTCTGGAACGCGTCGAGAAGAAGGCGATCGGTGTGCTGCTGATCAAGTCCGTGCAGCCCACGCAGCAACTCGTCAAGATTGTGTACGACGAGTTGACGTCCATGCTCGGCGAGCGACGTGAGGGACTGAAAATCAGCACGGTCCCGCCGACGATCGTCATGATGGTCGGCTTGCAGGGCTCCGGTAAGACGACGACGGCGGCCAAACTGGCGCGGCGACTGGTGGCCGAGGGCAAGACTACGCGCCTTGTGGCGGCTGACGTGTATCGCCCCGCGGCCATTGATCAGTTGGAGACGCTTGGCGCACAGCTCAATGTGCCGGTGTACTCCGACCGCACCACGACCGACGTAGTCAAGATCGCCAAAGCTGGTATCGATCAGGGCATGCGGGCGCGCGAGCGCGTGGTGATCATCGATACTGCCGGTCGGTTGCAGATCGACGTCAACATGATGGACGAGCTCAAGCGGCTCAAGACGGCGATCAAGCCCGACGAAATTTTGTTGGTGGCCGACGGCATGACCGGGCAGGAGGCGGTGAAGATTGCGCAGGGGTTCGACGAGGCGCTCAATGTCACCGGCGTCATCCTCACCAAGCTTGATGGCGATGCGCGTGGCGGCGCAGCACTGTCGATCTACGGCGTGATCAAGAAACCGATCAAGTACATCGGTGTCGGTGAAAAAGTGGACGCGCTGGAGGAGTTCCATCCGGAGCGCATGGCTGGGCGCATTCTCCAGATGGGCGACATTGTCTCGCTCGTGGAGAAGGCGCAGGAGTCGTTTGACGCGGTCGAGGCGAAGAAGCTCGAGAAAAAGGTCCGCAAGGAAGGGATGGATTTGGAGGACTTCCTCTCCGCCATGCGGCAAATGCAAAAGCTTGGACCGATGGAGAACATTTTGAAGATGCTCCCCGGCGTCAACACCAAGATGCTCAAGGACGTCAAGATGGATCCCAAACGGCTCAAGCACATTGAGGCGATCGTGCTCTCCATGACGCCGGCGGAACGCAAGAAGCCAGAGCTGCTCAACGGGTCGCGTCGCGTGCGCATTGCCAAGGGCGCCGGGCGCACGGTGAGCGAGGTGAATAAGCTCATGGACCAGTTCCGCGAGATGCAGAAAATGATGAAGAAGATGGGAGCTGGCGGGGGTGGAAAAGGTGGCGGGATGCCGCGTATGCCCTTCGGCGGCGGCGGGGGGATGTTCGGCGGACGGTAAGGCCGAACCGTGCCGGTAGCGCCTCGGGTCGGGCGTCGGCTATATTCCAAGGCTGTGGATGCGCTGCGCCACGGGAACACCGTGTCCCGAACAGCGTGCTGAGTGCGAGCCGGACCGACCGGCATCGCGAGGAGCTCAGTGTTGGTCCGACGTCACCCGCAACTTCAGGACGCAGTCATGGCCGTCAAGATCCGTCTCCGCCGCGAAGGCCGGAAGAAGACCCCGATGTACCGCATTGTTGTCGCCGATTCGCAGAGCCCGCGCGACGGACGCTTTATCGAGATCATCGGCCAGTACCAGCCGCGTTTCAAGGGTGACACCGCGATCAACCTGCAGATCGATCGCGTCAACCATTGGCTCAACGTTGGTGCGCAGCCCACCGACACCGTGCGTTCGTTGCTGCGTCGGGCGGGCGTGCTCAAGGAGCGCCACGAAGCGCGCCTCACCGCCAAGGGTGTCACTATCAAGGCCAAGCCGGGCAGTGTCCCAGCGACGCCCATGAGTGACCTTACGCCACCGCCGGGTCCCGTGGTCATGCTCGCCGACGACGCGGGCGAGCACTAAGCTGACCGAGTACCTGGTGGTCGGACTGGTGCGACGCGCGCATGGGGTGCGCGGCGCACTGGCCGTCGAATCCTTGGTCGACGCGCCGGATGCGATTTTCGCCTCCGGCGCTGTTCTTGTCGCTGGTGACCGGCACGGGACGCCGACCGCCAACGGTGTGCTGCACATTGAAGACGGTCGCCCGATGAATCGGGAGTGGTTGGTGAAATTCGCCGAGGTCGACAGTCGCGATGCGGCGGATCTATGGCGTGGCCGTTATCTGCTGGCCGATCGCGCGCTCGTCCCACCGCTGAGCGACGATGAGGTGTACATCGCGTCGCTGATGGGCATGCACGTCGAGGTCGAAGGGCAGGGGCGTGTCGGGCATGTACGCGATGTGTACAGTGCACCACAAGGGCTGCTGCTCGAAGTGGAAACGGCCACGGGAAAACCGCTGGTGCCATGGCGCCCAGAGCTTATCGCCAGCGTCAATGAAGACACGCGGACGATTGTGCTCAAGCCGCTCGAGGGGCTACTCGGCTAAGGGGTCACGATGCTCCAGATCAACATCATCACGATCTTCCCCGAGTTCTTCACCGGCCCGCTGTCTCTCAGCATTCCGGCGAAGGCGGCTGGCGTGGGCAGCGCGTCGTATCGTGTGGTCGATCTGCGCATGTTCACGCACGACAAGCATCGCACGGTGGACGACTACCCGTTCGGCGGCGGTCCTGGCATGGTGATGAAACCCGCGCCGTTCTTTGAAGCAGTCGAGTCGCTACACGTTGTCGCGCCAATCGTGCTGCTGTCAGCGCGCGGTCGAAAGTTCGTGCATGCCGACGCAGTGCGGTTTGCGGCCGGCGACTCGCTCACGCTGCTGTGTGGTCACTACAAAGACGTCGATGAACGCGTGGCGCGCCACCTCGCCACCGAGGAACTGTCGCTCGGCGATTTCGTGCTCAGCGGTGGTGAGCCGGCGGCGCTGGCCATTGTCGATGCCACCGTGCGACTGCTTCCCGATGCGATGAGCGACATCGAGAGTGCGCGCAGCGATTCGTTCTTCAACCGCGGCATCAGCGCGCCAAGCTATTCCCGCCCTGCGGTGTTCCGTGATCTTGCCGTGCCCGAGGTGCTCGTGGGTGGCGACCACGCGAAGGTTGCCGCATGGAAGGAGGCGGAGAGTTTGCGCCTCACGCGCGCGCGGGAAGCGCAGGATCGCCAGTGGTGGGCAGCGCAGGAGCGCGTGATTGCGGAGCGCGAGGCGGCAATCGCCGAGGTTGAACGAGTTGCCGCCGAGAAGCGCGCCAAGAAGGCCAGAAAAGCGCGACCTTAGCGGCAGGTCGGATACGAGGGATCCGGTCCGGCGATCTTCGGTCGATCTCTGCGCTCCGAAATCGCCATCATCACGTCGTGCACGAAACGCCCAAGCCGCGCCGTATGGTCGTAGTCGATGTACTGCGGCTCATCGGTCTGCATGTGATAGTCTTGTGCATAGCCAAGTGAGAAGTACGTCACCGGAATGTCTTTCTTGACGTAGTTCACCTGATCGCTGCGACAGAATCGATTCATCGGGTTGGCGGTCACGTCCCATGACTTGTCGATGGCCATGGTTTCGGTGCGTGTGGCGTTGACCGAGTCGATGATATCGCCGAACTCTCGCGACAGTCGACGCGCGCCGAGCATTTGCACGGACGTTGGTCCGCCAAACTTCACCTCGGTCACACGGCCCTTGCCAAGCATGTCCATGTTGTGCGCGGCCACGATGGACGTGAGCGGCACTGTCGGATGTTCGGAGAACCACTTGGAGCCGAGGAGACCGGCCTCCTCGCCCTCGTGCGACACGAAGATGATCGAGCGCGCTGGTTTCTCGCTCGCGAAACGCTCGGCGATCTCGAGCAGCACCACCGTTCCGGATCCATCGTCGTCCGCGCCGTTCATGATCGAGTCGAGGCGCGCCGGCCGAATGGCGCGCGCGCGCGCGATCAGTGAATCGATTTGCTGTTGTTGTGCCGCGGTCGGCCGACAGGCCGGATCGTTACTCCCTTGACGGCGCGTCACGAAATTCACGGCGCGGAGCGAATCGTGCTCGACGACAGTGGCGTTGATGCCGACGTGATCGTTGTGCGCACCGACCAGGACATATTCAGCCGCGCGCGACGGGTCACTGCCGGGCAGAATGGCAATGACGTTGCGCGCTGGCGTTTTGGACATGCGCCACTCGTAGCTCCAGTTTGCGGAGACGGGTTGTCCGGCCGCACCGATCATGAGCTGGTCAACAGGCTTGCCAAACAACTGCGTGGCAACGGCGCCTGAGATCGTCGCGCCACCCATCGATGTGCTGGTGACTGGTGCCGTCGTTGGCTGCATCCCCATGCGTCCAGCGAAGGACGCGTTGATCGTTGCGGCAGGTGCACCGTCAAGGCCAATAAGCAGCACCGCGACCGCACCAGCGCTTGTCGGGCGCGGATCGGTCGACGCAGACGCCGCCGGAGCGGCACCACCCGCCCCACCGCCGCGCGCGCCGCCCCTACCACCGCGTCCAGCGGCTGCTGCCTCAACTTCCGCCGCCGCCGCTGCTCCAAACTTGTTCGGCACATCTTCACAGCCAACAAACGAGGTTGGCGCCCGACCAGCCGGAGTTCCCGCGGCCACCGCGGCAGGCGCGATGAATACGGCCACTTTCCCGGCAAACATGGCCGGATCCAGGACGACCGCGGTGTCACCCCACCGGCCGGCGAAGACCGTTGGCACGTCGGTGAGATCCGACTTCCCGCCGAAGCTCGTTGCGCCGCCAGGCCCGATCGGGATCCAGTCGCGTTTGGCGATCAGTGCTGTTCCGCCGATGGACAGACGCGAGGATGCGCTGTCAAAGCCGAGCGGGCCGAAGGGCATGTTCTGAAAAAATGTCCCGCTGTCGCCGGCCGGTTTGAGGCCGAGTCGCTGAAACTCACGGGCGATATAGGCAGTCGCCTTGTGGTTGCTCGGTTCGCCAATGCGTCGGCCCAACATCGAGTCATCCGCAAATTGATAAAGTCGCGTCCGCAGGTCGTTCGCCGTGATCTCGGCGACAGTTGGGCGGGGCGCCCAGGTTTTTGGACCCTCATCGGGCCAAACCGCCTTGACCGCGGCGCCTTTGGCGGCTTTGGTCGCGTTCCTGGACTGCGCGGACAGTGAAGCAGCGCAACACGCCGCCAGAACGAGAACTGCAGAGAGACGGCGCACGGACGATGTCCTGAGTACGAAGTGAGTTCGAAGTGAGTACGAAGGGCGAAAAGTGTCAAACACTCGCGTTCGGAGATACTACGATCCGGCAGGCCAATGTGCTGGGCGGTGCCGCGTCACTTCTGGTGCGTCGGGCGCTTGACGACCAACAGCGCGTTGCCCACTTCGCGTTCGCCCGTGGGGTCTGACGGTGTATTCACGACCCGTCCATCGATCACCATGGTCGTCGATCCACCGCCGTCGAAGTTGAGCGCGTTCCATGCACCGATCTGTCGCATGAGATCCGCCAGTTCGACGATCGTCATCCCAACGCTCTGGGTCGAACGGCCATCGACGGTCAACAGGAATAGCGTGCTGCTATCGCGTGAAAATCCAACCGCGGTGCGAGGGTGACGCGCTTCGGCGTTGCGCGAAATGGTGCCCTCCATCGTCGCCGCATCGGCCGCGACGTTGACGCCGTTACGCAGAATGCGTGGCCAACCGCCAATCAACGTTCGTGGTGCGACGCCGCGCGACGGTCGCGGCCACGTGGACAGCAGCACGCGCACGGTATCGCCATCAGCCATCAATTCGAGTGCCTTGGCTCGCGCCCCGTACGCACTGAGCACTGCGCCGCCTAAGGGAATGGCGGACCCGGACACGGTAGACAGCGCTCCCTGGCGCCGATAGATCAGGGTGTCGCCGCGCCGACCGGTTATTTGCAACGCGACTTCGGCGGTGGGTCGCGCGGTGTCGCGCGGTGTGGTTGCGCCATATCGCGGCGTAAACAAGGCAGAGCCTTCGGGCGTGCCGGTCGGATTCGCGTTGATCGAAATAATAGGCACCATGATGCCGTGCGCCCACGCTTTGCCGTCGAAGATGAAGCGATCGAGTATCGGTCGTCCCGTCGCGTCAAGACCGAATTGCGCATGCACGTTGTCGTACGTGTCGTATGGGGAATCCGTGATCTTGATGCCCTTCCACCATTCGCCGTCAATGATCTGATTGTTCTCGTTCTCTCCACTCTTTAGTTCGAAGAAGTCGGAGTTCACGGCGGCAAGCACTGTCGCACCGCCGGCGACGGCCCGCTGTACCATGTCCGTTGTCCTCTCTCGGCTCCGCAGCTGATCGTGGGCGCGCGCTGCACGCACTTCTACTCCCGCGCGCCGCA
>JANMKU010000272.1:0-26887 GCA_031372205.1 Gemmatimonadaceae bacterium | reverse complement strand
GCGTACTCCGGTTGCGCCAGTCGCGCTTCGATCGCATCAAGATCCACCTTGAGCGGTCCCGCGCGCCCCACGAGCACGACGTCATAGCCCGCGCCGTTGAACGTGTTGCCAAACACCACGCCGTCTGGGAACGCTTCAAAGAACGTCGCCATTTCGCTCTTCACGGCCGCCGTTCCGCTCTCGTACAACTGCACGAACACCGTGACCACGCCGCCAGGATTGAGATGGTTCTTGGCCTCTTCCCAGAATTCGCGCGAGTACAACGTGGCCGCACCTTTCACCCACGGATCGAACGGGTCACTGGTGATCGCGTCGAACTTCTCATTCGTCGTCAGCAGAAAGTGCCGCGCGTCGTCGATTTGCACATGCGTCTTGGGATTGGTCACCACGTTGTAGTTGTGATCCCCGAAGTACGTGCTCACCGTGAACGGCACGAGCGGCTCAATCTCGGCGATGGTCAACTTCTCAACAGCGGGACTGATGCTGACCGCGCCCGCGGTGACGCCAGCGCCGCAACCAATCACCAACACACTCTTGGCTTGCTGTGTTGGCAATAGGGTCGTCAAATGCCCGAGCATGCGCTGCAATCGCATGTCCTGTGGCTCGCTCGACGCCTGCACTTTTCCTGCGTTGTGGTAATTCAAATACCCACTCGGCAAGCGCGACACGGCCATCGACGAGTTGATGCCTTCACCAACGAAAATGAATTCACCGTGACTGTTGAGCCATGTGGCCGAATACCGTCCATATCCAACAAGCAGGGCTGGAATCGGAATCACGGTAGAGCCAAGCCATAGTGAGATCACCAACACCGCAGCACCGAGTGCCAAATGTGCTCGGCCACCATTCGCTGCCGGCTCTCCGGCTGCACCAGATGCTCGCGTGCGATTGTACTCAGGCACGAGCAAGATGAGCGCTGCGACGGCGGCGAGCGCCATCAACACCCGTTGCGATTGCTGCGTGCCGATCGCCGCAATCAGCACCAGGCTGGCGATCAATGCACCAAGGATCGCGCCAATCGTGTTCGCGGCATACACCGTGCCCACCAACCGTCCGGTATCCCGCTGATCGGGCGCGACGGCGGCGAGCGCGAGCGGGAAACTCGCACCCCACAGAATCGAGGCCGGCAACACGGTCACGAGGCAGCGCACAAAATCGATTTGAAACTGAAACCACGACGAACTCGCAATGGCCGGATTGATTGGCCAGTAGGGAAGCGCTTGCGTGACGCAGTAGGCAGCCCACGCGAGACAGGCCACCACACCAAACTGACACCAGCCCAGGGCACGACGCGGGTTGGCTGACGTGCGTGCGAAGAACGAGCCTGCGCTGCTGCCAATACCAAGTCCCATCAGCACGGCAGCGAGGATGAGCGAAAACGTGTACGTCGTCGCTCCGAGCAGCAGCGTCAGCAAGCGCGTCCAGATGACCTCAGCGCCGAGTGCCGTTGCGCCGGACAGTGCGATGGCGAGAAACACGGGGCCGGTGCCCGCCGGAATGGCGAACACTGAACTCGGCGCCGTGTCATCGGGCTGCGGCTCGTAGGCGGTGACCTTGGCCAGCGCGAGCCCGGCCAGCGCCACGATCACGTTCAGTGATACCGCGACGTAGGTGGCGACGGCATTGTCAAACAAGCGGAGCAGATAGAATCCCGCGAGCAGACATCCGAACACGGCGCCGGCGATGTTGCCGCCGTAGAAAAATCCCAGCCAACTGACACCGTATGGCGTGGACTGCACCCAGCGCGCGACGGCCGGCAGCGTGGCACCCATGAGGACGGTGGGGAGGGCCAGACAGAGTGCGCAAAAAAGTCCGCGTACCAACAGTCCACTGAAACCGGGACCGCCCATCGACGTGTAGAGTCCACCGGCGTACGGCAGCACGAACAGGATGATGAGGCCACAAACCGCAATGCCCGCTTCCAGTTTCGCGTAGACGCGCAGCGGGTGCTCGCCGGCTTTCACAAACTTTGCAAAGAGCAGCGAGCCGGCGCACATGCCGCCCATGAAGGTGCCGAGCACGACGCCCATGGAGATGGCGTTCGAGCCGACGATGAGGGACAGCGCCTGATACCAGACGATCTCGTAAATCAGCGCGGCGCAACCGGAGCCGACGAACAGCAGGAGCATCAGCGGCAGAAAACGATTGAGGTCGGTATCGACGGCGGTGCGTTGGTTCATCTGGAAAGCGTAAGAGCGTGAGAAACGAACGATCAGCGGAGGACAAGCGCACGCGTGCTGGTCACGGCGGGCGCACCGGCGATCGTGGACGAGAGTTGCAAACGGTACGTCCCAGGTGACAGACGCGAAACATCGAGCACAATGCTCCGCATCTGCAGGGGCACTGTGCCTTCAACGCGCTGGAGGGCCCGACTGCTGCCACGGGCTTCGCGCCAGCGGATCGCGAGGCTGCCCGACGCATCACCACCAAGGCCAAAGAGGCCACCCACACGCGACAACGCACCCGGCCGATCTTCGCGGTCCATGCGCACTTCGAGTTCGACGTCGTCGGCCGTTGTAAATCCGTACCCTTCCCAGTAGACGCCAATCTTGCGCGACCGCGACAGTGTCGTCGATCCGAACATGCGGCGCACGGCGAGGTCGGCGTCGAGGGTGACGCGGTCGTCGGCCGGCGGATCAAACAAAAGAGGCGCGGAGAGCGCCTTCTCGCTGCCGAGCGCGCTGAGTGGTGTGGGCACATCCACACCAAATCGCGTGCGCGCCGCTGGCTGTGAGGCGTCGCCAGGAATTTCCACGCCCACCAACGCGTCGCCACCGGGCAACATCGCCTCGACCGTCGCAGGCTGTCCAACGCGTCCGTCTCCACCGCCCACGCGCGGCATATCGAGCAGCGTTCGCGAGACGAACAGCGATGCCAATACGGGCGTCCCGACCGGTCGACCGAGCGCGGTCGCATCCAGATCGCCGGCCCAGACGAATCGCGTCGCCGCGGCACGCCGGAGCATCACCGATTGGCCATTCGGCAGCAACGCCACTCTGCTGCGATCGCGCGCAAAGTGTTCCGCGGGCCACCACTCGTCATCGTCGCCAGGCGCGTTAAGTCGCCAGTCGGCCGGTGTTGCGCGAAAGGGCGATCGCAAGGCCGACGTGGACGGTACGGTGTGCAACCGCTCGCGCGAGTACTCGCGCACAACATACGGTGGCGCGGTGTCCGCACCTTGTGCTATCAACCAATTGTTGTGGCCACGATCAGCGGCCGGACCACCCCAGTACATCTGCGACGGCCAGCCGTAGCGCACCAGCGTTTCGGTGACCGCTTCGCCGCCAAACTTCGGCGCCCAGTGTTGTCGCCCGTCAAAGCCAAGCGGCGACAACAACATCGCAATCACTCGCCGTGCCACATGTTCAACGCGTCGCTCGTTTCCTGCTTCGACATACAGCGGGTCGGACAGCAACCAGAGATGCGCATTAAACTCGGCGCGCGCCGCGCATGACATCGCGCGGTACTCCGTTCTGGCATCGGGATCGAGCAGCGCGCCGACGTCCGTCCATGCACATCGTGCGTCATCGGTCATGTGCGCGGTGGCCGCGCTAAACACCGAATCGGCACCGTTCATGTCGCCACGACGATAGCGCACGAGTCCCTGAAACAGTGCACACTGCACTACGTCACTGGTGCACGACTTTGCCGCCACCGCTGCGCCAGACAGATCACCGGCATCGAGCGCGAATCGCACGCGCTGGCCGGCGATGCGTGCGTCACCCGGCAGTTGCATCGCCGTCGAGTCGAGCAGCGCACGCAATCTCAGTCGCAAAATACCAATCGTCGCCCGTTCTGCTGGACGGAGCGCGTTGTCGAGCCGGAAGCGTTCGTCTTCTATGGGAGGCGCGTCGAGCGGATACCAGATCGGGCAGGTGGCGTGCGAGCGCGTGTCGCTGTTGATGACGCGTCGTTTGATTCGGAGGGGCGTGGCGATCCAGTGGCAATGCAGAGCCAGCGTGCGCAGGTCAGCGTCACGCACCGCTTCACCGGTGGGCGGTGGTTGTTCATGCTGTGAATCTTGCCACGCATATCGCCATTGTGTGAGAAACTCGCGCGTCGCCGAGTCCACACGAGCGCGAACCACGGAGTCGCCCGGCGCAAAAGTACGGGAGGGCACTGGCGCCATGCCCTTCGCAACGCTGAGCTGCCATGCAAGCAGTATCAATCGCACGGGACGTCCAAAATGTGTGGCACGGAGTAGTTCAGGCGGGAGGAATGCTGCTGTAACTCTCGGCGAAGATAGCACTTGGCGCATCGCACTACGACTCCGGCGCCGAGCCTTCTATATATGAAGTCATGCGATCTCTCGTGCTGATTCTTGCTGTCGCGGCCTGTGCTCGTGGTCCGGTCGAGGGGGCGGCAGCCGCGCTTGGTCGTCCGGGTCGGGTGGTCTTGTCGCTCACCGGCGGTCTCGCCGGTCTCGCCGACACCACCACCATCGACAGCGAAAGCGGACTGCTGGTGCGAAGGTCATGCCTGACGATTCGCGGTGCGGCGAACGGCTGTTCAGCCAACGTGCGCGAATGGCGCGTGCCGCTCGGCGCCGCGACCGTCGATTCCATCTTTCGTGCGACGCAGACCGCGGAATTCCTCGCTCTGCGTGGTGAGTACGACATGAGCGGGACGTTTGTCGACGGACCAGCCTATGCACTCCGGGTGACCACGACCTCGGGCACTCGCACGATTCGCTGGTCGGACGCTCCAGGCGTTCCGGTGGTCCTGACAACATTTCGCGAGACCATTCAACGGCGCACTGCGGACTGATGAGTTCGCCTTACGGTCCCGACCTGCCAGCTACGAGGCGCGCTCGTCTGCGACGAGACCATGTCGCTGTGACGATAATGCCGCGCCGTCTGTTGAACTGACAGACGGGCGAACGGCGCGACCCCCGTGACCGGTGAATTCAATGCTGTTTCGGGCCGTTTTGGTTTGACGATGTTCAAGCCGAGCGGTAGCTTAGGCGACTTGCATCACAGCGGTCGGAACAGTCCGTCATTCGGGATTTTGGCGGCATAGGCATTGCTAAAATCCTACGAAGTTCAGCAATCGTGATTTTCCCAACCCGGTACACGGCATGATGAAGAAACGAGTACTCGCGGCCCTCGTCGGCGCGCTTGTGGCTGCATCGCCCCTGGCGGCGCAACAGAAGACGGTGACTGGCAATGTGTCGCGCGACCTTGGCGTCCCCCTGTCTGGCGTATCCGTCTTGGTCAAGGGCACGGCGGTGAGCACCCAATCCAACCTGCGCGGCGACTACTCAATTCGCGCGGCCGTTGGGCAGGTGTTGCAATTCCGCCTCATTGGCTACGTGCCGCGCGAGCAAGTGGTCGGCGCCGCGAACGTGATCAGTGTGCAGCTCGACAAGTCCGCCGCCAACCTTGACGCCGTTGTGGTCACAGCGCTTGGGCAGATGGCCAGCCAGCGTACGATTGGCGGCGCGCAGCAGACCGTCACCGGCACTGACATCGCGCAAACGGGCCGCGAGAACTTCATCAACGCACTACAAGGCCGCGTGGCCGGCGTCGAGGTGAGTAGTTCATCGGGTGTGCCGGGGTCGTCGAGCTCCATCACCATCCGTGGTGTGAGCTCAATCAGCGGCAGCAACCAGCCCCTGATGATTATTGACGGTCTGCCGCTCGACAACAAGACGCTCAACACCGGCGTATTGGCGTCTGATGCGCCGGGCTCCGCGACGGCCTTCAGCAACCGCGGCGTCGACTTCAGCAATCGCTCGTCGGATATCAACCCCGAGGACATCGAGAGCCTCACGATCCTCAAGGGCGCCGAGGCGGCCGCGCTCTACGGTATCGACGCGGCGAACGGCGCGATTGTCATTACGACCAAGCGTGGCAAGGCAGGGACAGGCGGTTTCGAGTACAGCAACTGGTTTCGCATGGACAACGTGCGCGCCAACCCAGAAATCCAGCGCATCTACGGCCCCACGTCGGCGACGGGCGCGACACTAAGCACGTTCCAGTACTTCGGCCTCCCGTATGCGACGGGCACGCCGCTGTACAACAATGTCGACGGGTTTTTCCGGACCCCAGTCTCGCAACAGCACACGCTGACGTTCAGCGGGGCGAGCCCTGACAACCGCGTGAACTATCGCATTTCGGGGAACCTGAACAGCAACATTGGCGTCGTTCCCACCTCCGATCTCCAACGCATCAACCTCACGGGAGCGTCGCAAGCGCAGGTCAACCGGTACCTCAAGGCTGATCTCTCCATGATGTACATGCAATCGGAGAACAATCAGCCATTCAAGGGAGACAACGGCCCGCTGCTTGGCCTGCTCTTGTGGCCACAATCGGATCAGGCGTCCGACTTTCTCACGGCGGCTGGCACGCGTCGTCGTATTACGGCGCTGGCGCAGGGGTCGGAGACGGACAACCCGTACTTCAGCGTGAACAAGAACATCATCAACGCGAAGACGACTCGCTTCTACCCGAACCTCGCGCTGACGCTCACGCCCTTCAAATGGGGCTACATCAAGTCGAACGTTGGTGTCGATAACTACACCAACAGCAACCTCATCGTCCGCAACCCCGAGAGCGTCACGGGTTTTTCGAATGGTGGCATTCTCGACAACGCCGTCGACGTGACGCGCAACATCACCGTGCAGACGCTGTTCAACGTCAATCGCTTTGACATCACGAAGGGTCTGACGCTCTCCGGGTTCGTGGGCCAATCCGTGCAGGATGCGAAGTCGACGGTGAACGCCGAGAGTGGGCGCCAATTCCTCGATCCGAACTTCGTCTCCGTCAACAACACCGAAGTCGCCACGCGTTTCGCGCGCACCTCGATTGCGCAGCGCCGGCTGGTGAGCGCGTTCGGCCAGATGCAGCTGGGTTTCCATGACTACCTCTTTGTCACGGTCACGGGGCGTAACGACTGGACGTCGACGATCCCCGTCGAGCGCAACTCGTTCTTCTATCCATCGGTGTCCGGCTCCTTCGTCCTCTCCGACGCCATCCCCGCCATCGGCCGCGTGATGACAGCCAAGCTGCGCTCGAGCTACGCCGAGGTGGGCAAGGACGCGCAGCCGTATTCGTATCGCCCGTCGCTCGAATCGAAGACCACCACCGGTGGCGGCTATGGCTACGGCTTTACCGGGCCGAACCTCAACCTCGCCCCTGAGTTTGTCCGGTCGCGGGAAGGCGGCTTTGAGATCACCGCGTTCGATGACCGGGTTGGCCTCGATGCGACCTACTACAACAAGATTACGAAAGACCAGATTGTCCAAAACATTCGCGGCAGCTACGCCACAGGCTTCATTCTGTTCAACCTCAATGGAGCGCGGACGAACAACGTTGGCGTTGAAGTGGTCGCGCGTTTCACACCGATCAGGACGCGCAGTTTCTCGTGGAACATCACGGCCAACTACGATCAATCCCGTGGCAGGATCGTCGCGTTGCCAAACGCACTTCCTGAGTCGTATCAGTCGGACACCTGGTTGTACGGCAACGTCCGCAACGGTGGGGGTCCTGGGGTCTCCACGCGGTCGCTCACCGGCCTGTTCTACTTGCGGAACAACCAGGGCCAGCTGCTGATCGACCCGGCGTCTGGCCTCCCAATCCGCAACACGAACTTCGTGGATGCGGGCTATAACCGGACGCCAAAGTGGACCACGGGTCTCACCAACACGCTGCGCTACAAGCGCGCCTCGGTCTCGATGCTCTGGGACTTCCGCGTTGGCGGCGATGTGTTCAACGCCACGCAGCATTTCCTTACCACGCGCGGTCTCTCCACGCAGACGCTCGATCGCGAGACGCCACGCGTTGTGGCCGGTGTGCTTCGCGACGGCAAGGAGAACACGGCGACGCCCACGCAGAATGCGATCGTCGTGATTCCGCAGGTGCAGCCGGGGTTCTACACCGGGATGAGTGAGGAACTGTTCATCGAGAAGAACATCAACTGGGCACGCCTGCGTGATGTCACGCTCCGCTTCGCGCTGCCCGGCAAGCTCATTCAGGCGCGCGACGCCAGCTTCTTCGTGCGCGCGACAGACCTGCTGCTCTTCACCAACTATTCAGGGCTCGATCCGATCGTGAACGGCAATACCGCCGCAGTCGGCGGCTCCGGCGCTATCGGCATCGACTACGGCAACTTCCCGATGCCGAAGGGTCTCTCGGCTGGCCTCACGCTCAAATACTGATCATGCGCACTGCACTCTCACTCGACGCGCGAACCTCGCGCACCCGCATGGTTCGCGCCCGCACACGGCAGGTGCTCAGAACGGCGCTTGGCGCTGGCGCACTGCTGCTGGCAAGCGGCTGCAAGGAATTTCTGGACGTCAACACCAACCCCAACGCGCCGCAGACCGTCTCGCCCAACCTGTATCTGCCGCCCATCCTGCACTGGATGGCCACGTCGGAACAGTTCGACGGACGCTTTGTTGGCCGCTACACGCAGAACTGGACGCTGCCCAGCGGCAGCACGACGCCGAGCACGTGGGATCGCATGGGGTACGATCCGACGTCCGACAACGGAGGCCAGCTGTGGCGTGACGTGTATTGGAGCATCGGTCAAAATCTGATCGACCTCATGACGAAAGCCGAGGCGGAGCAGCGCTGGGACCTGTTAGGCGTGGGGAACGTCGTGAAGGCGTGGGGCTGGCTCAAGGTCACCGACATGTACGGCGAGCTCATTATCAAGCAGGCGTTCGACCAAACGCGCTTCTCGTTCGACTATGACACGCAAGAGTACGCGTATCAGGAGATACTCCGACTCCTTGATGTGGCGATCACCAATCTCCAGAAAACCGACGGTGCGGTGGACGCGGCCTACATGGCCCGCTACGATCGGGTGTACAGCGGTGACCGGACGAAGTGGCTCCGTTTTGCCTATGGACTGAAGGGCATGGCCCTCAACCACTTCTCCAACAAGAGCGCTTACAAGCCGCAGGACGTCATCGACAACATCGACAAGTCCTTTGTCAGCAACGCGGACGACGCACTGGTGCCGTATTCGGGCACGAGTGCCGACAACGCCGATGCGAACTTCTGGGGGCCACGTCGCGGCAACATTAACTCGTACCGCCAGACGCAGTTTGTGCTGAACTTGCTGAACGGTACGGTGTTCGGCGGCGTGGTGGACCCGCGCCTGAGCCGTATGCTCTCGCCGGCCCCCGACGGCCAGTATCGTGGCTGGGACCCGAATTCCGGCGTGTCCGGCTTCGTGACCGCGCAGCAGCCAAACAACTTCTTCGGCTACGCCGGCACGGCTGGCGCGTTGCTCCCATCGCGCTACCTCTTCGCTGACAAGACGCGGATGCCGATCATGACGTACGCGCAACTGCAGTTCATCAAGGCCGAGGCGGCGCTGCGGGCGGGAAACCGCACCGTCGCGCTCGACGCGTATACGAAAGGTGTGTCGTCGCATATCGATTTCGTCAATGCGCGCAACGTTGACGACGCCCAGCTGACCACGCCGATTACGGCGGCGGAGAAATCGGCGTTCCTTGCGAGTCCCGCCGTCATCCCAACCAACGCGTCGAACCTCACGCTCTCGCAGGTGATGACGCAGAAGTACATCGCGCAGTGGGCGTGGGCGCACGTTGAGACGTGGATGGACATGCGGCGGTACAACTACACGGGCCTCGACCCGGCAACCGGCGCACAAGTGTACCCTGGATTCTCCATCCCGGCGGTGTTGTACGCCGACAACAACAGTAAGCCCGTGCTGCGCGTCCGCCCCCGCTACAACTCGGAATACGTGTGGAACATCCCCGGGCTCACAGCAATCGGCGGGCTCGCGCTCGACTACCAAACCAAGCCGCTCTGGATTACCCAACCGTGACCGCGATGAAAACTCTCCGAACCTTGGGCCTGCTGGCGGGCGTGGTTGCGCTTGCCGCGTGTGACAAGGATGCAGTCCAGATCTCCAGCATCACCGCCCCGATCACCGGGGCGCGTGTAAAGTTCTTCAACTTCGGCCTCAACGCGCCGGGCGTGAACTTTTACGCGGGCAACAACAAAGTCACCGCCGTCTCGTCCACCACTGGTGTCGAGTCGACGACCGGTGTGGCGTTCGGCGCCGTTGCTGCGGGCAACTTGTACACGGCACTTCCTGCGGGACAGGTCACGTTCGCGGGCAAGATCGCCGCGACGACAGACAAGGACTTGACGGTCTCCACCGTCCCCGCGACGTTGGTAGACGGCAAGGCGTACTCAGTGTACGTGAGTGGCTTCTACGATGCCACCACGAAGCAAGTCGAGGGATTTGTCGTCGAGGATGCATTCCCCGATGCGTACGATTTTACTCAAGCGCTTGTGCGCTTTGTGAATGCATCGCCGAACGCGACGCCGATGCAATTGTTCCTGCGGAACGCGACAACGTTGGTTGAATCACCCGTCGGCAACGCGGTCGCGTACAAGTCCGGAGGCGCGTTCGTCGGTGTTCCCGCCGGTGGGTACGATCTCAACACGCGCACCGTGGGTTCTGGTGTCAACGCGATCACGCGCACCGCCGTCTCGTTTCTCGCTGGGCGCACGTACACGATCACGGCACGCGGTGATATGACCATTGTGTCGACCACGCTTGCCAACCGGCCGTTTCTCGATAACTCGCTGAATCGCTGATGGCGGGGTAGCGCGGAACTCTTCGAAGCCCTCGGCGAATGGTCGGGGGCTTTGTTGTTTGAACCACCGAAGACTTGAACTGCATTTGAACCACAGAGCCATCTGAGGTTCAATATTGTTGTTTCTGTTGTTGCAGTAGTTTCTAATGTTTGAGAAGCCGAGCGAGCAGTTCCGGCATGGCGTGCAATTGATCGATGTGATCGGGCGCGGAATTCCCCGCATATCCCAGCAACGTAAAGCGACCCGCCCGGGCTTCGCTCAACTGTTGCAAACCTCGCGGTCCCCAGCGCAGTACCGGCGTACGTCGAACGTGCAACGCGTTCAGCAGCCAATCCGCCGTCTCCGTAGTGCTGACAAACGTGCCAGGAAAGATCTCCGAGTGCGTGACCAAGAATCGTTTGTCACCGCGCATCGCCGCACGCGCGAACTCGGTGAACGCCACAAGATTCGTGGTGTCGATGGCGCTGCCAACAGCCAGTGGAGTTCCTTCCGGCACGTAGGACGTATGCATGCCATCCATCAGTAGCACGGCATGGACGGCGGCAAAATGGCGTGGATCACGCAGGATGGCACGGATCGCACCGTGGCCGGCAGACCATCCGGTCAGCGTCACGCGTCCAACCTGCGCGGAATGTCCGGTCGTAGCGGTCACCTCGCGAGCAACGCCCAAAAGCAGCGAATCGAACACCGCAGGATCGGCAAACGAACGGTCGTACACACCAGAACCGGTGCCGAGGTTGAGGACGGCCGTCACCGTGCGGTTGTCGAGCGCGGCGACCGCTCGCTGTGCAAGCCAGGCCGCGCCATGAAAATGGATCACGACATCGAATGCGTTCGACCGAACACCAGTCGGGACTAGAATCTCAACCTGCCTGTTCGCTGGGCCCAGAAACGAGCGCGCGATACCAGCAAGCGGTCGTTGCACGAGTCGCTCATGTGCCCGGCTATTCTCCACCATGGGCGACGGATTCTGTGGCGTTGGTACTGGCGCAGACTGCGCCAGGGCTGGCATGGCACAGGTCGTTATGGCCACGAAAACGCTGAACAGGTGTCGGCTCAAGCGGATGCGCCCGGGAATATTGCGCTTTCCGGCGATGTCAGCGAGCATCGATAGGCTCGCGCACACTGACCACGTCGTCCTTCTCTTCCTGTGCGATTCTCTCCACGTCTCCTCCCCCTCGCGCTGGGTCTGATCGGCCTCCCACTTGCGGAGCCGGTACGGACGTATCCGCATGCCCGCGGCGTTTCGGTCAGCGGGTATCTCTACGATAGCATTGCCCGCGTTCCTTTGGCGCGCGCTGCCGTGCAGCTCGTGGACGCCGACAGTCTGCCTCGGTTCACACGCACCGTCGACTCCGACTCGTTGGGTCGGTTTGTGTTTACGGATGTGCCGGGCGGACGCTACGTGCTCGGCTTCCTGCACGCAAAGCTCGACTCGTTGGGGCTCGAACCAATTGTGCGCGAAGTGCGCGTCGGTGACGAGCGCAATGTGCGCGCTGATCTTGCCATCCCGCCAGCGGCGCGTCTCCGGGCGCTGATCTGCGGACCAATGCCGGAGCCGGGCGCGGGGGCAGTGCTGATGGGCTTTGTGAACAGCGCGCAACAACGCACGCCCGTCGGCGGAGTCAGCGTGTCTGCCGACTGGATGGAGTTTGCGATTGGAACGGGGGGCGTGGTTCCACGTCGTGTGCGTCGAGTGACCACCACACGCGAGAGCGGATGGTTTGCGCTGTGCAATGTGCCGAGTCCTGGCACGGTGCAGCTGCAGGCGTCTCGTGGTGGGGACAGCACGGACGTTGTCGAAATGCAGGTCGCGCACGGCAGTTTTGCGCGCCGTGATCTATATCTCGGCGTCGCGCGTCTTGTTGGGGATTCCACGGCGCCACCAGATTCGCTCGGGCAACGGCTTCACACCGGCGATGGTCGTCTGCGCGGTACAGTGGTTGCGGCGAAAGATGGCCGGCCGTTGGCAGGCGCGCAGGTTGGTATCGTTGGTGGTCCGCAAGTGCGGGCGAACGCGCGTGGCGAATGGACGCTGACGGACGCTCCCAGTGGCACCCGCACAGTCGAAGCGCGCGCCGTCGGGTTCTATCCGCAACGCGAGATCGTGGATGTCGTTGACGGTGCGGCGGATGTGCACATCGCCATGCCGACCTTGTCATCGGTGCTCGAGACGATGCGCGTGGTGTCGGCACGCAATCGTCAGGGGACCCTGCGGGCGTTTCAGGAGCGCAGCCGCACGGGAGTTGGGCGTTTTCTCAACGCACAAGACATCGCGCGACATCAGCCTATGACGACTTCGGAGCTGTTCTACATCGTGCCTGGCGTGTATGTGGAAGTGGATCCCGATACGACGAGCCTGTTCGCCGTCGGCACGCGGACGACAGGGGACGACGTGGCGATATCGCTCGGCGCCATGATCGTCATGCGCGGCACGTTCACGCATCGGTGTATTCCGGCGATCTACTTCAACGGCATGGCGATGATCAATCTGACGACGCGGGACATCGACTCGTTCATGCGTCCCGAAGAGATCGCGGGGATCGAGGTGTATACGGCTGAACAAGCGCCGGCGCAGTTCACGAACCCTGTGAGGGGATGCGGCAGTATCGTGTTCTGGACGAAATAACGGGCGCTGGTCTGCAGCGGACTCGAGGTCGAGGTAGAGTGTGCCGACCTTGCACGCGCCGATGGATCATTGTCAGTACCGCATATTGAACGTGAGACGTTCGATAGACGGTACGATTCGGCATTCGCAAGCCAGTTTGGTCTGCTAGAAAATGCTCCACGGGCAAACCGTTTGACGAACGGCGAGCGATCGCTGGCGTCACGCACCAGCAAGGCGAGGCCCGTGTAAAGCACCGCAAGCACGCTCACCGAAATCACATCCACCCGGCCCGACTCATGCCACCAGCGGAGCGCACGCCCACCGTGGCCCATGGTCTGCTGCGCAACGAGCACCACGTAGGCGGGCAGGAGCCAGCGTGGACGACGCAGCGCGTACCACGCGCCGCCGAGGTTGATGCCGACGAAAATGAGATGTCGAGTTTGTGATGATTCGTCAACGGGAAGCAGTCCAACCGCGTGCAGCGTGTGGAACGCGGCAGCGAGACCGGCGAACCACGCGAACCACCGCCATGCGGTTGTCCGTCCGAACATCTGCGCTCCGCGTCACGCCGTGGCGTAAGGTCAGCGTTCCAGCTTGAAGCCTTCATCGATCGCGGGTCGCTTGGGATTGTTCGCGACAAGCCAGCCGGTGAGATACATCCACTGTGTCATCCGCGTCAGCTTCGGATAGTTGATGGCCGACGGTTTGTCGCGGGGCGTGTGGTAATCGGGGTGCAGATTCGTCGAGTATTCAATCGCCGGTACGTTGAGTCGCGCGTACGGGACATGATCACTGCGGAAGTACCAGCCTTCCGGATGTGTCGGACGGTCCCACAATGAATCCAGTTTGAACTTGCCAGTGAGATCGTTGGCTTTGAGCGCCATGGCGACCAGTTCGCTCGAGTTGCGATGCGGCGGCTGAATGCCCATCAGGCTCGCCGAGTCTGGATTGTTGCGGCCAATCATGTCGCCATTGAGCACGGCGACGATGCTGGCCAGTGGCACCACGGGGTGCGCGGCGTGATAGCGTGAGCCGAGCAGTCCGCGTTCTTCCGCGCCGTGATAGACGAAGAGCACAGAACGTTTGCCCGGCTGCTTCTTGAACGCGCGTGCGATGGCGAGGAGCGCCACGCTCACCGAGCCGTTGTCGTCCGCGCCACTCCATGTGCTGTCGCCGTTGATGCTGAAGCGGACGCCGTCGTGATCCTGATGTGAGCTATACAGTACGTATTCGTCGCGCAGTTTGGGATCCGTGCCCTTGAGCATACCGACGACGTTGACTGACGGTGCGTCGAAGACTTCCAGATTGATCTTGATCGTCGCGGCTTCACCACCTGCACGCAGCGAGGCCAGCGACGAGCGTCGCACCAAGAAGCTCGGTGTGGGCGCCCCCTGCGGCCCGCCCGCGCCACCTCGTCCGCCGCGACCTGCGGCATTCGCTGCGACGGGTGCAAAGCGCGGCACGCCGCCCTCGACATCGTATGCGCCGCGCGATCGGATGGCCGCAGCCCCGTCGAAGGCAATATCGGCCGTGGAATCGGCGACGACGATTACGGCGGCGGCACCACGACGGGCGAAGCGTGCCGTCGTTGCCTGCAGCGCCGCCGTCCCGTAGCGATATTCGAACGAGTTGGTGCCCTCGACGCGGACGGGATTCGCCGGTGCGATCATCGTCGCGATGGCGATCTTACCTCGCACGTCAATCGTGCTGTCACTGCCGTCGCCACCGAACACGGTCATGCCGCTCACGTCCACCGGCGCGTTGCCGTTGGGCACGATGTCGGTCCAGAGCGCGACGGTGCGCCCACCGATCTTCACGCTGCTCGACGCATTCGAGACGCGCGTCCGCTTCATGTTCCACCACTGGAAATAGCTGCCGTCGGTGCCGGCTGGCGCGACGCCGATCTTGCGCATCTGGTCGGCCAGCCACATGGACGCTCGCATCTCGTCATTGGTGCCCGCTTCGCGGCCGCGCATGTCGAGCCCGGCCATCGCATAGAGATCGCGCTTCAAGTCGGCTTCCGTGATTGCGGACATTGCGGCGGGCACGGCAGCGGATTTCGTCGCCTGTGCGCGTGCGGAAAGCACCGGCACGACCAAGGTGAACAGGCTGAGATGACGAGCGACGTAGCGAATGCGGTGGCACATGTGGCGTCCGGTAGGAGATGGATACGGAGTGCGAACTGCCGAGGTGATGCGTAAACCACGGCCTTCAACAGTACGGTTGTGGCGCGCCGCGCAGCAAGCGTTCGATGACGTCCGGCCCACGAGTCGCCCCTTGGTCACCCTATAGCACAGCCATCCGAACGGAGCCGCGATCTGAATGCCAGTTCGCTGGCGTGATCACACTTTCCGTTGCATGCTACACTTGCACCCACGCCGTGAGAGCACACGATGCGCATGATCAAGAAAGTGCCCGCTTCAAAGTCGTCATCGCCACGCAGGTCCACGGCGAAGCATGCCGCGCGCGGCGCTCCCGTTGCAACCCGTGGTGACGATAACGGACTCACCGGCTTTTCGCTCGACGTCCAGCAACCCCTCGGCACGCGCGCGTTCTCCGCGTCATCGCAGGGCGCCAAGCACTCACGCGGTTTTGCCGCCGCCGCGCTTGGCAGTTTCGCCGCCCTTGATTCGGTGAGCGCGGCACTGGCGCATCTCGATCACGCGCTGGGCAATCCAGCCGTCAAATCGTTTACACGACCAAACATCGACGGTGCTGATAGTGAGTTCGCGAGTCTTGGTGCGGAAGCACAACCGCTGACCGGTACGATGATCGTCAAGTTTCGTCAGACGTTTCACAAGATTCCGGTCTATGGGTCGCTCGTCACCGTTGAGCTATCGAAGACCAACGAGTGTCTCGGCATCACGTCGTCGCTCGGCACGCCGGGTAGTGTGTCGCACATTGCGACGGTTGCACCGGCGCAAGCGATTGCCGTGGCAGCGAAGGCGAGCGGGGTGGCGGCCAAGTCACTGCGGCAGACGCCGCGTCTCTACTTCTACTACGATCAGCACGCATCGACCTGGCGCTTGGCCTACATCATTGAGGATGTGCCCGTTCGCAAGCGCCGCAAGAACGCGGACGGAGCACGTGACGCCGCGCGGATGGACTATGTGGTCGATGCGCATCGCGGTGGTCTGCTGGCCGAGTTGCCACGGACACCGACTATGGCCGCTGTTCGACAGAGGGCGGTCGATGGCCTCAACAAACAACGGGCCATTGTGGTCGAACGCGTCGGCACGTCGTACGAGCTGCGCGATACCACATCCAATGTGACCACGTACGGCTTCGAATATCGGGACCCGGGTGCGCAAGACAGGCAGTTGCCGGGCACGCTCTATCGCGTGCCGCCGACCCCGTGGCCGCGAGAGGCCATCAGTGCACACGCGAACGGCGCCGCCGTCGCGAAATTTCTGCGCAGCATCGTGCGTCGCAACAACATTGACAACAAGGGCGGCGAGATGATCTCGACCGTCAATTGCTGGGATAGAGCAGACGGCAAGCGACCGGCAAACGAATGGCGCAACGCCTACTGGAATGGTGAACAGATGGTGTACGGGCAGATCAGGTTTCCAAACGGCGCATTCTTTTCCGTGGCCAACATGCTGGATATTGTGGGCCACGAAATGTTTCACGGTGTGACCGACATGACATCGCGTCTTGAGTACCGGGCGCAATCAGGCGCGTTGAACGAATCATATTCCGACATTTTCGGCATCATCATCGCCAACTTCCGAAAGCCGCTGGCCAAGTGGGTCTGGACGCTTGGGAAGGGATTCGACGGCCCGCGCACCGTGTTGCGTGACCTGGCTGACCCGACAAAGCACGAGCAGCCGAGGCTGATGAAAGACTACATTCCGCGCGGCGACGTGCACGACAACAGCGGTATTCACAACTATGCGGCGTACCGGATCATGACAGCAAAGCGCGGCGCACGGTTCCTGTTTACGCCGACCGAATTGGCTGCGCTCTTCTATCTCGCGCTGACGGTGTACCTGTCGCGCACCTCGCGCTTTGTCGACAGTCGTCGTGCCGTGGTGCAGGCGGCGACGTCACTATTTCGCAACGACAGTGCGGCCGCTCGGGCGGCGAAAGTGCAAGCGGTCGAGGACGGGTTTGCGGTGGTTGGGATCGTGTGACGGGTTCAACACATCCAGCATGCCTTTTGCCACACGTCAAACGTCGGGCGCAGTCGGCTCCGACGGACGTTGTGCACTGTGCCAAACGGCCACGATCCAAATCGTGTCACCAACAGCGCGGTAGAAGAATCGATACGGTCGAATGACGAGCTCGCGGTAAGGAAGCCCCGGAAACTCCGGAATGGGACGGCCAGCACGAGGGAATTGCTTCAACCGCTGCAGACTTTTGGTGGCTCGGACGTGGAATCGTCGAGCGGCGCTCGGCCTGTCGGCCAAGATGTATGAGATCGCACCCAGAAACTGGCGATCGCCAGATGGGGTGAAGCGAATCTTCACACGCCAGCGGCCCGAAGCAAACGCTCAGCGTCGTCAAGAACGGCGGTCAACGTGCGACCCTCGCCGACCGCAATCTCCTGCTCGCCCATAGCCAAGAGCATCAACAGCTCGCGCTCTCGCTCGGCATGCTGATACGCCTCAACACTCAGCATCACGGCCGTGGCCCGGCCGCGTTGTGTGATGAAGACCGGTTCCTGCGAGTTCTTGACTTGCTCAAGCGCCCGAGCGGCGTCCTGACGGAAGTCTGTGATTGGGATCAGCACGGGAACAGGTCGCACTGTGGCCTCTCGATTTGAGCGTACGATGAAACGTACGTCTGAACGTAGTCCAAGTCAAACGCGCACCTGATTCGTCTTCCGCCTCAGGGCAGCGCAAACGCTACCAGCTTACTCGTCGTCCCGGCACCGGTCGCGATGATGATGAATTGCTTTCCCGCACGACTGCGAAACGTCATTGGGTTCGCGTACGCCACTTGTCCAAGGTCATGCTCCCACAGATACGCGCCCGTCTTCGCATCGATGGCGTAGAGCACGCGACCACCGCCTGTTATGAAAATCAGTCCGCCCTTCGTCACCATCGCACCGGGCGAGCCAACCACGCCCAGTTTGTCAGGCAGCGTCACACCGGCGAGTGCTGGGTTGTTGCGCACGTCGGGACTGTCGCCGAGTGGAATCGTCCATTTGGTGTCGCCGGTGTTGAGGTCGATCGCGGTGAGTGTACCGTATGGCGGTTTGGCGATCGGAATCGTCGCCCCACGTCCGCCTACGCCACCCGCAGTCAGGCGGATGGACAGGGCACGTCGCGTGTTATCAATCGCGTATGGCGCATCATTGGTGTCACTTTTCACGTCACGTTTGGCGATCGCCATCATGGCTGGATCGTTCGATGCTTTGACGTAGGCCCAGCCCGTCGCGCGGTCAATCGCGACACCGCCCCAGCCTGCGCCACCGATGACGCCTGGTCGCACGACCGAACCTTCGAGTGATGGTGGGAGATAGAGCGGTCCCGTCTTGAATCCGGCAATGGCAGCGAGACCTGCCTGCTTGATCGCCGGCGTAAAATCGGCGACGTCATCGGCCGTGAAGCCTTGCGGAGAAAACGGTGCTGGCTTTGTCGGAAACGGCTGCGTGGGCCAGCTCTCTTCACCCGGAACAGTGCTCTGCGGCACGGCACGTTCTTCAATCGGCCAGATGGGTGCACCGGTGACACGATCGAGCACAAAGAGAAAGCCTTGCTTTGTTGCTGCAGCGACGACATCGCGTTTGCGACCAGCGTGTGCGACGGTGAGCAACACCGGTGCGGTGGGCGGATCGTAGTCCCACAAGCCATGGTGTGCGACCTGAAAGTGCCAGAGTCGTTTCCCCGTGCGCGCGTCGAGGGCGACAATCGCTTCTCCGAACAGTCCGGCACCCTTCCGATCACCGCCGTAGTAATCATTGCTCGGCGTTCCCACTGGCACATAGACAATGCCGCGCGCATCGTCCACCGACAGCGGTGCCCACGCATTGGTGTGGCCAACGTACTTCCACGACTCATTCTTCCATGTGTCGTTGCCGAATTCCCCGGCTTCGGGCACGGTCTTGAAACGCCAGACGCGCTTGCCGGTGCGCACGTCGAACGCCTGAATATCGCCGGGCGGATCGCCGCGATATTGCAGCCGATCGCCAACGCCATTGCCGAGGATGACGAGATTGCCCCAGACGAGCGGTGGCGACGTGTTGGTGTAGTGCTCCTTGCGAATTGTACGCGACAGATTGGCGGTGAGATCGATTTGTCCGTTGCTGCCAAACGACGCGATCGGTTTGCCGTCGTTGGCATCAAGTGCAAACAGACGCCAGCGCGAATTGATGAAGACGCGACGCTCCTGGCCGTTGGTCCACGTGGCCACGCCGCGGTGCACGAGCCCGGTGCCGTTCGACGGCTGCCCGTAGCCTTTCCACGATTCGGGATCAAACGCCCAATACTCGCGGCCGGTGAGCGCGTCCATCGCGATCACGCGATTGTACGGTGTAGAGAAAATCAGCGTGTCATGAATGGCCAGCGGCGTCGCCTGAAACTGTCCCGGCCGTGCGGGCAGCTGCCCATCGGCCGCCGCGATCGGTGACTCGTGCGCTTCCCAACTCCACGCGACCTGCAGGTTCGCGACGTTGTCACGATTGATGTCGGCGATCGGCGAGTATTTTTGCGCGCCACCGTCACCACCCCACGCGGCCCAGTCGACGCCTTTGGATTGCAGCACGGGTGTGGCTGCGCGCGCGTCGGGTTTTACTTGCGCAAACGCATTGGCGGCAGGCCAAGCAAACGCAGCGGTGAGGGCGGCGAACAAACGGAGAGGGCGCATCACCACACATTGGCACGAAACAGTGAAAGTGCAAGACTGGGGAGTCGTGGCGGCCCAATACCCTATCCGCCAGATTCTCTGCCAAGGGCGGCTACGTGAGCGACCGACCAACGACCTGCGTTGGACGCCCGTCAATATCTTGGCTTCGGTTTCCCGAAGCCCGCTGGCCTTACGCCCAAGGAGACTCGATGCGCACGCAGCTAATGGTTCTGTTGACACTGCCGCTGTTCGCGGCGAGCACCTCGGCGCAAGTGACGGGCGGCGCCGGTGGTGGTCGTGGTGCCCCGACTCCGGAACAGCAGGCGGCTCGGCTGGCGGCGGCAAACAAGCCCCGCACGATCGACGGTATCAACACCGTGTGGATCGAGGAGCTCACACAGCCCGAGTTCCGCGACATGATCAAGGACGGTTACACCACCGCGCTGATCATGACCGGAGGCGTCGAGAACAACGACGGCAACCTCCAAATGAACAAGCACAACATCAACATCAAGCTCTTGGGCGAGATGTTGGCGCGAAAAATGGGGAAGACGCTGGTCGCCCCGCTTGTCACGCTCGAGCCAGGCAATGCGGGGGCCAATATTCAGCCCGGCCGAGCCGGCCCGATGATCTCGCAGGCCACCTATTTCGCACTCCTCTTCGATATGGGCAACTACCTGCGCAGCATGGGATTCAAAGAGGTCTACTACATGGGCGACAGCGGCGGAAACGGACGCGGCATGCAAGCCGCCGCTGACTCGCTCACCAAGGTCTATGCGGAGAGCCCAGACAAGGTCTATTTCAAACACATTCCCGAGTTCTACAACCATACGAGCGTGGTGCAGCCGTACATCCAGAACGAACTCAAGATCCCAGAGGGCATAAAGATCGGTGCGAGTTCGGGCACGAGTGGTCTGCACGAAGAACTCGGCATTGATGCGACCATGGCGCTTGCCGATCCGCAGTCGATCCGTTTCCAACAGCGCGTGAAAGCCGGTCAGGCGGAGATCAACGGTGTTAAATTCCCGTCGCTCAAGTGGCTGCAGGAGCTCGGCCGCAAGGTCGCCGACGTCCGCGTGACCGCCACGATCACCGCGATCACCGCATACCGGGCGACACTGCCGAAACCGTAAGAAAACGGTTTACGGCGGCCTCGCTCTGCAGAACAACTGCCCGCTGCTCAACTCGGAGTATTGCGAGCATCGCCAGAATTTTCGGCCTGCGCTCGCGAGGATATCGCCAGATCCAGCGCAAAAATGCGAACGAGAGCTGTTCGGGGCATCCGGTGGTCATGTCCGGTCGGGCGCGGCCCCGATACTGAACATATCGCTTCATGGCGCGCCACAAACACAGCCACCGTGGCATGTCGAGAAACACCACCGTGTCGCACGCCGCCATCCGCATGCCGAGCGTGCCGCCATAGTTGCCGTCCATCACCCATCGCTCGGCAGCACATAGGCGAGCGACTGTCTCGGTCCATTCTGGTTGCCCAGACTCCACCCATCCCGGCTTCCAATACAAGGTGTCCAGGTGGATCACCGGCAACCCAGTTGCTCGCGACAAGCGCGTCGAGAAATTCGATTTGCCTGCTCCACCAGAGCCGATAACGATGACGCGCTGCATGAGGGGATTGTAGTCGGCAGCGCGTGGCCGTGGTTGCGGACGATGCGACCTCCCGACTGGCGGTGCCTTGCGCGGGCGCATGCGACACGTGTTCGTTGGCGCGTTGCCACTGTTACGTCTCCGCAGGCACCCGATCCCCACCGCGGCCTTCATGCTGTTGCGCTATCGTCTGTCTCGCGCGCTCGCCCGCGCGTTTGTCCTGCTCGCCGCGGCCGTGCAGCCGCTGGCCGCACAAGGCACCGTCGACCCGCTCGCCGCCGCCAAGCCGGGTCGCAATCCCGGCCAGCCCGTCGACCGCGAGTACACGAAGAAGATCCGCGAATACACCGCGGAGCCGTTCTTCAACACGGTGCTGACCGACTACCTCCCGGCGTCCAAGACGGTGCCCACACCCAAGGCCATCCTGGGTGACATTGCCGGTGCGCCAACGAAGCTGCCCAACTCGACGGAAGTGTACGCCTGCATGCGATTGCTGGCGAAGTCGTCGCCGCGTGTGCGCGTGTTCAGCATCGGGACCACGGAAGAAGGACGCGAGATGATCGCGGTGGCCGTGGCATCATGTATGCTTATGGTGCCTGCAGCGGACGCAGCGAGCAGTTGGTGACTGATACATCGACAGCTTCGCACGCCCTCGCTGGATCAGGAGACGCCCCACTTCTTTCATGTTTTGGAGGCTGCAATGTCCGACAAGAAGCCCGCACCCAGCAACAACACACGCAAGCAGGAGACGAGGAACTCGGCCCCGCGCCATCTTAGCGGCGACGAACTCGATCGTGTCGCTGGCGGTACACCGGGCGCCGTGAGCCAATCCGCGCCAATGCCTGCGCCGGCGAGGGAAGTCACCAAGTCGCGTAGCAACACCAAAGACAACTAGCGCCAGGCTTCGTTCGTAACCACAATGTCTGCCCGTGTATGCGCGGAGACGACACTACCCCACTTCTTTGATGTTTTGGACGCCACCATGTCCGACAAGAAGCCCGCATCCAGCAAGAGCACACGCAAGCCTGCGACGATGAAGACGCCTCAGACCCAGCTTACCGGCGACGAACTCGGTCGTGTCGTTGGTGGCAATGTGGTGGGAGCAGCAGCGAGCCAACCGGCACCTAAGCAAGCGCAGGTGACAGTCACCAAGTCGCTTAGCAACATCAAGAACAACTAGTCACACTTAGTGAAGCCCGCGCACTCGGACCGTGTTGACACGGTGGCCAAGTGCGCGGGGCGCATACTTTCGACAGAAGAAGTGGCAGCATTAACGCGATAGCGATTCGGGGACGCGGTTGCCGAAAAAATGTGGCTGCGGCATCCCAGGGAATGGAAGAACGCGTATTGGAACGGCGAACAGATGGTGTACGGACAGATCAAGTTTCGGGATGGCGCGTTCCTGTCGGTGGCGACGATGCTGGATGTCGTCGGCCACGAGATGTTTCATGGCGTCACCGACTTCACGTCGCGGTTGGAGTATCGCACGCAACCCGGCGCGCTGAACGAGTCGGACTCGGACATCTTTGGCGTGATCATCGCCAACTTCAAGAGACCGTTGGCGTCATGGACGTGGGAGCTCGGCGCGGGATTCGATGGTCCGGGCACGGCGCTACGCGATCTCGAAGACCCAACGAAGCACGAGCAGCCGAAGCTGATGCGGGACTTCAAACCGGCGACGCCACCGTACACCTTCGATCGAAACGACTACGGGTGGGTGCACGACAACAGTGGCATTCACAACTACGCCGCCTTTCGCATCATGACGGCAAAGACCGGAACGACCTGTTCACGCCGACGGAATTGGCGGGCCTCTTGCCCTGTCGGCGTATTTGTCGCGCACGTCGCAGTTTACGGACAGCAGACGGGCAATGGTGCAGGCGGCAAAGTCGCTGTTTCGCACGGATCGCGCGCTCGCTGCGAAGGTGAAGGCGGTAGAAGATGGGTTCAACGCGGCAGGGATCGTGTAAACACCGTCACGATCGCCCCGCGCGTCCACACTTCTCGGGAAGCGGCTCCTTCACCCGAACGGGAATCCGTGAACCCTCAGTGGGCCCGTCGTTCCCGAGTTGGCCCAAATAGTTGCCGCCCCAGCAGAAGATCGCGCCGTCCGGGTCCGTGAGGCCACAGACGTGACATTCGAAATCTGCACACTGATACGCAGTGGCGTTGGCGCGATACAGTGAACGAAGTTCCCAGCACTGGCCGGCTGCGCACAGACATTGGTGGTCCACGGGCCGCTCTGGCCGCATCGTTCAGACCCCAGCAGTACATTCAACGCGCCGCTTCCCAACATTCGTCACCGCTCCGCCTGGTGACCAGGCACGCCTTGTTTTCCCACACCGCGTCTTCGTCGCTCGCTTTCCTGCAGCGGTTCTCCTCGTTCCAGGGCGTCACGGAGACAATCGAGTCGGTACTCGATCTCCAGTGCACGCTGTCACTGGCCACCAGTCGCCCCTCCGCGTCGTTCAACGGAACCACGATCGTGGCGACCTGCGAATCCGCCATGATTGCAGGGACGGCGAAGGGCGCAGCGGGGTCCGTATGGCCGAAATCGAGCTTGAGTCCGTCGATTCGGTTAGGTCGCGGCAACCCGCGATCACTGCCGTTGCAACGAACAGCGCCGCAGCGAGCACTCTCATAGTGCAACTCCTCAAGGAAAGATGCAGCATTGAGGCTCCGCTGGCAGAGGTGACTTGCGCAGACGGGTACGATACGTGTTCGTTGTCGCGTTGTCGCCCTTTCCCCGCAGGCATCCGATTCCCCGCCGAGGTCTTCATGTTGTGGCGCTCGTACTTGTCCCGCGCGTTCGCCCGCGCGTCGCTCCTGCTCGTCGTCGCCGCGCTGCCACTCGCCGCGCAAGGCGGAGTCGATCCGCTCGCGGCGGCCAAGCCGGGTCGCAACGCCAGTCAGCCCATCGATAGCGCGTACACGAAGAAGATCCGCGAGTACACCACGGAGCCGTTCTTTAACACGGTGCTGACCGACTATCTCCCGGCGTCGAAGAGCGTCCCCACGCCCACGGCGACGCTGGGAGACATTGCCGGCGCGCCAACGAAGCTGCCCAATTCGACGGAAGTGTACGCCTACATGCGATTGCTGGCGAAGTCGTCGCCGCGTGTGCGCGTATTCAGCATCGGGACCACGGAAGAAGGACGCGAGATGATCGCGGTGGCCGTGGCGTCAGAAGCGCTTATTGCCAAGATGGACGCGAACAAAGCGCAACTGGCCAAGCTGGCCGATCCGCGCTCAATTGGGATGAACGACGCGACAGCCGACGCGATCGCGAAGACGGCGGCCCCGGTCTACTACATCACGGGCACCATTCACAGCACCGAGGCTGGAGCACCATCCGCGCTGATGGAGCTGGCGTACCGACTGGCCGTCGACGAAAGCGCGTACATCAAAAACATTCGCGAGCACGTGGTCACGCTCATTACCCCGATCGTTGAAGTGGACGGACGCGACCGCGTAGTAGATGTGTTCAACTGGAAGATGGCGCACCCGGGACAGACGCCGCCGAGCGTCATCTATTGGGGGCACTACGTCGCGCACGACAACAATCGCGATGCGATGGGTATGACGCTCAAACTCACGCAAAACGTGCTCAACACGTACGTGGAGCACAAAGCGCAGGTGTTACACGACCTACACGAGTCGGGCTCGTTTCTGTATGACAACACGATTGGTGATGGCCCGTACAACGCCTGGGTCGATCCACTGCTCACCAATGAATGGCAGATCGTCGGCTGGAATAACGTGCAGGAGATGACGCGACTGGGTTTGCCCGGTGTGTTTGCCTTCGGTGGCTTTGACACGTGGTCGCCCGGCTACCTGATGTTCATTGCCGCGACGCACAACGGGATCAGTCGCTTGTACGAAACGTTCGGCAATGGCGGCACGGCGGAAACCGTGGAACGCGTACTCTCGCCGAACGAGACGTCGCGCAACTGGTGGCGACAGAATCCGCCAATCACCGGGCGCTTCAAGTGGTCGCTCCGCAACAATAACAACTACGAACAGTCGGGGTTGCTCACGTCGCTCAGCTTTACGGCCAACAACCGGCTGCAGCTGCTGCGCAACTTCTATGAAAAGAGCAAGCGCTCGATTCTCAAGTCGACGACGGAAGGCCCCGCGGCGTATGTGTTCTCCGCCAACGACCCGCGACTCGGTGCGCAGGTGGATCTGCTGCGCGTGTTGCAGAAGCAGGCTGTGGAGATTTCGCGCGCCACCACCGAGTTCACCGTGACCATGCCTGTCCGTCGCGCGGCCGCAGCGGCTGGCGGTGGTGGACGTGGCGGACGCGGTGGAGCAGGCGCTGGCGCACAAGGCGCTGGAGCTGCGCCCGATACGGCGCGCGCGCCAACAACGGAGCAACGCAAGTTCCCGGCAGGGTCGTACATCATTCGGATGGACCAGCCGTACTCGCGTATCGCCGACGCCATTCTTGACTATCAGTACTGGAGTCCGAACGATCCGCAGAAAAACCCGTACGACGACACGGGGTGGACGTTCCCAGAAGCCTTCGCCGTACAGGCGGCGCGTGTCGTTGATACGATGGTACTCAAAGTCCCGGTGACGGCGGTGACGGGCACGATTACCGCACCCGGCGGCGTGAGTGGCACCGGGACGGTGTTCGCGATCAACCACAACGCGGACAACGCCCTCGCGACGCTCCGGTATCAACTCAAAGACGCGGACTTTCAGGCGGTGGAAGAGCCGTTCGAGGCCGCCGGCAAGAAGTTCAATCGCGGCTCGTTTGTCATTCGCAATGTGTCGCGTGATGTGCTCGACAAGGCGACCAAGACACTCGGCCTCGACGTGACCGCGCTCTCGGCCGCGCCAGCGGTGGCGATGCATCCGCTGCGCGCGGCGCGCATTGCCTTCGTCCACAGCTGGAGCAGCACGCAAACAGAAGGCTGGTGGCGACAGGCGTTCGACCTGATGGCCATTCCCTACGACTACATCAGCTTTCAGGACATCCCGACGAAGGGCGATCTGAACGCCATCTACGACGTGCTCATTCTGGCACCAGGCAGTGGCTCGCCGATCTCGATTATTCAGGGCATGCCGCAGTGGCGGAATCCGATTCCGTGGAAGAACACGCCACAAACGCCGGCGATCGGCACGTGGGCGCAAACAGATGACATGCGACCGGGACTCGGCTGGGACGGACTCGCCAAGTTGCAAACGTTTGTCAGCAACGGCGGCGTCATGATCACGGTCGAAAGCACCGCCGAATTCGCCATCCAGTTCGGCCTCGCCAACGGTGTGAGTTCCAGCACGCCCACGGCGAAGGAAG
>JANMKU010000269.1:0-20166 GCA_031372205.1 Gemmatimonadaceae bacterium | reverse complement strand
ACCAACAACGCCAGCGGATTCATCGCCTCATCAAGCCGCAACGCTTCCTTGTACGGCCATGGAAGTACGGAACGACGTTGACCAGGCATGCGTGCCGGATCGAGCAAGGTGGTGAACTCGACAAACTTGGCGCTGGCCAGTGGCTCACAGCGATTGATCACGTCTTTCAGTTGCACGCCCTGCCACGGAATGACCATCGACCACGCTTCCACGCAGCGATGTCGATAGACGCGGTCCTGCAGCGGCAACCCCTTCATCAGCTCATCGAAGTCAAAGGTCTTGGCTTGCTTCACCATCCCTTCGACGGCGATCGTCCACGGCTTCGCCTTGAAATTCTTCGCCTGCTCTTTGGGTTCGTCCTTGTCCGTGCCGAACTCGTAGTAGTTGTTGTAACTCGTCGCATCTGCTTCACTGGTTTGTTTGAGCTCCTGACGCGCGCCGTCGCCGCTCAAGGCATGCAGCGCGGTCGGCGTAGCGGCGTTGGCCAGCATGGAGCCCAGCGCCAGCACGCCAGCCGTGCCAACGAACCGGCGACGGTCGAGCGCGACGGATTCCGGTGTGATCTGGGACGAAGGCAAATCGTCAGGACGGCGAATGAGCATGGCACGGCCAGTGAAAGGAATCGAGCGAGTGGCGACGACGCTTCACGAAGGCATGCCCACCGGCGTCAGTCAAGCGTCTTGGCAAACCGACGTACCGAAACCGCCAGCAGAACCACCGCAGATCCCGACAGGATCGCCAGTTCCTGCCACAAATCCGCAATGCCAACGCCTTTGAGCAGGACACCGCGGAGGATTTCGAGGAACCACGTCAACGGCAACAGCGCACCAGCCCATTGCGCAGGTTCCGGCATCGCTGCGCGAGGAAAGATGTACCCGGACAGCAAGATGTTCGGCAGCATGAAGAAGAAACTGAGCTGCATGGCCTGCACCTGATTCCTGGCAACAGTGGAAATCAGGAGCCCCATGCCCAAACTCGCGATGATGAACACGAGCGACAGGGCATACAGCAGCAGCAGACTGCCTTCGATCGGAATGCGGAAAAAGATGCGCCCGAGCACCAGAACCACGGACATCTGCACATACCCAACGAGAATAAACGGCACGAGCTTGCCGAGCATGAGACTGGACTTGCCGATCGGCGTGACGATGAGCTGTTCGAGCGTGCCACGTTCGCGTTCGCGCACGATCGCCGTCGACGTAATCAACGTCATCGTGATGGTCAGCAAGATGCCAACGATTCCCGGCACAATGAACGTCGCGCTGCGTTGCGCGGGATTGTACCACGGCCTTACCGCGATGGTCACCGGTGGTGCGATGGCATATCGCGCCGACAAGAGCTGCAGACCACGCGCCGATGCGGCGAGCTGCGCACCGGCGATCGCTGCGCCAGACGACTGCGGGTCCGCCGCATCGATCAAGAGCTGCGCCTCACCGGTTTCACCGCGTCGGATGGCCCGTTGATACTGCGGCGGGATGATCAACGCCACGCGCGCCGCGCCACGTTCGATCCATCGTCGTGCCGCGTTCCGATCCGGCACACTGGCCACCACGCGAAAATTGTCGGTATTGACCAACACCTGAATCAACGCGCGGCTCTCGGCGGTGCGCGACTGGTCGAGTACGACGGTCGGCAAACGACGCACGTCCGTTTGAATCGCATACCCGAACAACAGCAGCTGGATGGCGGGCAAGCCTGTCATCATCGCGAACGTCAGCCGGTCGCGCCGTAAGCTGATGGACTCTTTCCAGAGCATCGGCCAGACGGTCCACCGCCGCACGGCGTGGCTCACGCTGTCTGACCCACAGCGGTTTCGTCGCGTTGCTGCAACTGCACAAAGACATCCTCAATGCTGCGCGCGCCGAACTGCGTCTTGATTTCTTCAGGCGTGCCGATCCCGATCAGATGCCCGCGCGACAGGAACGCGAGCCGATGGCAGCGCTCCGCTTCATCCATGTAGTGGGTCGTGACCAACACCGTCGTGCCCTGTTGCGCCAGCACGTAAATCGTCTCCCAAAACGTGCGACGCGCCGCCGGATCGACACCGGCTGTTGGCTCGTCGAGAAACAACAAGCGTGGATCGTGTGCCGTTGCGCAGGCGAGCGCGAGACGCTGCTTCCATCCGCCGCTGAGTGTGCCGGCCCGTTGCGCGCGGCGCGGCGTGAGCCCGAGCGCGTCCATGTGCGCGGTGAGTTTCCGTTCGCGCGCCGCACCGATCAATCCATACACCGACGCATAGAATCGCAGATTCTCGTACACGGTCAGCTCGTCGTACAGTCCGTATCGTTGCGACATGTACCCGATGCGCGTACGCACCGACTCGGCGTTCGTGCCCACGTCAAAACCGGCCACCATCGCCGTGCCGCTAGTCGGCACCACGAGGCCACAGAGCATGCGAATCGTGGTTGTCTTGCCGGATCCGTTGGGGCCCAACAGCCCAAACACTTCGCCGCGCCAAATATCGAGATCGAGGGCATCCACCGCGACCAGTTCGCCAAACCGCTTGCTCAACGCCCGCGTGCTTACCACCGGCCCGGCGGCGTTCGCGACCGGCACTGCCGTCACTTAACGATTGGTGGCAAGATGACCGTGACCGGGAGACCGGCCTTCAGTTGGTCGGTCGGGTCGTTGAATTCGATTTTGACGCCAAACAGCAGATCGGCGCGCTCCTTGTCCGTCAGCGCCACTCTCGGCGTGAACTCTGCCTTGCTGGCGATCGACGCCACACGACCTCGACGCACTACCGTATCGCCATCGAGATGAACCGCGAGGGAGTCACCAACGTGCAATCGCGGCAAGACGAACTGGGAGACGTAGATCCGCGCCCACGGCCGGGACGGTTGCCCGAGCGAGATCGCGCTCTGTCCGGGGCCAAGCACCTCGCCTGGCTCGACATTGCGACTGGTCACGATGCCGGCCGTGGGGGCCAGCAACACCAGATCGTTCGCGCTCGCACGCATTCCCGCGGCAGCGGCTTGTGCTCCACGTGCATCGGCCGCGGCCGCAAGTTTACGCTCGTCCCGCGGGCCCTCGCGAACAATGCGCAGCGTCTCACGGACAGCGTCGCGCCGACCGGCACTGCTGCGCGCCGCCGCCCGTGCGGCGTCGAGCTGGGCCCGGCTGATGTCCCCGCGCGCGGCCAACGGTTCAAACCGCGCCAAGTCCGCGGCCGTGCGCTCGGCGTCGGCCTCGGCGGCTTTGAGCTCGGACTCGGCCCGGGCGAGTTCTGCCGGACGGGCGCCGCGGGTGAGCTCACGCTCCATCTGCTGCGCCGCCTGCGCGCGCGCCGTCGCCTGCGCTTCAGAGGCGGCCATCGTTGGCGTCGAAAAAATCACCAGCGTGTCACCTGCCTGGACGCGGTCCCCCTCGCGGACAAACACCCGCATGGCTCGGGCGATCTGTAGCGGGCCGACGTTGGTCTCTACCATCTCGAGTGTGCCGACCGCCGTTTCGGGCGTGTCGCTCTTGCGACAGTCCGCGACCAATAGCGACAGCAGTGCGGCCGCGAACCGGTGTCGGTGCTGGGCGCGCTGGAAGGTGCACGTCAGCGCCGCGAGGCGAGTGGTTGGTCCGGTGATCGTCACGACAAGAAGCTCCCGGGCGGACCTCAGCCAGTCAATCGGGGATTCAGCGCCCATCGAACCGCGGCTCCTTGCGCTTGACCCCACGGGCAACCCGGCGTTCACTTTCACCATGTCTGAGACCATGCTGGAGTCGCTGCCCCCGTCGCTGGCGCGAACATTGCGCCAATTTCGGCTGCTCGATCGCGATGACAAAATGCAGGCACTGTTGAGTTGGTCCAGGAAGCTGGAGCCATTGCCGGAACGATTCGCGAGTCTCGATCGTGGTGCATACACCGTCCCAGAGTGTCAAACGCGGGTGGACCTGTTCCCCGAGCACCAGGCCGACGGCACTCTGCACTTTTGGGCCGATGTCAACGCGCGGCAGTCGCCCACCATCGCCGCGGTTCTCGCTATTACCTTTGCCGCTATCAACGATCAGCCACCCGCGGTAACGCTCGCGCTGCCTTCCGACTTCGTGCGATTGCTGATGCAGGATATCGGACTTGGCGCGCGCGAATCCGGACTGAGTGCCATGATCACTCGCCTCAAGGGTCACGCCACCATGGCCCGCGCGGCCTGAACTTTCGCCCCTTCCATCACCGCATGCCCATCACCATTACCGTCCGCAAGAACGGATCGCTCGGCATTTCCGCCGCCGATGCCGCGCAGGTCACGCTCGTCGATCATGAAGGGAACGCCTTCCCACCGCGCGCCGAAGGCCGTCCGATGTCGCTCTGCCGCTGTGGCGGCTCCGCCACCAAGCCGTACTGTGACGGCTCGCATCGTGTGAACGGCTTTATCGATCCGCCTGATCCGGTGGATCCGGTCGATCCGGTCGGTCCGGCTGATGTCGGTTATCCGGTCGCGCCGGCCGCGTGATTCGGACGCTGCTCAACTGGTGGGCGTGGACCGAGCTCGTTCTTATCGTCATACTCGGCACGCCTATCGTCGCAATCATCTGGGCCATCACCGCACCGTTTGACCCGGGACGCTATGCGGCTGGTCGTGCCTTTCGCCTGGTTGCGGTGGTGGCGATGCGATTGAACGGGCTGTGGCGATTCCGTGCCCGCGGCAGACTGGACGATCCGCGCCGACCGTATGTGGTCGTCGCCAATCATGAGTCGTATGCGGATATTTTCCTGATCAGCTGTTTCCCGTGGGAAATGAAATGGCTGAGCAAGGACACCATGTTCAAGATTCCGTGCATGGGCTGGATGATGCAGATGGCCGGCGACATCAAACTCATTCGTGGCAAGCGGGAATCGGCCGTCGATGCGATCAATCAGTGCCGCGATCGCCTCGCCAAGAAAGTGTCGATCATGATTTTTCCGGAAGGGACGCGATCGCGCGAGTGGGAGATGCTGCCGTTCAAGGATGGCGCATTTCGTCTGGCGATTGAGGCCAGCGCGCCTATTCTGCCGATCGCGGTGGCAGGCACGCGTGGGGCAATGGCCAAGGGCACGTTTCGCTTTCTGCCGGCGCGCGCACTCGCACAGGCGCTCGAGCCGATCGACACGACGGGGCTGACACTCGCCGACCTGCAAGCACTCAAGCAGCGCACGCGTGAGCGCATCGAAGCAGGCCGCCGCGTGTTAGCCGTCGAGCTCGGACTGCCGGTTGGTGTGTTAGCGGAGAGTAGTGCCGATGGCGCGTCGGGCGACTGAGACGGCGATGCACGTACGGGCGCGATCGGACGGTCCGGACAGCGACAGCGCGCTTGATGACTTGCTCTCGGCACCCGATGCGCAGACCGTCAGCGCGTTGGCAGCGCTTGATGGGGACATCATCGTGCTCGGGGCCGGTGGCAAGATGGGGCCGACGCTCGCGCGCATGGCGCGTCGTGCGCTCGACGACGCCGGGATTCCGCGCGTTGGCGTGGGTGCGCGACAGGTGCTTGCGGTGTCGCGTTTTTCCGACGGAGCTGTGGCGAGTGCGTTGGCCGCTGCCGGCGTTGTAGTGCTGCGCGCCGATCTCGCCGATCCACGCGCAGTCGCGGCGCTGCCATTCGCGCCGAACGTGTTGTGGCTGGCCGGACAAAAGTTTGGCACCACGGGTGATCCGACTGGCACGTGGACGCAAAATGTGGTGGCGCCGGTGCATGCCGCCGAACGATTTGGCGGTGCGCGGATCGTCTGCTTCTCCACCGGCAACGTGTATGCGCGCGGTGCTGTCGATGGCGATGGATCGCGTGAGAGCGATGCGTTGGTGCCGGATGGTGAGTACGCCGCGAGTTGTGTGGGCCGAGAGCGCGTCTTTGATGCGGTGGCACGTCGTACCGGATCGCCGTTGCTGTTGTACCGACTCTTCTACGCGTGTGATCTGCGCTACGGGGTCGTCACCGACATTGCATTGCGCGTGTTGCGCGGTGACCCGATTGCGTTGGCTACGCCGCGCGTGAATGTCATCTGGCAAGGTGACGCCAATCGACTTGCCTTGCGCGCACTGGCACTTACCGCGGCGCCGGCCATCGCGCTCAACGTGACTGGCACGGCGATGGACGTCCGCGACCTCGCTCATCGTATCGGCACACTCACGGGCATCGCGCCGGTGTTTGACGGCAGTGATGGCGCTGATGCATTGGTGGCGAACGTCGACATGTTGCAGACGCGTTTGCCGTACGACGCGCTGCCGATCGACACGCTGCTCACGTGGGCAGTGGACTGGATTCGCGGCGACGGGCGACTGCTCGGCAAACCCACCAAGTTCGACGTGCGCGATGGCCGGTTCTGACGCGCCACTGAACGTGCGGCGGCATCTCGCCTCGGGCCTGGTGATTCCGGCGCACCCGCTCGCGCTCACGCCGCATCGCACCATGGACGAACGGCATCAGCGTGCCCTCACGCGCTACTACGTGGATGCGGGCGCCGGCGGCATGGCGGTTGGTGTACATACCACGGGGTTTCGTATCCACGACGCTGCCGTTGGCTTGTATCGGCCGGTGCTCCAACTCGCCGCAGAAACTGCCACGCGTGCACTGGCGATGCGTCGTGAAGCAGACGGTGTGGACCGGCCGTTTGTGCGCGTCGCTGGGTTGATCGGTGACACCAAGCAAGCGATCAAAGAGGCGGAAATGGCGCGCACACTGGGCTACCACTGCGGCCTCTTGTCGCTTGGTGCGTGGCGCGACGCAGACGACTCGGCGATTCTGCAGCATTGCCGCCACGTGGCGGAGGCCTTTCCGATTTTTGGGTTCTATCTGCAACCGGCCGTTGGCGGTCGGCGATTGTCGTATGCGTTCTGGCGCGAGTTTGCGGAAATCGCCAACGTCGTGGCCATCAAGGTGGCGCCTTTCGATCGCTACGCCACGCTGGATGTGGTACGTGCTGTGGCCGACGCCGGCCGCGACGACATTGCGCTCTACACCGGCAATGACGACGCGATCATCAGCGATCTCGTCACTGACGTGCCCATGATGACCGGCGGTCGCGCGGGCACGCGACATTTCGTTGGCGGATTACTTGGTCAATGGGCCGTGTGGACGCGCAGTGCTGTGGAGTGGCTGGATGAGATTCGTGCATGGCGCGCGGGCGGTGCGACGGGCGTGCCGAGGGCGTGGCTCACGCGCGGTGCTGCGTTGACGATGGCGAACGCGGTGATCTTTGATGCCGCGAACGACTACGCTGGATGCTTGCCGGGCATTCTCGAGGTGCTGCGGCTGCAGGGGCTCGTGCGTGGGACGTGGACGCTTGAGGCGCACGAGCGGTTGTCGCAGGGGCAAGGGGAAGCGATTGCGCGCTTCGCATCGCGAGCGACCGGGCTTGATGACGACGGATTTGTGGCGGCACATTTGGAAAACTGGCTGCGATGAGCCGCGCGGCGGATGCGCCTGCTCTGCCTGGAGCAACAGGCACACGAGGCCGCAAGCTGGCCGCTGTGCGTCGCGCGCCGTAGCATAGGCGCATGACGCCCACGATTCGCTCGCCCCGCTCCGGTGCTGGCCGCATCTGCCGCCGCACCCTCCTGACTGCCGTGGCCGCGCTGTGCGCCGCGCTCGCACCGGCACTCGCCCAAACCCGTCCATCGTTCACGCTCGATCAGATCACGGCCTATCCGTTCCCCGCCGAACTCACGGCCTCGGCCCGCGGCACGCGGATCGCCTACACGCTCAACGAGCGCGGCCGCCGCAACCTGTGGGTCGCCGAGGGGCCGTCGTTCACGCCGCGCAAGCTTACGTCGTGGGACGTCGACGATGGGCAGGAGATCGTCAACGTCTCGCTCTCCACCGACGGCAAGTGGGTGGCCTTCGCGCGTGGTGGTGATCACGGGTCCAACTTCGATGGGCTGCAGCCGGTGAATCCGGCCGGACTCCCCGGCGGCACGAAGCTGCAGGTGTGGGTGGTGCCGTTCGAAGGCGGAGCGCCGCGTGCGGTGGCCGACGGGGATGCGCCGGTGATTTCGCCACGCGGCGACCGGCTCGTGTACGAGAAGGACGGCCAACTGTTGGTGGCGCCGCTCGACGGATCCGTTGCGCCGCGCCGGTTGTTCACCGCACGCGGTACCAACGCCAGCCCCGAGTGGTCACCCGACGGGTCGCGGCTGGCGTTCGTCTCGTCGCGCGGTGACCATGCCTTCGTGAGCGTGTACACCAACGACAGCACACCGATATTGTGGATCGCGCCGAGCACGTCGCGCGATGGGTCTCCTCGCTGGTCGCCGGACGGCGCGCAGCTCGCCTTCATCCGTCGCCCCGGCAGCGGCGGTGCGCCCGATTCGCTGCTGGCGCGCTCGCATCAGCCGTGGGGCATCTGGGTGGCCGACGCACGCAGTGGGCAGGCGCGTCGCGCTTGGCAGGCGCCGCCAACCGTTCGTGGCTCGTACGCGGGTGACGACGGTTTCGCGTGGGGCGCGCGCAACCGCCTCGTGTATCAATCGTACGAAGACGGTTGGCCGCATCTCTATTCGGTGGACGCGAAGGGGGGCAGCCCGTTGCTGCTCACGCCGGGCCGTTTTCAGGTGGAGTCGGCGAGGCTCACCGGCGACGGGGCGTTCGTGGTGTATGCGGCCAATGCCGGCGCTGACGCGAACGACATCGATCGTCGCCATCTCTTCGTGGTGCCGGTGGACAAAGGTGAACCCCGTGCGCTGACGAGTGGCGCCGGACTCGAGTTCACGCCCGTGCCACTCGGTGACGGCACTTCGCTCGCGTATCTCGCCGCAACGTCGCAGCGGCCCCCCCTGCCGGCGGTGATGCCAATGGTCGGCGGCGCGGGGAAGCTGCTGGCGGAGGACCGTATCCCGACCGGCTTTCCCTCAGCACAGCTGGTGACGCCGCGGGCGGTGATCTTCAAGGCCGCCGACGGCACCGAGGTGCACGGGCAACTGTTCGAAACCGCCAGTCGCGGCGGTAAGAAGCCGGCCGTGGTGTACGTGCACGGCGGGCCACAGCGGCAGATGCTGCTCGGCTGGCATCCACTCGACTACTACGCGAACGGGTATGCGGTGAATCAGTATCTCGCGAGCCAGGGGTTCGTAGTGCTGTCGGTGAATTACCGGCTCGGCACGCACTATGGCTTCGACTTCCATCGCGCCGTGAACGCCGGTGCACAGGGCGCCGCCGAGTATCTCGATGTGAAGGCCGGCGGCGAGTGGCTCAAGACGCAGCCGAACGTGGACGCGAAGCGCATCGGCATCTACGGCGGGTCGTACGGTGGGTTTCTCACCGCACTGGCGCTGGGGCGCGATTCGGACCTGTGGGCCGCCGGCGTGGACACCCACGGCGTGCACGACTTCACGCGGCCGGGCTCCGGTGCGGGGCGGGCCTTCGCCGCCGCGTCCAGTGCGGCGGGACGCATGGAGCCCATTCCGGACCTCGATGCCGCAATGCAGCTGGCCTGGCAGTCATCACCCGTGGCCGCGGTGTCCACGTGGCGGTCGCCCGTGCTCCTCATTCACGGCGACGACGATCGCAACGTGCGCTTCTCCGAAACGGTGGATCTGGCGCGGCGGCTCGCTGCAAAGCACGTCGAGTACGAGGAGCTCGTGATCCCCGACGACACGCATCACTTCATGCGGCACGCCAACCAGCGGCGCGTGAATGAGGCCGCGGCGGAGTATCTGCAGCGCAAGTTGATGCCGCGGGTGCCGTAGCTCGGCATCCAGTGGAAGGAGGACGGCCATGACAAGTCGGCGGCATCGATGTCGGACTACCTCCTTGGCGAACCGCACGTCTAACCACTTCTCGTCATGCGTTCTTCGTTGCTGACTGCGTTCTGTCTGGTCTTAGCGGCCGCTCCGCTCTCCGCACAGCCTGCAAAGACCGGACTGACGCGACTGCTCGAAGCCGAGCTCGCGCGCTTCCCGGCCCGAGTTGGTGTGTACGTCAAGCATCTCACCACGGGCGAAGAAGCCGCCGTGCACGCGGACGATGCCTTCAGCAGCGCGAGCGTCATCAAGTTGACGATCCTTGTGCGCGCCTTTCAACTGGTTGACGCAAAGCGGCTCAATCTCGACGAGCGTGTTGAAATCCGACGCGCGGATTTGCGCGATGGCTCCGGCGTGTTGCAGTACCACGATCTCGGGCAGACGCCAACGATTCGTGATCTGCTCACCGAGATGGTGATCACGAGCGACAACGTGGCGACCGATCTCATGCTCACGCGCGTCGGTAGCGTCGACAGTCTAAACGCGTGGCTCTCATCCTCCGGCTTCGCACATCTGCGCATGGTCGATCGCGGTTTCGTCTATCGCCGCAAGATTCTCGCGCTCGTGAACCCGGAGTTCGACACACTCACCGCCGAAGAAACCACGGGATTGCAGTACGCGCAGCAGGGTGACGCGTTGTTTGGCCTGTACGCGTCGCTTTTTACCGGCGACCGCGCCAAGTGGGTGACGATGGTGCGCGATCCGGCCAACAAGAAGATCTTCGCTGAGGGGCGTGCGCGACTGCCTGTGCAAGACCGTGCGTATTGGCTGGGCGACATGAATCCGCGCGAGACGGGCCGACTGCTGGAAGCCATCGAACGTGGCACGCTCACGTCAGCGGCGAGTGCAGCCACGATGCGCACGATGCTGAGCCGACAACAGGCCGGCGCGCGTCGCCTTCCGCATTTTCTCGACGTCCCGGTGTCGCACAAAACCGGCGACAGCCCAGTCATCGCGAATGACGTGGGCATGGTGTACGCGCGTTCTGGTACGGTGATCATCGCGTTCTTTGTCAACGGCATCACGGGCAACCTCGGCGAAACCGAGGACATGATCGGCCGCGTCGCGCGTCAGATTGTCGACTACTTCGACGGCACGGGCAGTGCGCTGCCGGTGCGGCGATAGTCCTTCAGATTGTGCCAATGACATGATCCCAATCTACGAGAGAGTTCGGGACGGTGGCCGCTTGCTGCCGGACGGCCTGAGGTACGTCGATAGTTGGGTAGAACCAAACTTCAGCCGGTGCTTCCAGCTCATGGAGTGCGACGACGCGCGCCTCTTGCAAGCGTGGGTGCTACAGTGGAGAGGCTCGGGAGTCACCTTTGAGTTCTGCCCTGTGGTCACCAGCGCTCAGACTCGCGAGGTCGTGGCACCGCACCTCGGCACAACATGACATAGCGGCGAGCGGGGAACTTGACGCCAACCTACGGGACATCTTGCGTGGCTAACCGCTACAGCGGCCGCGCCACCAGTCGTGCGTGCCAGCTCTCACGTGCCGGCCGCTCAAATCCTTCACGCCACGCACCAACCGTCGACACCGTCGTGTCGAACACGGACGTGTCGAGTTGCACGTCACCACGCGCCGCAGCTGCGACAAACGCACCGCGCGGCGCCGAATGAATCACGCCGCCGTCATCACGCCAGAACACCGCGCCGCCACCGACAAGACTGGTCCCCAAGTCTGCTTCAGCACCCGCAAGCGTGCGAAACAATCCATCAATCGAGCACCCTGACGCACCCGTTGCCGCCTCGTCCACGGCGACGGCGAGAAATCGATCGTCGCGCCAATCACTCGCGCACACGAGCGGGACGCCATGCGCGCCCCATCCGTGCAGGTGGGCGTCCACGATGTGTCTGAGCCGTGCGGCGGCCGCGCCTTCAATCGGTGCGGCCGCTCCAAACACCCACACGCGAGCCGTTGGTGGCAGCGTGTCGAATTGCACCTTCGGCATGGCGAGCCCTGTTATGGTTTGCCTGAACCAGGCAGCTGCAGCATCGGCATCGCACCACCAGTGACCGTGGGCATCTGGCCGTTCCAGCGCTTGGCCATCTCGTACTGCACGAGATTCTGTGTAATACTCTGACTCAACAGATTGTTCGCCTTGGCTTGCGCTTCCGCTTCGGCCAGAATTGCCTTGGCACGACCGACGGCCTTGATGCTGTCACCCTGCGCCTGAAATGTGTTCTTCTGCAGTTCGTTCTGCGCCGTGAGCGCTTGTTGTTGCATCACGTTCTTGAGGGAAATTGCGTCCATGACGGCCGATGGAGCGCGAAATTCGTTCAGCGTGAATTGCTTGACCTCGATGCCGTACGGGTCGAGCCGCTTCTGCAACGCGGCCTGCGTGCGCGCGACCACTTCCGCCTTCTTTGGTCCAAGTATCGCCGCGATCTCTTCATTGCCGACGACTTCCTGCAACGACTGCCGAATGGCCTGCTTGATGAAGCCATGCTGAATCGTAAACACATCGGTGCGAAACGTCTGATATAGTTGCGGGACCTTGTCCGGACGCAGTTCGAACGACATCGACACGTCGAGCGACAGGGGCTGCCCTTCGACCGAATTGACGTTGATTTCGTCGTTGTTTTGCGAGCCCTCCGTGTTGGCTTTCGTCAGCACCAGCGTTTGCATGAACGTGGGGTACTCACTGATCTGCGTCAGCAACGGGTTGCGCACGTGGAAGCCCGGGCCAAGCGGCTGCGGGTCAACACCGCCACCACCGCGGTGAATGACAATGCCAACGTGCCCTGGTTCGATGTACGCCACCGTCGACTTGGCGAGGGAGAACAACACGACGAGCGCGACACCGGCGAGCGCCAGCTTGAGCAGTTTGCCGCCACCTGAACCACCACCAGTGAGGCCCCCGGCGCCGGGGGCACCACTCATCGAGTTACGAAACGAACTGCGAATACCTTCGAGCGTAGTATCAATCGACGTGCCCATTGAGGGCCTCCCGATAACAGTGTGGACACAACGGCTCGCCCGTGCTCAGCCGCACGAGATCTGCTTCTCGTTGCTGGCCGTGTATCGGGCAAGTAAGATCTGCCTGCTTTTCGATGAGCTTGCGGTTCGCGCTTTGCTTGAGTCGCGTGCCGAGTGGCGTCATCTTCATGGCAGTAATAAGAAAAGCGGCCAGCACCGCCAACATGGCGATGAACAGTCCGCTCTCGATCAAAATGGCGTTCATATGTTTGAGTAATAGTACGGTGGTGTCGGCGCCTTTGTGTCACTTTGCGCTCGCTGGCGCGCGGCTCGGCACGCCTCAGTCCCGAAGCGCACCCGTAACCGTATCGGCGAACTACGGTGCGGTGGGCGCCTTCCCCAGCTCGAACCTGAGCATGCCCTCGACGTTCGGGAAACGGAACTCATAACCCGAGCGCAGCAGGGCGCTGGGCGCAACACGCTGGCTGGCCAGGACCGTAGCGTCGGCCATTTCGGCGCCAAGCGCCAGTCGCAAGGCAAACGCGGGCACGGTGGCGAGCGACGGTCGGTGGAGCACGTCGGCCAGGACGCGCGTATAGTCCGCGTTGGTGAGGGCGGCGGGCGCCACGAGGTTTACCGGACCGCCGACATCATCGCGCATCAGACAATGGTGAATGGCCCCGATCTCGTCGTCGAGTGCAATGGGGCTCACCCACTGCGTGCCGCCCGCCAACTGTCCGCCGATGCCAACCTGAAAAAGCGGCAATTGCGCGGCCAACGCACCGCCTGCTGCGCCCTGCACAATGCCCGTCCGCAGATGGACGACCCGAATGCCGGCACGCTGTGCGGGCTCCGTCGCCGCTTCCCACGCCTTGGCCACGTCCGCCAGGAAATCCGTACCCAGCGTGCTCCCTTCGTCGAGCAACTCGTCGCCACGACTTCCGTAGATGCCAATCGCCGAGCCGCTGAGCAGTACACGCGGTTTGCGTGACAGACCGGCCAGCGTGTGCGACAACAGTGACGTGCCTTCAATGCGACTGCTGCGAATCGCCGCGCGATGCTCGGCGGTCCAACGCTGGGCGATTGGTGCACCAGCCAGATGAATGACGGCATCCACACCGTCGAGCGCGTGTGCGTCGATCGTACCACGGGACGGATCCCACCGAACGTCAACGCGCCCCGGGTGCCGTTCGCCGCGACCAATGCGCACTACATCATGTCCGCCGGTTGTCAGAAACGCGGCAAGTTGCGTGCCGATAAATCCCGACGCACCGGTGATCGCGATACGCAACCGTGGTTGGTGCGCGAACGTCGCATGTCGCGCCAGGTCGGACGCAAGCAGCGCATGCCGATACGCGAACACACGCTCCAACGTGGATGCCGCATAGCTGCCGCCCACGGCGTCGCCGAGTGCACCGAGCGGCAAGTCGTATTCGATGCGATCGTCGAGAACGCTGGCCGTTGCACCGTCGGCCAGAAAGCGGTGCGTGTGCACCCAGTGCGCGAACGGTCCACTGGTCATCACGTCGCGAAATTGTTCATTCGCGATGTAATCACGATGCTCGAGCTGCCATGTGGTGGGAATGGGACCGGCGTGTACCTGCAGCGTGACCTTTGCGCCATCGCGAATGCCGCCGGTGTGTGCCAGCACCTTTGGCCGGTCCCACGGTGGTGACAATCGCTCGAACGCACCGGGTCGCTCATGCCACGCGAACAGTGTCTCGACGGCAACAGGGACGCGAAGCGACTTCTGAAAGATTGGCATCAGAAGTTACCAGCCGCCGACGTTCTCCAGATCGAGCACGCGCCAGCAGTACCAGCTCGCGATCGTGGCCCACGGCCGCCACTTGCGCGCGACCTTTTCGAGTCGATCCACCTCGGGGAGCGCACGCATGCGATAAATGCGTTGCGCACCTTTGCGCACGCCGAGGTCGAGCACCGGAAGCACATCGGGGCGGCCGAGCCGGAACATAAGAAACATTTGCGCAGTCCATCGCCCAACGCCGCGCACCTGGACCAGTGCTTCAATGATGGACTCGTCGGAGCGCTGCTCGATGTGGTCGAGCGGCAAACGCCCTTCGACCACGTGCAGCGCGAGGTCGCGGATCGCCGCTGTCTTGGCTGTGGACAAACCGCACGCGCGGAGCACCGTGGCATCGTGCGCCAAAATGCGTTCCGGCGACGGGGCCTCTCCATCGCCACACTGCGCGACGAAACGCCCGTGGATGGTGGCCGCGGCGCTACCGGAGAGCTGCTGATACACAATGGCGCGAGCCAGATGATCGAAATGGGACCCTTCGTTCTTGATCTGTAGGGTGCACGGCCCAACACGCTCGATCGCAGCGGCGAGTCGTTCATCGGCGGCGCGCAATGCGTCCACGCCACGCGTGATACCGCGTGGCGTGAGCGGAGATGCCGGCGACACAGTGGCCAGCGCCACTACATACTGAGGCTAAACATGATGTGCGCCTTGGGCGTTCCCGGCAGCATCAGCCACGGCTTGGTTTCCGAGGGCGTTGTCGACAAGCCCGTGCTTTTTTCCGTGGCAAACGGAATGTAGACGACGAATAATGGCTTGGACTTTGGCGCTGTTCCGCTGGCTGCATCGAAATCACCAGCTGGTCCGAACAACTGATACAGCGACGCAGGAGCGGTTGGCATTTTGAGCTTCCCCGACTTCACCTCGGCGAACCGCACCGTGTCGACCTGGGCTCCCTTCACGCCCTTATCCCGCAGTTCGCGCCCGCGCGCCATGAACGGCTCCATCGAGTCGTGATAGCACGACACATGGAACTGCTTGTCCGTCGGATCGTCAGCGAGACAGAGCATGCCGTTTTTGGACGGCCGCAATACTTCGAGTTTGCTGCCGCTTCGATACCCCATAACGCCGGCCCCATCACGCATGGTAGCAGGGAGGGCGAGTACGGCGGCGGCGATCTGTTCGGCGGCAGGTGGCACGACCTGCGCGCGCACGGCGATGGGAGTAACCGACACCAGCAGACACAGGAGACGAGCGTGACACCGACGCATGGCGATCCTCACGGGGCAAGAGTTGCTGGAGCGTTGCGAGAACGATACTGCGCGTGTGCGGTCTGTCCATCCTCGGCCGCCAGTCTGTCGATGGCGGTTGTCAAGCGCGAGTCCGCGGCGTTTCTTGCTGTGCATGAACCGCGAAATCACGGCTGATCGTGTCGAGGCACGCGACGCGCCGCCACCGGAGCGCTCGCGTCGCCGTCAGGACGCCGTTGGACACTTCGCCCGCAAAGTGTCGCATGACCTGAACAACTTCGCCACCGTCATTCGCACTTATGGCGAGCTATTGCTGGCCGACTTGCCAGCGGGCGGCCGCGCGCATGACGACGTCATGGAGATCCACCGCGCTGCGGAGGCGATGGTCGACTACCTCAAACGCGTGGCTCGCTTTGGGCGAGCAGGAAATGTGCAGGCGCGCGTTGTTGATGTTGACGCGTTGGTGCACGAAGCCATCTCCTCGCTGCAGCTGTTGCACGGCGACCTCGCGACCATACCGATTGACGTTGTCGGATCAACGGATGCCCGCATTCAGGTGGACAGTGTGTGGTTCGTTGATGTCATGCACGAACTGCTGCGCAACGCACAGGAGGCATCGCCGAGCGGGCATGCGGTGACGGTCACCGCGTCGGTGCGTTTTATGCCGTCCGCTCCCGCCTCCGCCGACGTGTCGCCGGTGGAGAGTCGTCCCGCGGTGGTGCTGACGATCGCCGACGACGGTCCCGGATTTGCCGAGTCCGTATCAGCGCATCCGGAAGATCCGTTCGTCACCACCAAGCACGACGAGCGCGGCGCCGGCTTTGGCCTTGCACTCGCCTCCGCGTTTGCACGCCAAGCACATGGTCAACTGGAGCGCGCGCGTGTCAATGGACGGACATTGGTCTCGCTGGTGCTGCCGAGCGTCTAGGGCACGCGAACGGCCCGTATCCCGAAGGACGCGAGCCGTTCACACCGCCGTGCGCCGGGGGGGCTACGCAGCGGGTCGCTGGATGTCGGTGAACATATCGTCGTCGAGTGTGGCTTCGAACCGCCGCGCTACGTCGGCCAGCCGCTCCTCGATATCCGTGAGCGCGGCAAACGCATGCGTATGCTGCTGCGTCGCCGCGTCGTTGGTGGCCAAGGAGACGAACGCCGTGCGCGCTGAGTGCAGCTGCGCCAGCACCTCGACGATTTGCACGTTCGCCCGCAGCAGAATCGCCGGCACATCAAGGAGACTCGGTGTACGCAGGGCGCCGTCACCCCGGAGATCGGAGATCTCCTGGTCGACCAGTCGCAGCGCGGCCTCGGATTCATAGAGCGCTTCGTGTGCACGGGCACTCATCACGGGATCGTTCACCACGAGGAACGTCATACCACCTATCTCCTGAGGGAGCCGGCCGAAACCAGCAGAACGGGACTACAGGTCACCGCGCGTGAGAATGCGTCGGGCCACCTGATCCACGATATCCAGCGTGTTGTAGGCACCTGTCATGACTCTGGTGCGCAACTCGGCGACGCGTTCCGGATCGAATGCGGCATCGATACTGGCGGCAGCGCGGCCAGCGAGTGCACGCCCCGCCGACGAAAAGTTGACGGAATCCGTCTTTGGCGGCGCGGGCGTCCCGGGTTGTTCCGTCGTCTGATTGGGCCGTCCCTGCGCCGGACTGCTCGCTGGGGCGGCGCGATCGGGGCGCAGCGGATCGAAAATACCACCGTTAATTCGCATAGGGTTTCCTCCTCCTCAGTAGGAATATCGGCAGGTCAGACCGGCGACTTGAGCCGGTTGACGCGCAGACCCTGTTCAGTGGGTCGTTGCGTACATCGTCAGTACCGCAGGTCCAACTGCTGCGGTGCTGTTGCCACGGGCAACTCCATCGTCGCGCCATACGCCTGGTGTCCTTGTCGCTGCAGCGGGCCACCGGCGCTCGCGAGGATCGACTGCAGTGCGTCGAGTCGCAGTCGTTCCAGCACTTCGTTGGTTCCGCCCTCATCCTGGTCGAGCGCCTCCTCCTCCAACTGCGCGAACTTGTCCCGCAGCAAGATGCCGAACGTCGATGCTTCGGCGATCTTCATCGCAACCGGTCCACTTGATGCGACGACGCAAACACCGAGTAGCCGATATTGGCGTTGCCCGCCTGTTGCACCGACTGCAATTCCAGACGCAGCACGGCCGCGCGCTCAGCAACGCGCATGGCCAACGCCATCGTGGCACGCTGTGATGCCGTCAGGACCGCGCACACATCCGCCACCAACTCGTCCGCGTCGTCCACCATCCGCTCCGTCGCCGAGAAGAGCGGGCTGTCCGCCGTCGGACGTTCCAGTCGCAGTGTCAGCACGTGCTCGGCCAGATCTGCCAACATCTCTTCGCGCTGCTCCAGCAGGCTGAACAGCCGATCATCGTCCACGCCGACAACGCCGCTGGCCTCACGTGCCAGCGCATCAGCGGTCGCGCAGATGCGAATGGCCTCGCGCGCGGCCTTGGTCCGTATGACGGACCAGGAGCGACGGGGCGTGCGTGTGCTGCGAGTCGAAGGGATGGGAATCACGGTAGGCTCAGGCTGACTTCTTCATGGTGGCGAGCTGCTCGGCGGCGCCGGCAAAGCCGTCGCGCAGCGATGTCGCGATCGAGACCAATTTGCGCATGACGTGTTGGTCGCCGCGTTGTCCGATGTCGATCAGTTCGTAGAGCATGTACTGATACAGGTCTGCCAGTTGCGTGGCCAAACCCTTGCCCTTCTCGAAATCGAGTGTGGTTAACAACTCCGTAATCAGGCCTCGTGCCCGAGCCAGGCAGGTGACGCGGACCTCGATGTTGTTGTGCTCCATGGCGAGACGGGCCCGCTCAAGCGCGACGACGAGCTGTTCGAAGACGAGAACGGTCAATCGCTCGGGTGACGCGGAGGTGACTTCCATGCCGCGGTACCCGGACGCTGGTGTTGCATAGGACATTGAAGCGAGGGCTGGAGTCGTTTGTGATACAAAGGAACGGGCCGATGACGCTGTCGCCATCGGTTACCCCGAGGCCGATCGGAACGCGCGGCTGATGGTATTCCCTTGTGCATTAAGCTGGGAGATCGCGCTCTCCATACGCGTGAACTGCGCCACCAACTGCGTGCGACGATCTTCCAAACGACGTTGCGCATTGAGCTGACGCGACTTGAGCCGCGCCGTTGCGTCGGTGGCCGTCTGCTGTTGCGCACTGATCGGACCACTGCCAAAACTTGTGACGGTATCAGTGGCAGTGACAAACGCGCCGCCAACACCGCTGAATCCAAACAGCGCTTCGACTTCCAGGGGTTTCGCACTGATCGCGGCTTTCGTCGCGTCTTTGTCTACTGTCAGCAGCCCATTCCGATCGAGCGCAACACCGGTCACGGCCAGGGAGCTATACGTCGTGTTCGCGGACACGTTCGTTCGGAGTGCCGTCAAGTAACTGTTGACAATGCTGCGTAACGTGCTGTTCGTGGCGAGCGCGCCGCCAACGCGCTGCGTATCGAAGAACGCCCGGATGGCGTTGTATGCGTCGGCGAACTTCTGTACGGAATTCACGGAGCTGTCGATGTCTCTGTTGATCGCCACATCGATACTGGTGCCCGGCTCCGCCGAGGTCAGCGACAGCGTGACGCCGTCAATCGCGTCCGTGAGGTTGTTCGAGCTGCGGGTCAATTCGCGCCCATCGACTCGCAGAATGGCATCCTTGCCCTGCTGCAGCTCGCGAGCGCGACCAGCGTTCGTGACCATGGTCGTCCCCAAGGCTCCGGTGCTGCCATCAAGGTGCGTGGACGTCAGCGTCATGCTCAGGCGCGAGGCGCCCCCAACACTGTCTGCCATGCGGATGCGTCCGTCTGCACCGAGCGACGCCGCCGCCGTACGCGTGCCGGCACCAAACCCTGTGGTGGCATCGTTGATCTTATCCAGCAGGGTCTGCATGGTATCGCCAGAACCTACGACGAGACCGATTGTTACTGCCGTGCCGTCTCCGCGAAAGCCGCGAATGTTCACGGCGTCGCCAACGGCGAGCGCTGTCGATGCCCCATCGAGCTTGAGCCCGGCGAGTGCCGTCGCCGTCGTCGCCACAGCGTTTCCTGCGTCGGTGTACGCCCCGGTGGCAACCGTCTGCGTGACCACACCGGACTTGCCCGCCCCGAGCCCCAGTGCGTCGATCACGTCTTGGCTCCCCGCGTCACCCGGCACGGCGCTCACGTTCCCGTCAGCGACCAGCCGATAGCGCGTCTCGTTGCCGTACTGCTCGGCCTCAACCGATGCCGAACCACCCGCGGCGTTGATCTTCGCGGCGATGCTCGCGATGGAATCAAACGCCAGATCGGCGACAATCACCGTATTGCCTACGCGAATGGTGGCCGGTGAGCCAGCCGACATTCCGAGCGCGAGCGCCGCCGCCTGCTGGCCAGCTTCAGCCAGGTCATCAAGCGCCGGCCGGCCTTTGCCGAGGGCTGGAACAAGCGCGCGACGGTCTATTTCATGCTCGGCGAGAACCAGAAATCGCTGCAGGACTGTGACGAGGTCTTCAAG
>JANMKU010000261.1:0-9744 GCA_031372205.1 Gemmatimonadaceae bacterium | reverse complement strand
CAGCAACACGGTGGCCAGCCGCGCGTAGGCCTCCGGTTCATGGTCGCGCAGCCACAAGATTTTTGGCAGCGTAAATCCTTCCAGCGCCGGATTGCGCACCCAGTCGCGCAACTGCGACTCACCGCCGGCCCGTTCCGTGATCAGCGCACACTCCGCCGTAGTGCGTCCGTCGCACCACAACAGCGCGGGCCGTATCACTGCGCCGGTGCGATCGAGAAAAGTGGACGAATGCATTTGCCCAGAAATCCCGATGCTGACAACGTCGGTGTCGGGTCGGGCCGCGCGCACGCGCCGCACGGCGTCAACCGTCGCCGCCCACCACGCGTCGGGGTGTTGTTCGGCCCATCCCGGGTGCGGTGTTGACAGGGTCAGTGGCGTGACGACCGCTGCTTCAACGTTGCCGCTCGCGGCGACGAGGATCGCCTTGACGCCGCTTGTGCCGATGTCCAATCCGAGAAATACTGACGTGCGTCGTGCGTCGCTCACGTCATCGCCCTCCGAAAAGAATGTCCATCGTCACCTGATCAAGAAGGGACTCGGCGCATCCGAGTTTCTCAAGGCGGAGGTCACACGGTCACACGGGGCGGGCTGATGATCGCAGATTCGCCAGCACAATCCCACCAAGCACCGCACACAGGCCAACGAGGAATTGGCGCGTGACTGGTTCGTGCAGCAGCAGCGCACTGAGCACGATCGCGGTGATCGGGTTCAGTGGAAAGAACACCGCCACGCGTGAGGGCGACGCACGTTCCAGGGCCCAGATCCAGAGGAAGAAGCCGAGCGCTCCACCGATTGCTCCAAGGAAACTCACGGCAAGCCACGCCGATCGCGACAACGCGGCCACGGCCGTTACGACCCCATGCGACACAGCGAACGGCGCGAGGAAGACGACGCCCGCCGCCATAGACATCGCCGTCACCTGCATGGGTGAATAGCGTTTCAGGTACGGTCGCGACAACACGTTGTAGATCGCCCCGCAACACGCCGTCACGCCGACGAGCACATCGCCGATCCAGGCGTTGGGCACCACGGCGTGTGACGAACCCGGTGACCGAAGTGCGAAAGACAAACCGACAAAGGCGAGCAGCTGCCCGAGGAGCGTGCGCGGTGTGAGTTGGTCATAGCCACGCATGCGGGAGACCAGGAGCGTGAGCAGCGGCATGGTCGCCAGTTCGATGGCCACACGCGACGACGGGATGTAGGTCAGCGAGGCGCTAAAGCTCCACGGAAACACGCCGAAGAAGAGGGCGCCAAGGGCGCCGATCGCGAGCATGTCGCGACGTGGCATGGAACGACGCACGACACGGCGCGCCACGGGCGACAGACACGCGACCGCGATCACGTATCGGAGAAATGCGAGCGAGACGGGCTCAATCTGTGACACCGCATAGCGCGTCGCGACCACCGACGCGCCGAAGCAGATGCTGGCGATTGCCGCCGCAAATTCAGCGCCCAGTGAGCCCTGCATCGTCCCGCATGAGGGCAAGGATACGATCCGGCGCTCTCGCGCGCCACGTCAACACACGCCATCTTCGAGAGCATGGACCGTCGCCATTTCGTCTCCGCGCTGGCCGGTGTGTCGGCCGCCCCCGCTGTTGCCGCTGCGCTCGCGCCCACCTTTTCGGCGGGTGCCATCAGACGCCTGCTCGATGCCGCGGACGTGGCGAAGAGTCGTGGCGTCTCCCTCCTCAATCCGGACGCGACGGCCTGGCGCGGGGACCCACTGCAGGATTTGGCGTTCGCCAGCGACGAGGACTTCTGGGAACCGATCCAGCGGGCGTTCGATCTGGATCGGACATGGATCAATCTCAACAACGGCGGCTGTTCGCCCGCTCCGTCCCATGTGATGGAGCAGATGTTTCGTGATCTGCGCTATTCGAACGAGTTACCCGTCATCCAGATGTGGCGCGACCTCGAGCCGCGCATCGAGATTGTGCGCCGCGAGCTGGCGATTGAGTTTGGATGTGATATCGAAGAGATGGCGATTACGCGCAACGCCACCGAGGCCTTGACGTCAGTCATCTTCGGTATGGATCTCAAGGCGGGCGACGAAGTCATTATCTCCAACCAGAACTATCCGCGCATGGTGAACGCGTGGCGGCAACGCGCGCGTCGCGACGGGATCGTGCTGAAGGAGATTTCGTTCCCGGTGCCGACGACCTCACCACAAGTGATCGTCGATAAATTCGCAGCGGCGATCACGCCCCGGACGAGAGTGATGGAGATGACGCACATCACCAATCTCACCGGACAAATCCTGCCGATTCGCGACATCGTCACGATGGCCCGCGCGAAGCATGTCGAGGTGGTGGTCGACGGTGCGCACGCGTTCGCGCAGTTCCCGTTCACGCGTGACGATCTTGGCGTGGACTACTACGGCACGAGTCTGCACAAATGGTTGCTCGCACCAATCGGCACCGGCTTTCTGTACGTGCGGAAGGCCAAACTCAAATCGGTGTGGCCGCTCATTGGTGCGGATGTCACGCAGGATGACAACATCCGTAAATTCGAAGAGATCGGCACACATCCCGCCGCCAATCACAACGCGATTGCCGTCTCACTCGCGTTTCATCGCGCCATTGGTGCGGGGCGCAAGTTTGCGCGACTGGTGTACCTGCGCGACCGCTGGGCGAAGCGGCTCATCGCGGAAGGCAACGGACGCGTCACGATGCTCACACCGATGAACTCGCCCTGGGGTGGCGGTATCGGGAACTTTGCTGTCGATGGTCTCGATCCCGTGAAACTCGGCGGATGGTTGCACGGGCAGCATCGCATCACGCAAACGCCCATCGTGCATCCGGAGTTCAGCGGGATCCGCGTGACACCCAACGTGTACACCACACTGGACGAGATTGACCGTTTCACCGAGCTTGTCCTGCGCGCCATGAAGTCCGGCATCGGTTGAGTCAGGTCAGTGTTCTTCCACTTCTACTGTTCCTCTCCATGGTCAATTGCAGACTGGGTACGCGTGTTGCGGCGATCACGACGGGCCTGCTCGTCATGGCGACTTCAGTTGCCGCGCAGAATTTCGAAGGGCTCATCACCATGCAGTTCAGCGGACTCGCGGCGAACGGTGTGCCACAGGACGTTGAATTCTTTACGCGCGGTACGCGCGGGGTTCGCGTCAATGCCGCCGGACCGATGGGAGCCATGTCGATGATCAGCATGCCGGCGGAGAACAAGATCTACATCGTGATCGACGCGCAGAGCATCTACATGGAGCTGCCGTCAAGCCTCGACGGCGTGCCCACTGGTGTGACTGCCGTGGAGCCGAAGATTACCCGCACGGGAAAACGGGAAACCATCGCCGGTACCGTATGTGAGCACGTCAGAGTCGAGACGGGGACCGACGTCACTGACGTCTGTATGGCGCAAGGACTCGGACCGTTTCTCAACATCCTGAACGCCGTGCGGCTCGGCGGAAAGGGTGCACCCGCATGGCAACGTGGTCTGGCCGCGGACGGTGGCTTTCCGCTCAAGGTGACGGGCGCGGATGGCAAAGTGGCGCTTGAGGTGAAGAAGATCGAGAAGCGGAAGTTGAGCAGTGCGCTCTTCGTCATTCCATCGCATTACACCAAGGTGGACATGCCGGGTCGTCGGTAGCCTGACTGGCCGCATCCGTAGCACTACGCGTATCTGAACGACACGAACGCGCGGCAGTGAAACCTCTCCGGTTCGGTCGCGTTATGGTAAAAGCAAGCGCCGCGCGACGTGCCAATCCTGAGCCTCGCTGTGTGGCGTGCGTATCGCCAGAATTCACCGGAGATAACCATGCTTACCATGTTCGCATTCCTCATTTCGTTCGTCGTTGCCAGCATTGTCGCCATCGTGCTGCACAGTGGGACTCGGCGCTTCGTCCGCAATCGCCTTCGATACGTCGATGCAGTGCAGAAAGGGTCGGCACCGTGGCTGGCAGGTGCCGCCGTGTTTCTCGCGTCGCTGGTGATCGTGCCAATCCTGCCGTTCGTTGGCATTGGCACCGCAATTGCGGCCGCGCTGGCGGTTGGGTCAGGGGTCGCGGCTGGCGCACGTGACATTCGTCAGGGTGTGCTACCGGTGGTGTTCGGCAACTGAACTACATCCAATATTCGTAGCGTTTGGTGACAAGCACGAAGGCGCTCAACGCCGCGTTGGTCACCGCGTGTACGAGGATGACATCACCTACGGACTTGGTCCGCCAGAGCCACCAGTTGTAGATCAAGCCGCACAGTAACCCAACTTCCCAGTAGGGGCCGTGCTCACTGGCAAAGAGCAATGCCGTGCCAACGAACGCCAGCGTGTTGTAGGTGCCAATCGGCACCTTTTGCCAATCGGTGTTGACGATCCAGCGTGGCAGCCATCCGCGCCAGAACAACTCTTCGAGAATCGGTACCAGGAGTGCGGCGCGCACGATACGCAGCACGACCACCAATGGGTTCGCGAGTTCTTCTGGTGCGATCGACGTTTTGAGGGTGCCCGTCACGCTGTTCTGAAACAACCAATGCGTGCGCCATCCCGGCACCAGCAGGTCGGGCGCCACCCACATTGCGCACACGGCGACCCCAAGGGCAAGGCTCGGCAACGCATAGCGAATGCGCAATGAACGAATCACGTTGCCCGACAGCGTGACCAACACCAGCGTGAGCACGGTTACCCGAAGGATGGATTCCCAGGGTTGTCCAAACGGCAGCGATGGCGCGAGCGCCAGGAGCACCATGAATACGGCGAACGGAGCGATCCACGGCACGGATGGATATCGTTCGGAGAGCGTTGGCATGCGAACGGGCGGGTGACTGGGCAGGAAGTAGGGGGATGGTGCGCGGACTACTGAATCGGCGGCGCCGACAATGGCGTTGCCGATTCGCGGATCAGTATCGCCCGGGGACCGACGAAGTCCAGCACCAACACGTCACCAGCACCGTGTGAAAATCGGACCGACATGGCGTGCGGCGACTCCGGATTTTCCGTGTGCAGCTGATCGCCTTCCACCCGATAGATCAGCGAGACCACCTGATCGCGACCGCCAACGTCAACGTGATACCGGAGCTGGCCGGCGTCACAAAATTCCATGCGCACCCCCGGAGCGAAATCCAGTTCCGGATCGGCGCGCAGGAGACGCCAGGTGCCGAGTAACCACGTAGGAGCCATTGCGCAGGTGAGAGTATGCCGAAACATATCGTCGGTTGGCCACGATGTCGCTTGCATATTTCCAGCGTGACCGTCAGTGTCACTGAGAAGCACTATGAACGTGAGACGCGGGTACTTCGACTTTCACCGGCATTCTCCATGCGTGATTCCGCTCGACACTTCCGCTGCGCGAGCCTCCGATCTCGCGTTTTCGTGGCGACGCTCACCGTGTGTGTCGGGATGGCCTCGGGCGTGTCGGCGCAACCCGCGTCTGCGAAGCCTGTGTCAGCGCAACCTGTGTCGCACTCGGCAGTCGTCGATCACTCCGCATTCGATGCGTTGTTGCGGCGCTATGTCGTCGACGGGTTCGTGGACTACGCGGCGTTTCGTGGTGACGCGTCCTTTGCGCGGTACCTTGCGTCGCTGGACGGCGTCCGTGTCGCAACGCTCGATGACGACGAACGGCTCGCGTTCTGGATCAACGTCTACAATGCCTTCACCATTCAGCTTGTGGCCTCGCACGCCGAGACGGAATCCATTCGCAACATCGAAAAAACATTTGGCGTGCTGCAGCTCAAGGGTCCGTGGAGCGCGCCCGTCGTGCACGCGGCCGGTCGCACCCTCACCCTCGACGACGTCGAGCACGCGATCATCCGCAAGGAGTTCAGCGAGCCGCGTATTCACTTCGCGCTGGTGTACGCGGCCGTGGGGTGTCCTCCGCTGCGCAGTGAGGCGTACACCGGCGCTCGGCTTGAGGAGCAGTTGGACGACCAGGGTCGACGATTCCTCCTCGCGTCGCCGGGAAAGAATCGCCTCGATCAACGCGGATTCCGCGTCGCCCTCAGTCCTATTTTCACCTACTATCGCAATGACTTTGGAGCGACACGTCCGGAGCTCGGGGGCTTCCTTGCGCACTGGGCCGACGGTGAGCTCAAGACACGCCTTGAGAAAGGGACTTTCGGGTTGCGCGAGACCCGCTTTGACTGGACGCTGAACAGTCAGGCGAAGGGCAATCTGCTCGCCGTCCAAGCGAGAGACTCAACCTTAGCCGCAGCCAAGGACTCGGTCCGCGGCGCGGCGAAGGCCGTCATCCGACGGCCGTGACGGATCGCAGAGCTGGGGCGTCTGTTCCTCACACTCTGCCACCAGGACTCCCGCCATGCGCGCACCAGACGAAAAGAAACCCGTGCCGTCGCACGCCCTGCGATTGGACATGTCGTCAGTCGGGCAGGCCGGCCTCGCGTTCCTGCTGGCCATTCTCATCGCCTACTGCGTCAGCGCGGTGTGACCGTTGGTGGAAACCGTTACCGCCACGCTGCGGTAACGATGCCCGACGCGTTCTTGGCGTATGGAACCCAGGCCAACGCGACCAGTTGCACACGCACGTCGCCACTCTTGGCCTTGATGGACGTGCGCTCCAGTTCTTCCTGCTGCGCATCGTAACCGGCCGCCAGCGCGTCGATCTCCTCTTGCAGTGCGGTCTCGAGCGCCGCGTATTGCGCGTGCAGTGCCTCAACACTTTCCGACGCGCGATTCACGTCACCGCTTTGCTGCACGGCGCGCCCAGCACCGCGCACGGCCGTTGCCGCCTTACTCACGGTCGTCGCTGAAATCTTTCCGCGGCCGAATACGGCGCCCAGAATAGCGCTGCCAACGGAGATCATCGTGTCCACCTTGGCTTGACTCGCCTGCGACTGTTCGCGCGCGACCGCGTCCTGCGCGCGGCGAATGCGTTCTTGCAGCGCCGCGAGCTTGGTCGCGTACTTGCCGCGCAGCTTCTCGACACTTCCATCGCGCCCCTCGCGCGCGATGTTCTGCAAGCGGATCCGAAAGTCCCGCTCCGATTCTCCAGCATTCGATGTGAGCTTGAGTGCTGGGCTCTTGAGTAACTCCACTTCTTCATTGACGACGATCCATTTCTGGAACGACTTCCCCCACGCGGCGTAGCTTTTGGCGTTGCTCGCGACGTTGGGCAGCACGCCAAACGACGCATGATCGCGCGCCGAGCGTTCCAGTGCGTTGACGTCGAGTTCGACGCGCTCGGCGCCATCCCATTCGAGAGTGATCGGCCCGTCGTCCATCGACCCGAGCAGCGTCACACGACGTTGCTCGGTAACGCCAAGCTTGGCACTGCTGAACGACACCTCAGCGACGGCCAGGATGGCCGGGTTGTACTGCAGTGCGCCACTCTCACCACTGGGCGGCACAAAGAACTGCGGCACATCTGGCGGCAAGACCGGAGCGTGCGATGCCGGTGTGGCGTCGAGCGACGACAGGCCGCCACCCGTTGCCGCGGTAATGGTCGCAGTATCTGCCGCGCTCGACGTGCTCGTGCCAGATGATGACGGAGGCGCTGGTGTCTGCGCTTGCAGCGTCTTGATTTGCTCGCGGGTCATCGGACCGGCGAGGTAGGACATGGTCCAGCGCGTCTCGAAGGTGATTGGTGCCGCCTCGTGCACGCTGTGCAGGAGAAAGACGCGCTTGCCGAGCCCCGCGATCGTCTTCTCCATCGTATCGCGATTGAACGGCTGGCCGCCGCTCGCACCCTCAAGCCCCTCCATGACGCGCATCTTGTCGCGTTCCGTTTGCAGTCGGCCAATGAACCACGTGCCTGTGTTGGAGAGGCCGCGGTAGTCGAGGTCGACGGGATTTTGTGTGGCGACAACCACGCCAAGTCCAAAGGCGCGCGCCTGCTTGAGCAATGTCAGCAGCAACACTTTGGACGGCGGATTCGCCACCGGCGGCATGTAGCCAAACAGTTCGTCGATGTAGAGAATCGCCCGCAACGATCCGGTGCCGGGCTGCGAACGTACCCACGCCAGAATATCGGCGAGCAACAGGGTCATGAAAAACATGCGTTCGGCATCGCCCAAGTGCGCGATCGAAATGATCGACCCTTTTGGCTTGCCGTTCGCGTCGTACAACAGGTTGGCCGTGCTCAGTGGTTCGCCTTTGAGCCAGTTCTGAAAGCCGGGGGCGGCCAGCAAGTTGTTCAACTTCATGGCGAATTCCATCCGATCCTTCGGAGGAAACACCGTGTCGAGTGGCATCACGCCCACTTGCGTGAACGGCGGTGATTGAATGCCGCCAATGATCCCCGCGAGGTCGAGGTCGCGTCCTTCCGTCCATGCGGCCGACAGCAGATTGGCGAGCAGGATGTGTTCGCGGCTCGCGATAGGATCGGCGTCGATGCCGAGCAACGCGAGCACACTGGTCGCGGTGGCGTCGACGCGTTCACGGAGTGCTTCACCGTCTTCACGCAGTGCAGCCGGTGGCGCGACAAATGCGCGCAGCAGTGACAGTGGACGTCCAGCTGTGCTGCCCGGCGTATAGATGGTGACATCGGCGGCGTCTTTCAAACGCTGAATGCGCGCACCGTCTTCACCCCAACTGGCGAGTCCATCCTTCCACAGTTTTGCCTGCGACTCGGCGAACGCATCGGCTGTGGCACCAGCGTTGGACGCTTGTTGTGGATCTACCCACGGGCGGAAATCGGACGGCGCGAGATTCGGGAAGCGAAGCGCGAGGTTGCCAAGATCGCCCTTCGGGTCGACGGCGATAATCGGCACCTTGTCGATGAGCGCCTCTTCAAGAAGCCCGATGCCAAGACCGGTTTTGCCGCTGCCGGTCATGCCGATGATCACGGCGTGTGTCGTCAGGTCTTTCGAGTCATACAATACGAGGTCTTCGCTCCGCGTACGCGTGGCGAGGTCGAAGCGCTTGCCGAGGTAGAACGCACCCAGCTTTTCGAAGTCAGTCATGGCGGAAGTTATTCAGGGGCGTGAAACGCGCTGCCGAGCCAGCGTCCACAGTTGTTGCGCGTGCCGCCGTGTATTCTCGATTTCGAATGGCTGCACGCTGCGGTCGGTGCCGTCCACCTGCTTACTGACGCGCGTCGCGCTGTCACCCGTAAACTCCAGCTGCAGCACCGAGTGCATGAGGCCAGGCGTCGCATTGCCGCGCTGCGCCGTTTGCTGCTTCTCGTCAGACACGGTTCGCAGCGCACCCATACTATCGAACAGAAAGCGGCGGGCGGCGCGTCCGTCGTCGCCGAATTGCGCGGCTTCGTCAATACGCCATGTGTTGGCGTCGTCGCGTGTGGCGGTCCACGTGGACTTTTCGTCTCCGTCACTCCACACGCCGGAATCGACGCCGGTATTCGCACCCGTCGAAGCACCAGCACGGTCTGGCGCTTTGCTGTCGGTGCAAGCGATCAACACCAACAACGCGAGACGCGCGGTGATCTGTGACGCGAAGCGCACGGCGTGCCGATATGTCTGCGCGGCCATTCGCATTAGAACTCGCGCCGCTTCATCTCCTTGAAGATCTCCTCTGCCTCAGAACCGGCGAGAGGTTCTTTGTCGCCGCGCGTTGCTTCGAGCGTCGAATCAAACGACGGGCGAGGCTGCTTCTTCGGTTGTGCGGCTTTGGCCGCCATCTTCTTGATCAAGGCGTTCAGCTGCGAGTCCTTCACAACTTGCTCCGTTCGAGGGTTCCTTGAGGTTGCTGCACGGAAGGCCGTGTGTAAAGCCGGGCAATGCTATCGGACGCTGTCCAAACCCGCGCCACCCTCGCACGACGGGCCGCCATCCCGGAGAATGACGGCCCGCAGCGCGTGGCTCAACTACCCGACGTCAG
>JANMKU010000249.1:0-5530 GCA_031372205.1 Gemmatimonadaceae bacterium | reverse complement strand
CGTAGTTGCTCTTGGCCTGATCGAGATTGGCGAGCGATTGCCACACCGGAGTGGTGCCGGCGGTCGCATCCGTTGCGTAAGCGACCGGCTTGTTGCGCAGATAGAACGTTTTCCAGGCGTTGGACGAAGGCTCGAGTGACGCCTGCATCTTGGCCGCCATGTACGTCGCGAACCCTTCCTTGAGCCACAGATCGTCAAACCATCGCATCGTCACGTAGTCGCCAAACCATTGGTGCGCGACCTCGTGAAACGTGGTGGCCTGTCGGCCGAGCAGCTGCGAGAGCGTCGGCCGCTCCCGATAGATGAAGCTCTCCTCATTGTAGAAAATGGCGCCGGGGTGTTCCATGCCTCCGAATGGAAAGGCCGGCGCAAGCAAGAAGTCGAACTTGTCGAACGGGTACGACACACCGAACCAGTCGCCAAGCCAGCGCAACGCCCGCGCGTTCATCGCTAGCAGTGTATCTGCTTCCACTTCACTCGCCCGCGAAGCCCGCGACCACGCCGAGATAGGCGTTGGTGCGGCGCCAGAAACGATGGGAAACGCGCGCGTCACCGTGCGCCACGGGCCGGCAGCAAAGGCAATCAAATAGGTGCTGAGTGGTGCGGTCTCGGCGAAGTGATGCGTGAGCGAACTGCTGGTGCTGTCGACGCGAGTCGGGCGCCCATTGGCAAGCGCGCGCCAGTTTCGTGGCGTCGTGACCGCAAACGTGACCCGTGCTTTGAGGTCTGGTTGGTCGAAGCACGGAAAGAGCAGGTTCGCGTCGGAGGGGACGAGCAGGGTGTAGAGGTAGTCTGCCCCGTCGGTGACATCATGTGTGCGGATAATGCTTGCGCCGGCCGACGCGACTGGGACGGCGAACGCGAACTGCAGCTGGTTCGCTCCGGCCCGTAGGTGTCGAGCGGGGATCCGGATATGGGCCCCATTCCATAGCGCAGGGTCGCGAGCATCGAGAGCGACGGCGTTCACGCGTGCGCTGGACAGCGCGAGACCCCGAAAATCGAGGATCGCGTCCGCTGACTGCGTCCGGATAAACGTGACCGTCACTCGGCCGGTCGCTGTGTCGCCGCGCCCGACGTCGAGGTGGAGGTTATACCGTACGTCGCGCAGGCCGCCGCGGCGCTGGGCGGCCAGCGTTACGGAGACGCCGCTGCCGAGCAGGTCGCCACTTGTCGCACGAGACGGGGTCGGCGGCGACTGCGCGCACAGCGCCGTCCCCTCGCGCGCGCACAACGCGAAACCCGCACCCGCGACCAAGGACAGTCTCACTGGCCAGCGTAACATGCTGCGTGACGGACGGCGCATTCCTCGTTCGGGGCCGACTAGCGCCGGGGCGGTACAGGGAGAGAACATGATAGACGCTATCGTGGGCGGGACGAGAAAGGCAAGCGGACGCCCCGCGGAATAAAGCGCCGACTCCGGCCGTCACCATGCTCGAGTGCATTTGTGGGTGACGTGATGACCGGGACACCAACTTACAGGGGACGCACAATGCGCCATGGACTTCGCAGCTGTACGATGACCACGATGATCGCCGTCACGGCGCTGCTGGGAAGCGGATGTGGGAGTAGCGACGGCGGTACCGCCGTTGCAGTCGCGGCGTCCATCGTATTGACGCCCTCGAGTACGACATCGATTGCCTCAATCGGCGACACACGCACGGTCACAGCGGTGGTGAAGGATGCGAATGCTGCGACACTGCCGAACGCATCGGTCACGTGGGCGTCGAGCAACCCCGCGGTGCTCACCGTCGTTGGTTCCGGCAGTTCGGCCACCGTTACGTCGACGGGCAACGGTTCGGCAACCATTACGGCGACGAGTGGCGCGGCGTCGGCCAACGTCAGTCTCACGGTTGCGCAAGTCTTCGCCAGTGTCGGACTGACGGCAGCGGCACCGTCAATCGGGATTGGGGCGACGAGTGCGTTGACGGCATCGGCGCGAGACGCCAAAGGGGCGGCGATCGCCGGCACCACTGGCTTCACGTTCAGCACCGGCACGGCCACTGTGGCGATTGTGAGTGCCGCCGGTGTTGTGACTGGCATCGCGCCGGGCTCGGCCACGATCACGGGATCGCTCACGAAAGACGGCGTGACGTCTACGGGAACGGCCGCTGTGACCGTAGTGGCGCCAGCGTCCTCTCCAACTACGGCGTCAATTGCTGCGACCACCGGCCTGCAGTTCACGCCCGCCAGCGCAACCATTGCCGTTGGCGGCACGGCGACGTGGGCCATCGCTGGCACGGCGCATACGGTGACGTTCAGTGCGGCCAATGCGCCGGCGAGTATCGCGGCGACGTCGAACGCTTCGGTGGCGCGCACGTTCGCCACTGCTGGAACGTTCGCCTATGTCTGTACGATTCACGCGGGGATGACGGGCTCTATCCTGGTACAGGCGCCAACTTTCTTCGCCGGCAGCGTCAACGGCGCGAACGAGCGCCCGACAGCGAATGCGACGACGGGCAACGGTTCTGCCGTTTTCACAGTGAATGGCGCCACCGTGTCGTACACCATCGCGTATCAGGGCATCACCAGCGCACCGACCGGTCTGCACATCCATGCGCCGGGTGGCAACAATGTCGCTGCCGCCGTGATTGTCGACTTGCTGACGACGCCGCAGACCACCACCAGCGGTGTGCTGACCGGCACCTTTACGGCGTCTGCGATTCGGAATGCCGGCGTATCGATGGACTCACTGTTTGTGTTGATGCGAAACGGGAACGCCTACGTCAACATCCATACAACGGCGAATCCCGGTGGCGAGATCCGCGGCACGCTCGGCACACCGTAACTCACCCAAGACCGTCACGCTCGCTGTCGCTTGGTCGTTCGATGACGGTCGCACACGTCGATCCGGCGCTGGACGCCCGTCAGGCACGGTTCCACGCGCTCGTCCTGCCGCATCTCGACCGGTTGCTTGGCTTCGCCAAACGGCGTACCAACGCAACCGGCGACGCGGAGGACGCGGTGCAGGACGCGTGTCTTCGCGCATGGAGTGCATTCGCTGAGCTGCGTGACGAGTCGCGCGTGCGCTCCTGGCTCTTTCGTATCCTCCGCACCGTGCTCAGCGATGCGTTCGAAAAGGAAGGGCGGCGCCGCCAACTGGTCTCGATTACGCGTCTCGAAGACGCGCATGAGGCGTTGGTGGGTAGCGACGCCGATTTCGTGTTTACGGAAGTCGTTGCACGCATCGACCGCGAAGTCCTGCGCAAGGCACTGTCTGACTTGCCGGACGATTTCGCTACCGCGGTCGAGCTGCACGACATTGACGGGTTCAAGTATCACGAAATTGCAGACATTACCGAGGTGCCCATAGGTACGGTAATGAGTCGCATCTCGCGTGGCCGTCGTCTCCTCGCGGGCGCCATCGTGCTTAACCGCGCGGCGTGGCCGCTCGGCGTCGGCGACGCGGCACAGAGCGCTGTGTTGAAGTCCACGGGTAACCGGACGCGGAAATGAGAGGCGATCCGACGGCACATCCGCACTCGCTCGACGCGACGATCGACGAGGCAACCCGCGAGGAACGTCATCAGCGGCTGGCTATGATGCTCGCGGCGTATGCCGACCAGGAGCTGCCGGCAGAGACGGTCTCGCAGATTGACGCGCACTTGCTCGGGTGCACGCGCTGCCGACGCGAGTTACTGTCGCACCGCGCAATCGCACAACGTCTAGAAACGGAGCCGCTGTCGCGTGCGCCGGCGGCGCTGCTGGCGCGTGTGACGACGACCATTGCGGCCGCACCGATCGTGCAGATGCCGGCGGATCGCTCACGTGCTGAGCACCACACGGTGCCGTTCTCGGGACGCTATGTGCGCGCACTCGCTACCCTCAGTGCGATCGCGCTCGTAACGGTGTTCGCATGGACGATCAGAGCGCCATCAACCACGCCCATACCCAGCATCATTAGCACGGTGCCCCTGCCGTCAGTCGCGCTTTTCTCCGCGGTGCTCGCCGACTATCGGCGCGTGACGGCACTGGATCTGCCTGGTCGAGCACGTGATTTAGCTGCAGTTCGCGCCGCGCTGCCGTTCTCGGTGCAACCGTTGTCGTCCGAACAGCTCAGCCTATTGGCAGCGTGGACGACGGTGTTGGACGGCGAGCCGGCCGCCGTACTGGCGTATCGGTGGAATGACCAGCTGTTGCTGCACTACGTCGTGTCGGAACAACTCCTCTTCAGGCCGTCAGAGGTTCGACGCGCGTTCGCGGCGGGACATCCCATGGCGGTGACGGATGGTGCGCAAACGGTGCTCACCTGGCCGTCACGGGAAAGCGGTGAATTCCTCGTTGGAGAGGCAACGGCAGCGGAACTCGTGAGGTTCCGCAGATCGCCTGCGCCGCACTGACGATGCAGGCGTCGCCGCCGTGTGCACACTCCGGCGCGCATTGCGTGCGTTCGCGAAGCATCACTGATTAGTTGTATGCGACCAGTCAACGGAGTGGCCCACGCGCGACAGCTGTTGCTGGTGCTCGGACTGTGCGCGCCCAACGTGCTCCGGGCGCAAGGCTCATCGTCGTCCGCGCAGCACGACTCCACCGCGCGCGTGGTCGACTCGTTGTCGGCACGTCTGGCGCGCGCGGAAGATGCCATTGCGCTGCTGCGTCGCCAACTCGTCACCGAGGCCAGTTCTGCGGTCAAGACACGATCGCGCTTGCAACTGGAGCTGTCGGGTCGAGTGCAGACCAATGCGTTCACGTCCAACGCACGCATGAACAACACCGAATTGCCGTTCTTCGTCCGAGAGACGGATGCGCCAGCATCGGGAGGCCGAAACGGCACGGCGGGTGCACGCATCGTTGGCGCGTCAATCCGTCAGACCGTGCTCGGTGCGTCGCTCGGCGTTGATAGTGTGCTCGGCGGCGCATTCATCGGCGACGTGGATGTGGATTTCTTTGCAGCGCCGACTCCTGGTGTCGATGCGTTTCCGACGCCCCGCCCACGCCTGCGGACGGCCCATGCGCAGCTCCTCTGGCCGCGTACGGAATTAATGCTCGGCGCCGACGCGCCGCTGATTGCCGACGTCGACCCAAAGAGTCTCGCCACGATCGGTGTGCCAGGCTTTGCGGCCGCCGGCAATCTGTGGAACTGGATACCGCAAGTTCGCGTATCGCACGACGTGATGATCACGCGAGTGCGCGCATCCACGGTTCGCTGGGGTGCGCAAGTGGCGCTGCTTGCCGCGACAACGGGTGACGTTCACACTACGGATTTTGACGGCGTCGACGCCGGTGATCGTTCTGCGCGTCCCGCACTGGAGGGTCGCCTGCGTCTGCGCTGGGGGAAGGACGACGCGCCTGATGATCAACACGGCGAGATCGGCGTTGGAGTACATCGTGGGTGGTCGCGTACGTCGGGTGACACGTTGTCGACACATCAGGCGGTCGCACTGAGCCTGCGCGTTGGCCTCAGTCGCGGGATGTCATTGCGCGGCGAGGCCTATCGCGGCCGCGCGATTCGCGGGCTCGGCGGCGGTGCTATTGGACAGAACTACGGTGTGGCGATTGCGGGTCAAACACTCGGTGCGCCGTTGCGCAATGC
>JANMKU010000243.1:0-16782 GCA_031372205.1 Gemmatimonadaceae bacterium | reverse complement strand
ACCCGTGAGATAGTTGCGCCGTCCAAACCAGTTCGACAGCCAGCTCGACATCGGAATCACAATCACGTTCGCAATGATGTAGCCCGTGCTCACCCACGCAATTTCGTCGAGTGTGGCGCCGAGATTGCCCATCATGTGCGGCACGGCAACGTTGACGATCGACGTATCGACGAGTTCGAGTACGGCCGCCAACGTGACCGCAGCGGCAATCCAGTAGCGGTTGGCGTACGGATCTATCGTGGTCGACGACGCGACCGCACGCTGCGGCAGAGTTGCGGATGTCATAAAATCGTGACTCGCGCTTCGCGTGCTACTTCGTGCTGACGTGCGCAACCACACTCAACCCAATGCGCAGCGGACGAACGGCATCGAGGCCTTTCGTGATGCGAATCCGCACGGGCACACGTTGCACCACCTTCGTGAAGTTGCCACTCGCGTTGTCCGGTGGCAGCAGCGTGAAACGCGCACCGGTCGCCGCACTGATGCTCTGCACCACACCCTCAATGTCGGCGCCACCGTAGGCGTCGACCGTCAGCTTTACCGACTGTCCCACGCGAAGCTTGTCGAGCTGCGTCTCTTTGAAGTTGGCGGTGATAAACAGTCCGGTGTCGGACGCAATGTTCATCAGTGTTTGCCCAGGCTGCACCAGCTGACCAATTTCGACCAGCTTCTTGCTAATGGTGCCACCCGTTGGCGCCGCAATGCTTGTGAACGAGAGTTGCAATGCGGCGTTGTCACGCGACGCAAGCGCCGCACCCAAGCGCGCGAGCGCCAATCGAACGCCCGCTTGCATCCCCGTGACGTTGGCGCCTGCCGCCGTTGCCTGACGCTGCACTGCCACCAGCTGCGCGCGCATTGCCGCCGCCTGGGCCTTGGCGCCATCCAACTGCTGCTGGCTGACGATATTCTTCGCCGCCAAGTCGGCATAGCGTGCCAAATCCGCTTCCGCCTTCACCACCTGCGCCTGCGCGGCGTCAATGTTTGCGCCCTGCACGGCCGTTTGCGCAGATGCCGCCTCCACCATCGCCTGCGCCTGACCCGTACCAGCTCGGCCGTCCACCGCAGCGCGCGCCGCGGCAAGATCTGCATCCATCTGGGCAAGTCGCACCTTGAACTCGCGATCATCGATCAACACCAGAGGCGCGTCCTGCGCCACGCGATCATTCTCGGCGACCGTGACCGCGGTGACGAATCCGCCAACCTTGGCCAACACCGGCAACACGTGCCCATCAATCATCGCGTTGTCTGTGCTCTCATGGGCGGCAGCGTATGAGAGCGACGTGAACGTCCAATACCCGCCGACGAGTACCAGTGCGCCAAGAATGAACGGCAGCAGGTTGCGCTTCGCAGGCGCTGTTTTTGTCACAGCAGGCGTGGGCGTTGGCGTTGGTGAATCGTACGAAGCGCTGGTGGTGATCTCGGGGCGTACTTGCGTGGTCATGACTGAATCCGTGAGCGTGAACGAAATATTGAATGACGTATTCGCGGTGCAATCGACGTGCTAGCGAAGCGACGTGAGAGCGCCTTGCGAGCGAGCGATCGAAATGCGGGCCAACTGGCGTGACGCCAGGGCGTCGACCAACTGCGAGCGTGCGGCGCTGAGTGCCAGAAGCGCCTGTGTCACGTCGAGATTGCCGCTCACGCCGGTCGTGAACCGATCGCGCGCTTGTGACACCTCTTGCTCCGCCAGCGCAAGTCGCTCGCGTGCTGCGGCTGCTGCTTCGCGCGTGGCAGCCGCGTCCAACAGCGCAGTGCGCACGTCAAGGCCAACCTGCGCCACCACGTCGCTGCGCCGAGTTTCCAGTTCGCGTTCGACGCTGCCCTGTTCGCGAATGCGTGCACTGCGGCGCCCTCCATCAAACGCCGGGACAGTCACGCGGACGCCCCACGTCCATGTATTCAGTGGGTTGGCGATGGTCTTGCCGATAAAGCCGTTGTCCGCGATAGCGCTCACACTGGGAAGTCGTTCCGCGCGCACGGCGCGTGAGCTGAGCTGCGCCGACGTGATCTGTTGCTCGAGCAGCGCGAGTTCTGGCCGCTTGGCGAGCGCAGTCGACAACGCGACCGATGCCGTCGGCAATTCCGTGTCGTCTGCGTCAAGTCCATCCGTGAGACGAACCGGCACGTCGTAGGAGACATTGAGCGCGCGTTGCAAATCGAGCATTGCTTTCTCACGCTCGACACGGGCGCTGATCAGCTGTGACCGGATGGCGACCAATTGCGACTCGGCTCGCGTGACGTCGAGTGCAACGCCCGTGCCAGCGCGCAGCGTCTCGCGCGCGATGCGCGAGAGGTCCGCGGCCAGTGCAGAGTCGGCCGCGCGCGCGTCCAGCGCAGCGGCGGCACGCAACACACGCACGTACGCCACGGCGGCCTGCGCAGCGGACGCTTCCCCCACTTGCGACGCTTCGCTTCGCGTGGCAACGGCCTGCTGTCGCGCCAGTCGCAACCGCGCGTTGACGGACGGATCGTAAATGTTCTGCTGGATGTGTGCGCGAAAATCGGTGGTCGGCACGGGTCCAATCACTTCCCCATTGGGATCGAAGAACGGAGCCTGCCCTGGTGCGCTTGGAAAGTTGAGGCCGAGCGTCGCCGTGTTGAACGTGCGGCTGTTGGTTTCGGCGGTGCCGGACAGGTTTGGCAGCAGGTCCGCTCGACGTTGGGTGACGCGTGTATCTGCGGCATCGGCGCGCAGCAATGCGCCTTGCGTGGGCAGACTCTGACGTGCTGCGAGTCGCGCCGCGTCGCCCAAGCTGAGTGCGATGGGCGCGCTCGGGCTTTGCGCGTGCAGCGCAAGGAGCGGTGCGGCGCAAGCGACGAGCAGTGCCAACCGTGTGCGCCGTGAAAGTGACTCAGTGGATCGAGACATCGGGATTGATAGGGGGTGATGCATGGGGATGCAGTGCCGCCATGAAGAAGCCGAGCACTCGCTCAATGACCGCGTCTGCGTCCTGTAACCCAATGGCATTGCAGAGGGTGGGATTGGCGCGCATGAGGGCGTGTTGCATGAGCAAGGCGTGCAGCATGCGCGCCGACTGTGGTGCCTGTGCTGCGCCGAACACGCCGTCTCGCACGCAGGCGTCGATGCTGGACTGGAGGAGGCGTTGCCAGCGCAGCGACACGCGTTCGGCGAAGAATTCGCTCAGCTCAGGGAGCCGTGGTAGCACACCGGTGACTAACCGGTAGAGCACCGGGAAGTCCGGCTCGCAGACGTACTGCCAATACGTCTTCACGATGCGAAGGAAGTCGGTGAGCGCGTCGGCGGCGTGCGGTGCGCGTTCCAGGGCGTCAAGTCGCACCACCACCGTGCGGCGGATCATTTCGCGGAACAGCGCTTCCTTGTTGGGGAAGTACAGATAGATGGTGCCCTTCGCGACTCCGGCGATGCGGGCTATGTCCTCAAGCCGGGTCTCGTCCAGTCCGTCGGCGGCGAATGCCGTGAACGCGGCCTCGATGATCTGGGCTTCGCGTTCCTCGGCTGGCCGACGGGTCCGCAGGTCCGTGCGGACCGTCGCATGCTCGTGTTTGACTGACGAGTCAGTCATTTGATTCTCGGTTTTGGAGCGACGGCGGCGCGGCACATACCGTTATTTACTGACCGGTCAGTCAGTAGTCAACTCGATTGAGCCCGCTCTTTCATGAATGTGTTGGAGAATATCGTGGATACTGTCGGTATCATGCCGACAACTTAGTGAATATTTGACGGTCTACGGCCGTCAAGAATTCAGGTATTTCGACGAATGGTCAGACCGTCACATCGTCTCCGGCGCCGAGAGCAGAAACTCCTCGACCGAAATGTCCTCGCCGCCTACCACCATGAACCGGTCGATGGCGTAGCGGCGTTGCAGCGCAATCCACGCCGCTTGTGTCGGTGCACGCGCCGAACTTTTCACTTCAATCGCGACCGTGCGACTTGGCGTCCGAATCACAAAATCCACCTCGTCGTCGCGCTCCCGCCAGTACGTGACTTCGAGTCGACCATCCATCGCGACGTTCACCAAGTGCGCACCGACGGCCGATTCGACGAGTCGCCCCCACCGTGCCGGATCGTCGCGAAATGCGTGCATCGGAAGCCGACTCTGCGCGGTGATGAGCGCCGTGTTGAAGACCTGTAGCTTGGGACTCGATCCCCGTTTTCGCACTGACGCACCGGAGTATTTCTTGAGCCCCGTGATCATCCCAGCACCCGCGAGCAGTTCCACATAGTGCGCAAGTGTCGTCGTATTGCCCGCGTCCTGCAGCTGGCCGACAAGTTTTTCCCACGTGACAATTTGCGACGAGTACGCACAGGCCAGGTCGAACAGTTGCCGGAACAGCGCGGGCTTATCGACACGCGTCATCGTCAGCACATCGCGCGCGATCGTCGGTTCGATGATGGCGTCCCGAATGTATGCCGACCATCGTTCGGGTGTCGGGCGCAGCGGATCCGCACCTGGATATCCTCCGAACAGCACGAACTCGTCGAGGGAGACGCCGAATGCCGCACGCATTTCCCACAGCGACCAGTGTGGGAATCGCAGCACCTCGAATCGGCCCGCCAGCGACTCAGTGAGTCCTGCGCCAACCAGCAGGGGGGCGGAGCCGAGCAATACGACGTGGAGATCGATCGCCTGTGCGGTGTCGGCGTCCCACAGCGCCTTCACCGTGTTCGCCCACCCAGGTATTTTCTGCACTTCGTCTAACACGAGCACCGCACCGGTACCGGACGCTCCGCGTGCGAGTTCGCGCGCGCGCGACCAAATGCTTTGGAGCCATTCCGTCGCGGGGAGTCCTGGATCGTCCGCCGAGGCGAAGAGGCTGGGGCTCGCGATCTGTGCGACTGCGGCCCGGGCCACGGTCGTCTTGCCAACCTGCCGTGGTCCGGCCAGTACCTGTATGAAGCGACGAGGCTCCGTCAGGCGCGATACTAGCAATCGTAACTGGTTGCGTTGAAAAGACATACAGATCATCTCACTGTGTTGAGTTAACTTACTCACTCACTTGAGTTAACCATATTCCGCTGAAACGCAAGCCACAAGAAGCGCACCTCTGCACGATGGAGCCCCGATGAGTCGTTCTCGTCTCATGGTGTTGGTCGCCCTCTGCGGTTGCCTCGCGCCAGTCACCCACGCGCAGTCATCGCAAACAACCACGGTCCGCTCAGGCAATCCCATTCTGCCCGGATGGTACGCCGACCCCGAGGCGCACGTCTTCGACGGGCAGTACTGGATCTTTCCCACGTACTCGGCGCCGTACAACGCGCAAACGTTCATGGACGCGTTTTCGTCGCCCAACCTGATCACCTGGACAAAGCACCCGCGGGTGCTCGACACGGCGAATGTGCATTGGGCGAAGCGCGCGGTGTGGGCACCGTCGATCATTGAAAAACAGGGGTGGTACTATCTGTTTTTTGGCGCCAACGATATCCAGAACGACAATGAGCGTGGTGGCATCGGCGTTGCACGCGCCACATCACCGAGCGGTCCGTTTCTCGACTATCTGGGCAAGCCACTCATCGACAAGTTCCACAACGGGGCGCAGCCCATCGACCAGATGGTGTTTCGTGACACCGACGGTGCGTACTACATCATCTATGGTGGGTGGCGTCATTGTAACATCGCTCGGCTCAACGACAGCTTCACCGGCTTCATTCCGTTTCCTGACGGCAGCACGTTCAAGGAGATTACGCCGCCGGGGTATGTAGAAGGCGCGTACATGTTCATCAGGAATGGCAAATACTATTTCATGTGGTCGGAGGGCGGATGGACGGGACCTAATTACGCCGTGGCGTACGCCATGGGCTCGTCCCCGTTCGGCCCGTTCGAACGCGTCGGGAAAATCCTCGCCCAGGATTCAACAGTCGCGACGGGCGCTGGTCATCACTCGGTGCTGCAAGCGCCGAATTCGTCACGATTCTACATCGTCTATCATCGTCGCCCACTTGGGGACACCGATCGCAACCATCGGGTCGTGAGCATCGACGAGTTACGATTTGACGAACGCGGATTCATTCAGCCGGTCATCCTCACTACGTCGGGTGTTGAGCGCGACGCACTGACAATGGCCTCGAAGGCGCAATCGGTCGACGCTCCACTCACTGCCGCCGCGGTGCGCGCCGCCCGTGCGCGTTCCAACGCCGCCATCGCTGCACGCGACACCGCGACGCTGAGCGCCCTCGCGTCGAATTCCTACCACTCCGTGAGTTCACGCAACGTGCACACGAACGGGCGCGCGGGTGTTGGGGCGCAGTACGCTGGACAGTTCGCCGCGCACCCGGATGTGCGTTACGTGCGCACGCCGCACGAGGTGCTCGTGTATACCCCGTGGCAGATGGCCGACGAGGGCGGCACATGGGTGGGCACGTGGACCGAGCCCGATGGCTACGTCACCATCCGCGGCCGTTACAACGCCAAGTGGCGTCGCATCGATGGGGCGTGGTTGCTCGAAGCCGAAGTGTTCACGCCGCTCTCGTGTCGTGGCTCGTCGTACTGCACGCGACCACCGGACCAGCCGTAGGTGCCGGAGAATAGGGTGGAGGGCCGGTGGCGTGTACTTTGCAGACTAGCGGCGAGGATTGTGAATCGACGTCGCCCCTTCGCCGTGCCATCCATCCCCTGTCCGATGCACTCCCGCGTCCGCCCCGCAGCGTTCCTACTCTGTCTTGTCGTCGGTTGCAGCGACAACGCGTCCGTGGCGATCCCGTCAGGGCCGCCGACGACGTTGTCCATCCCGAACGGTGCCATAAACACCATCGTCGGGTCGACGTTGCGCTACGACGCCAGCAAGGGCGGGACCGCATTCGCAACGGGGCGCGGCACGTTGACATACAGTGTCGTGTTCGATGGCGCGAGCAATGGGCTCGTCGCGACGGGCGCCGTGATCAGCGGTCAGCCGTCGTCCCCATCGGTCACATGGGCAACCGTAACGGCAACGGACCCCAGTGGAACCTCGGCCAGCGATCGCTTTGCCATCGTTGCCTTCACTGCTGGGCTCCCGACACCAAACCTTCCGGTCACGCCGTATCGGTACGCGGATGCGGCCGTGCCACTGCCAGCACACTTTGCGGCGACCATCGACGGCGCATCGGTGACAGCGACCGATAACACGCCGGTAGACAATGCCATCAGTGATGCCGGCGGCGCGCTCGGACGCGTATTGTTTTACGAGGCCCGCATGTCGGGCAACGATGGACTGTCGTGCGCCGGATGTCACAGTCCGTTCATTTCATTCGCCGACGCGCCGCAAAAGAGCGTTGGCTTTGCCGGAGGCATCACCGGCCGCCATTCGCCCGCGCTGGCCAATGCGCGGTTCTACAAACGGGGTCGATTTTTCTGGGACGAGCGCGCTCCTACACTTGAAGCGCAGGTGCTGCGCCCGATTCAGGATGCGACCGAGATGGGGATGACGCTCGACAACCTCGTCGCCAAGCTCTCGGCAACGCCGTACTATCCGCCGCTATTTACCGCGGCGTTCGGCACGTCCGCGATCACCAGCGATCGCGTGTCGCGCGCACTCGCGCAGTATGTGCGCTCGCTCGTGTCATCAGACTCCCGCTACGACCGCGCGTATGCTGGCAGCACATCAGCCAACTTCGCCGCCGTCTTTACGTCGCAGGAAATCGTCGGCGAACGTCTGTTCCGTTCAGCCGGGTGCATTGCGTGCCACACCACGGTCGCGCAAGTGAGCGACTCAGTGCACAACATTGGGCTCGACGCGGTGAGCGCGGATACGGGTGCGGGCGCGGGGGCGTTCAAGGCGCCATCATTGCGCAACGTGGCCGTCTTCCCACGCTACATGCACGATGGACGGTTCACGACGCTCGAACAGGTCGTCGACTTTTTTGATGCCGGTGTGCAAGCCAACCCGAATCTTGATGCGCGACTGCGCGCCGCAAACGGCACACCAAAACGCCTCGGGCTCAGCACCACCGACAAAGCGGCGCTTGTCGCGTTTCTCAAAACGCTCACCGACTCGACGTTTCTAACCGCCGCACGCTTCGCCAACCCGTTTGCGCCGCCGTCGCTGCCGCCAACGCCACCCAACGCGACGGTCACCATTCAGGCGACGGCCTATCACCCGCAAACACTCACCGTGCCACCCGGGACCATCGTCACGTGGACCAACCTCGACAACGCACGACATAGCGCATCGTTCGCCTCGTCGTTGGTGGGGGCCACACCGATCTTCCGTTCCGGCATTGAGCAACTCACCATGCCCACGGCCACCGGGACGTACACGTATCAGTGCGCGGTGCACGGCGCGGCGATGCGCGGCACGATTATTGTGCAATAACGACGTTGCCGTGCGCGGGCTGCTGCTCAACGTCACGTGGAATTTCGGCAGGCCGATCAAGGGACGTCAGTTGCCGCTCGTCGTCAGGTTCATCTCGTCCATCTTCCGACACACACCGCGCAGGTGATCCATCTGCCGCGTCAAAGCGGACGGCGCGGCTGCTCGAGCAGGTGCTTCAGTGCGCCCAGATCTTTCCGGTTCGCCCTCCCCATTGCCAAGGCCATGAAGGGTGCCACCAGCCACGAAAAGCCGCTTGGACGCCCGCGATTGCGCAGTGTCATGAGCGTACTATCGTCGGGCATGGATTCCCACGTATACGTCGTTTCCATCGGGAACGGACCGTCAGAGGTGCGCATGACCAGGCGCTCCGACGGAACGTGCTCCACGATCTCATACGTGTATGCCAACCGTCGCCCGAGAAAATGTGCGACGAAGGCAATGCGGGACCCCACGCGGACGGGTGGCGGCGTTTTCCACTCAACGCGCTTGATGTTCACGTACCACGTTGGTGCGTTTGCCGGATTCGAGGCGTAGGCGGCGACCACACCTCGTGGTCGGAGAATGATGATCGCGTTGGATACGTCGACCTTCACCGGGCTCTCCTTGAAGTTGTCAACCCGCTTGGAGCAGAAAGCCAACGCGGCTGCCCGTGTACTTCAGCGTGATATATTACCAATGATAATGCTTGAACGCCTGCAGGCCGCCCTCGCCGATCGCTACCGCATCGACCGCGAACTCGGCGCCGGCGGCATGGCCATTGTCTACCTCGCGCACGACCTCAAGCATGAGCGCGACGTCGCCATCAAGGTGCTGCATCCCGATCTCGGCGCGGCGCTCGGTGGCGAGCGGTTCTTAAGCGAGATCAAGACGACCGCCAAGCTGCAGCACCCGCACATTCTGCCGCTGCTGGATAGTGGCGCGGCGGATGGGTTGCTGTTCTACGTGATGCCGCTCGTCACCGGCGAAACGTTACGCGCGCGGCTGGAGCGCGAGCGGCAGCTGCCGATTGACGATGCACTGCGCATCGCCCGTGAGGTGGCCGACGCACTGGGCAGCGCGCACGCCCTCGGCATTATTCATCGCGACATCAAGCCCGAGAACATTCTGTTGCAGGGCGGGCATGCGCTCGTCGCGGACTTTGGCATTGCGCTCGCCGTGCAATCCGCCGGTGGCGCGCGCATGACGCAGACGGGGCTGTCGCTTGGTACGCCGCAGTACATGAGCCCTGAGCAGGCGATGGGCGACAAGGTCATTGACCTGCGCAGCGACATCTACGCTCTCGGTGCGGTGACGTACGAAATGCTCGTGGGCGAGGCACCGTTTACCGGGCCGAGTGTGCAGGCAATTGTCGCGCGCGTGCTGACGGAGGAGCCGCGTGGCCTGGCAGTGCAGCGCAAGGCGGTGCCGGAATCGGTGGAGCACGCGGTGATGCGCGCGCTCGAGAAGTTGCCGGCCGATCGTTTTGCGAGTGCAGCAGATTTCGTGATGGCGTTGCGGGACGGGGCAACGGGTGCGCGCTCCATTGCGTCGCGCCGCGCACCGCGCGCGTCGATATCAAAGTGGGGAGTCATTGCCTCCGGTGCAGTGATGCTCGCGCTCGGCGTGACGGCGGGCCGGTTTGCCTTGCAGCGACCGGTGGCGGTTGACGCAACGCGCGCGTTCTCGATCGCGCTTCCTGATTCGGTACGCGTGGCGTTTCAGGGCAATCTCGAGTCGCCGGGCGGACATGGTTCCGTCGTGATCAGCCCCGACGGCCGCCGTGTCGCGTGGGTTGCAACGGGACCCAACGGCGTGCGGCTGGCGGTGCGCGAGCGGGATACGTACGCCGTGCGCGTGCTTGCCGGCACCGATGGCGCCTTCGCGCCGTTTTTTTCGGTGGACGGATCGATTGTTGGCTATTTCGCCGGCAGCGAACTGCGCACGATCTCGCTCGCGACGGGCGAGTCACGCGTGTTGCAGCGCGACATCAAAGAACCCAACGGCGCGGCGTTCCTCTCCGACGGACGCATCGTATACATGACGCAGTATCTCGGGGGGTTCATCGCGTCGTCGTCCGGTGTGACGCAGGCGATCGCGAAGCCGGTCGTCAATTCCGATGGGTCTGTCGAGTCGTTCGCTTTTCCCGCCGTCGTGCCCGGCGACCGCTATCTGCTGGGCGTCGAGCGTGGACTCAATTATTTCGTTGCCGCGGTCGATCTCAAGTCTGGCGCGTTTCGTCGGTTCGAACGGTTCGGAGCGAAGGAGTCGATGGAGCCCCAGACGCGTTTCGTCAGGGGCAGTGCGCCGCGCATCGTCGGCGACCGCTTGGTATGGCTCGATGGCGACGTGCTCATGACCGCGACCGCGGACATTGCGGCCGCTCGGCTGACCTCGGAGCCGTCCTCCGTTGTTACCGGCGTGCGAGGTGATCTCAACGGCGCCGCGGACTTCGCACTCGCGACCGATGGGACCATCGCATTCGTGCCAGGTGGGAATCCCTCCATCGGCAAGCTCGCGTGGCTCGACCGCCACGGAAGGGTGGACACCCTACCGATTCCCGAGTCGAACTACGTCGGTTGGGACATCTCGCCCGACGGGCAGCGGGTGGTGACAATGACCGCCCCGCAGTTGGGTCCGCGCGAGTTCCGGGTGCTCGACTTGGCGCGCGGCATCAACGCGAAACTTGCCTTGTCGGCGCCGTTCACCAGTCAGCCCGTGTGGACGGCCGACGGTCGGTCGCTGATGCTCTCGATCAAGCAAACCCCCGCCGATCCGGGTGTCGTGCTGCGATTTCCTACGGACGGCAGCTCGAAGATTGATACACTCTTGCGCGGATTTGCCAGCCGGTATGCACGGTCGCGCGACGGTCGCGTGGTCATCGCGAACATGCAGGGTCAGCAAAGCCTGACGGGATTCGCCGTGAGCGTCGACGGGAAGCCGTTCACGACGTCGGACAGACTGAAGAGTGTGAAGACTCCGGCACTAACGCCTGACGGCCGATGGCTAGCGTACGAAAACGAAGTCGGTCAGACGGATGTGTTTGTGGAACGGTTCCCGTCGGACGGCCGCCGCTATCAGGTCAGTACCAATAGCGGCTACGAGGCCACGTTTTCCGCAAACGGCGATCGGCTCTTTTACCGCCTCGGGCGCAGCATCATGTCGGCCGCGTTCACACCGGGGGACCCGCCCATCATTCGCAAGCCGGAGGTGTACGTGACCTACGACTTCGCCGACTTTCCCGGTCGCGCGTGGATGCTCGCGCCGGACGGACGCTTTCTCATCAAGTTGCTGCCGAGTGTGGTGCCGCGGTCGGAGATTCGCGTGCTCACCGGTGCACTCTCACCAGCGCGCGTACGTGCGGCGAGCGAGGGCGCGCGCTGATCACTACACGGTCGTCATTGCCCAATAGACATTCCACTGTTTCTCGCACGCCCGACGACGTCCTGCGCGATGTCTTCGGCTTCGATGAATTCCGGCCAGGACAGCGCGAAGTCATCGACGCGGTGTTGGCCGGCAAGGATTGTATTGCCCTGATGCCGACCGGCGCCGGCAAGTCGCTCACCTATCAGTTGCCTGCGCGACTGCTCGACGGGACGGTGCTGGTGATTTCGCCGCTCATTTCGTTGATGAAAGATCAGGTCGACGCTGTCGCCGGGCTCGGATTTGCTGTGACGGCCATCAACTCGACCTTGTCGTTCGACGAGCGTCGCGCGCGTATGGATGCATTTCGCGCCGGCACATACGAACTGGTGTTCCTCGCGCCAGAAGCCCTCGACGGCTACCTCGGCGACTTCGTGCGCGGCTGCCCCATCTCGTTGCTGGTGGTCGATGAGGCGCATTGCATCAGTCAGTGGGGACACGATTTCCGCCCGTCGTATCGACGCTTGCAAGGACTCAAGGAGCAGCTCGATGTGCCCGTGCTCGCTCTGACGGCAACAGCAACCCGACGCGTCGCGCTGGATATTTTGCGACAGCTTGGCATGCGGAAACCTGCGGGTTTCAAAGGCTCGTTTTTCCGCCCCAATCTGCAGATCGCGACGCGGAAGAAAGGGCAAGGCGGCAACACGCGCGCGGAAATGCTCGCGCTCATTCGCGCGCATGCCGGCGAGAGTGGCATTGTGTACTGCCAAAGCCGCAAAGGCGTCGAGCAGACGGCGGAGTTCCTGAACGCGCACGGCGTGCGCGCACTCCCCTATCATGCCGGCCTCGAGCCCGACGAGCGGGCGCGCAATCAAGAGGCCTTTCAGCGCGATGATATCGACGTCATTGTCGCGACGGTGGCGTTCGGCATGGGCATCGACAAGTCGAATGTGCGATTCGTCATTCATCGCGATATGCCGAAAGACATCGAGTCGTGGTATCAGGAGATTGGCCGCGCCGGTCGTGACGGATTGCCCAGCGACTGCGTGCTGTTTTATTCGTGGGCTGACGTCAAACTGCACGAACGCTTTCTCGATAGCCTCGACGACCATGCCATTCGTGCACGCACGCGCGCCGCGACGGTGGCCCTCTTCGATCTGGTGGAACGGCGCCGCTGCCGGCATCAGGCACTCGTCGCGCACTTCGACGAAGTCATCGTGCCGTGCGGGAGTGCGTGCGATGTGTGCACGGGCCAGCCCATCGATGTGCGCATCGCCGAGCTGGTTGAGTCGCAGCAAGGGACGGTGCGAGGGCGACGTGCGGTGGCCAGCGGCGGCGTGAGTGAGCGCACGTCGCGCGGACCCGATGCGGCAACGCTCGACGACGATGCGCGGGAACTGTTCGACCGCCTGCGCGTCTTGCGACGACAACTCGCCGATGAAGCCGGCGTACCGGCGTACATCGTCTTTGGCGACAAGGTCTTGCTGGAAATGGTGGCACGGCGGCCGACGACGTTGCGCGAGATGCTGCAGGTGCCGGGCGTGGGCGAGGCGAAGCTGGATCGGTATGGGTCGCAGTTTTTGCGCGTGTTGCTCGGCCACTGACATCGCAATGGGGCTTGCGCAATCGCACGCACGTGCCAATACTCGGATAGAGATGCCGCCGCGCACTGTGGCGGCATTTGTTGTCGGTAGTGATTGCGTGGTCCGCTCGGGACCCGCAGCACCGTTCCATACAGCTCCGCTGATGCCCACTTCGCAGTCGCTCTTCCTTCGCCTTATTAGCCTCGTTGCGACGCTTTCTGTCGCAGCGAATCTCGTTGCAGTACTTAGCGGACGGGAGCAGGGCGTGAGGATCGCGATGTAACCGCGAAACCGTCGCCCCTCCCGAGATTATCGGAAGGGGCCACTTGGGCAGGATGACTCAAGGCTCCCTCCGATCACGGAAGGGGGCCTTCTCGTTTTCCGAGCCCCCATGCAGACCCACGCAGTCCGACCCGCACGACAACGTCCTCGCGCGCCACCATACAAGCCTTCGCCCCTTCGGCGGCGCTGCGCACGGGCGCGCAGGTGATGTGCGAAGCGTTGCTGCGAGAAAATGTGTCGGTGATGTTCGGCATTCCGGGCGGCTGCATCATGCCGTTCTACCACGCGATGTGGGAATACCGCGAGCGGCTGCGTCATGTGCTCTGCCGCCATGAACAACCAGACATGAAGCTCGCACTACCAGCTGTTTCGAATTCTCCCGCAGTCTCCCTCTCTTCAGCCCAGGTCTGACCCAAATGGCACAGCATACTCTCATCGCACTGTTGCAGGATCATGCTGGCGTCTTGCATCGCACCGTCACACTGCTGCGACGACGCGGCTTCAACATTGCGTCGCTGGCTGTTGGTCATAGTGAAACACCTGGCATCAGTCGCATGACACTGGTCGTCGATGCATCGGATTCGACGCAGGTGGTGTCGCAGCTCGATCGGTTGGTGGAGGTGATCAGCGTCACCGACGTGACCAATGCGCAGGCCGTGGAACGAGAAACCGCGCTCGCGAAGATCGTCTCGTCACCGACGCGATTGTCCGAGCTGGTGGACATCGTCGCCAAGTACGGAGCGCGCGTGCTGGACTTGAGTGACGACTCGCTCATCGTGCAAATCACTGACACGCCGGAGCGCGTAGAGGGTTTCATCACGATGCTCCGTGCCGAGGGGTTGTCCGAGCTGATGCGCACGGGTCGCCTGGCCATGATGCGCGGCCGGAGCAAGAAGAAGCTCGACGCACCGGCGCACTTCCGCGCACAAGCTGACGGCGCACCGGCGGACGAAGAGGTGGCCGCATGACGACGATGCCGCTCAATGTGGCGACGGCGGCGGGCGCACAGATCCTGGTCGGTGGCCGCAGCGTCGACTGTGTCGGCTAGCGCGCACGCACCGAGTCCGATCACTCCATCGGCCGCAGCGGATAACGACACGGCGGTCCTCGACTGTCTCGGCGCGGTGTTGCAGTGCTGGTCGCGTTTTCCGATCCTGCTACCTATGGGTTGACCGTGCCCGCCTCGAGTGATGGCCCGCCAGCAAGTCGGCGAGCAAGCAACTCCTTCCCGGCCAACGTTGGCGCCGATTCGAAGGCCAAGCTGCGGTAGGCGTTTGCCGTATCAGCATTGCCACACCGTCGATGCAGGTCGGCGTGCACCGTGGCCCACATGTGTGAGTGTGCCAACCACGTCGGCGGCACGAACCCTTCGAGCACGGCCAACCCGGCAGCGGGGCCTTGCCACTCTGCAACCGCTACCGCGCGATTCAGTCGGTGGATGGCTGACGGGGTCACCTGTTCCAGCAGTGCGTAGCACTCCACCACGCGCTCCCATCGTGTTTCGTGGAACGTTGGTGCGAGGCAATGTTCCGCCGCGACCCCCGCTTCCGCATGATACCGAGAAAAGACATCGCCGTGTGCTGATCTAGCCAACCACGCCAACCCGAGATGGATCTCTTGCTGATTCCAAAGTGATCGATCCTGCTCCTCGAGCAGCAGGAGGCCACCGGATGCATCCTGACGAGCCGTCAACCGCGCCGAGTGCAGGTGCATCAGCGCCAGCAGTGCGAACGTCTCTGGATCATCGCCGACCGGATGCGCGGTCAAAACAGTGGTCAGCCGAATGGCCTCATCGCAGAGCTCGCGCCGAACAACAGTCTCCGCATGTGACGAGAGAGATCCCTCGGTGAACAAGAGGTACAGCACCGCCAACACCGCGGGGCGTCGTGACGCGCACTCCGCATCCGACAGATCATCGTCGAGCCGACGTAACTCTCGCAGACGTGCGCGCGCACGACCCAGTCGCTTGTACACATTGGCTTCGCTGAGAAACAGCCGACTGGCAATCTCCCGCACATCGAAACCGCACAGCGTCTTCAAGGCCAACACGAGCTGCGACTGCACGGGGATCGCGTCATCACAACATACAAAGAGCAACCGCAACACGTCGTCTTGCATTTCCCCGTCGTCGACGACGGCCGTGACCAACGCGGACGTGTTTGGCTCGACCACATACTGCTCGAGGATGCGGCGGCGAGCGGCCCGCTGACGCAACTCCCCAACCAACACATTGTGTGAAACGCGATGCAACCACGCTGATGGACAGTCTGGCAGGCCGCCAAGGGTCCACGAGTCGAGGGCACGCATCAAGGCCGTCTGCACGGCGTCTTCAACAATTTCGATATGCTGCACGCCTACTCGGCGTGCGAGCGTCGCAACGAGTCGACCATACTCGTGACGGAAAAAATGGTCAACGAGTTGCGGTGCGCTCAAGGCGTCCGGATCTCCACGACATTGACGCCAGAGCCGGGGGCCACGAGACCTGGACATCCACGTGCGACCACGATGGCTTCGTCCAAATTGTCGGCCGACACGATCATGTAGCCGCCCACCAGCTCTTTGACTTCGACGAATGGCCCATCAGGTGCAGGGTCGGGCGTCACGAGTTTTCCGACGCCGAGTCGTCCGCCCATGTCGGTGAGGTTGTGCGCGAACTTCGTCTGCCATGCACTGAATTGCGCGTACATCTCCTGCATCTGGGCGGGTGAGGGTTTTGCTCCCCCCACTCCACCGGGCAGGCGTTGTTGCAGACAGAGGTACTTGGGCATGATGTCTCCAGTGTGTTGTGGCAGGATGTAGCACGGACACCCTATGACGTGTGGGCGGTCCCGTTTCGGACACCTTCACAGCCTTACTTGTCGGGGAGCGTCCGCACAAAGTCCAGGCTTGCCGCAATCCAGTACTCGAGATCGCCGTGCGTCGTGCGACGCGCTGCTTTCAAAGTTGCGCGCGGGCCTGCTTATCGAGCACGAGGTGCGTTGAGTGATCGCCAACTACGCCCATGCGGAGCCGGATGGCGTTGTCACGGGTTGATCAGCACGGCGGCCGCACTAAACGGGACCACGGTGCCGTCGGTGATGGCGACGTAGAACAGTTGCAACGCCAGGTTGGCGGTGGGCGCGACGATACTGAAGTCGTCGATGTAACCACGCGCAGTAGCGTTGAGCGGTGAACCGTCGGGCCAAAGGAAGGTGAGCACTCGGCCCGCAGTCACGCCTTCCCAATCCTCGAAGTCCACGCGCGTCCGATCGCCGGTCAGCGCGCCGTCAGCGTACATCAACTTCTTGGGACCAAGGAACGGGAGCGG
>JANMKU010000219.1:0-7746 GCA_031372205.1 Gemmatimonadaceae bacterium | reverse complement strand
TGTGGCCATGGCCGCAGATTCGTCGAACGTTGACGCACTCCGTCGTGCTGGGGATCTGTTTCTCGAGAAGTACAACGCGCCGGACGCCCGCGCATCCTACGAGACGGTGTTGCGCCTTGCTCCAACGCATGCGCGCGCGCTACTGGGTATGGCCCGTATCGACGACTTCGAGGGGAAGAGCACCGCGCTTGGCTACGCGCAGACAAGCCTGGCCACGAACCCGCGACTGGCCGACGCGCTGGTGCTGGTGGCCCGTCTGCATCTTGATGCCGAGTTGTACGACTCGACCGAGCGGTATGTGAAGCGTGCACTGGCGGTGGATTCGTCGTCCATGTCAGCGTGGTCGATACTCGGCGCAGCCGCGTGGATCGCGGGGGATTCGGCGACGTTCAGGCAAGCGCGCGCGGCCGCGACGCGATTGCAACCGCGTCCGTCGGACTTTTACGCGGAGTTGGCCGACGCGGCGGTGCGTCATCGTCGGTATGCGGAAGCCGTGCAGTTGGCGCAGCAAGCCGTGGCCTATGATTCGTCATCGGTGCATGCGCTCGGCGTACTGGGGACGACGCAGCTGCGCATCGGGCAGATGGTGGAAGGAAGGCAGGCGCTTGATCGTGCCTTCGCGCTCGATCCCTTCAATTTGTGGCACAAGAATACGCTGGATCTGCTCGACAAGATGAACGGGTTTCGGACCATCGACGATGGCATCTTTCGTATTGTCGCGCCCGCGGAAGAGGCCGAGCTCTTGTCGATGTACATCGTGCCACTGCTCAAGCAAGCATTCGAGGAATTGGCGACGCGGTACGGATATCGTCCGCCGACCCCGGTGCGACTGGAGTTCTTCCGTCAACATGCGGACTTTTCGGTGCGCAGTCTCGGGCTCACGGGGCTCGGTGCGCTGGGTGTGAGTTTTGGCAGCCTGCTGGCCATGGACACACCGAATGCACGCGATCGCGGTGCGTTCAACTGGGGATCGACGGCGTGGCATGAACTGACCCACGCCTTCACGCTCGGCGCATCGGCGCATCGCATTCCGCGCTGGCTGTCCGAGGGGATGTCGGTACTGGAGGAACGTCGCACCAAACGCGGATGGGGTGGTGAGGCGACGGTGCCGTTTGTGGCGGCGTTGGCTGGCGGTGTGTTGCATCCGATGAGTCAACTGAATGACGGATTCATGCGCCCGCGTTTCCCGGACGAAATCATCTTCAGCTACTACCAGGCGTCACTGTTCTGCGAGATGGTGGAAGAGCTCAAGGGGCCGAAGGCATTGCCGGCCATGTTGGTGGCGTACCGCGACGGACTGGAGACGCCGGCGGTGTTGCAGAAGGTGCTGGGGATGAGCACAGCGCAGGTTGATCAACGGTTTGATGCGTGGATGCGCGCACGACTCGCCGCGCCACTGCGCGCCATTGCGGGAAGCGACGGGAAGACGGCGCCGGGTGGCACGTTCGTGAGCACTATGCGTGGCGCACTGCCGCTGGTAACCGGGAGCCCGACGCAGCGCGATTCGGCGCGTGTGCTATTGGAACAGGCGCGCACCATGTTCCCTGACTACCCTGGCGAAGACGGTCCGAACTGGTATCTGGCGTTGCTGGCAAAGGATCGCGGTGACACGGTGTCGGCCATCAGCAGCTTGGCTCAACTCACGTCACTTAATGAGACGGCGTGGGACGCCAACCAATTGGAGGCCGATCTCCGCGAGAAGCATGGCGACGATGTGGGCGCCATGGCCGCGCTGGAGCGACTCATCTGGATTTATCCGTATCAAACCGAAGTGCATACGCGCCTCGCAGCGCTTGCTGCAAAGCGCCGAGACTTTGCGTTAGCGGTGCGGGAGCGTCGTGCGGTTGTCGCCACGCGACCGGCCGATCTGATGGACGCGCGATACGAGCTGGCCCGGGCGCTTGCGGCCGCCGGTGACACGGCTGGTGCACGACGAGAGTTGTTACGAGTGTTGGAGGAAGCGCCGACGTTCGAGAAGGCGCAGTTGTTGCTCCTCGAACTGCGCACGAAAGGAGGCCGACAGTGAGAAACGGAATGTGGGGGCAAGTGCCGCGCGTGCTGTGCGCGTTGGCCGTCGTATGCGGCGCCGCAATACCTGCCCATGCGCAGCGCGGTGGCGGTCGCGGTGGCGGTGGCCGCAGCCGGACGCCGGACTTTGAGCCCAATGTGCCGTACGATGGGCGCTACACGTTCGTGCGTGTGAAGTATGACATTCCGCAGAACTTCAACAGCTTTCGCGGGGTGGACGTCAAATGGAGTCACGACTATCCGCGCGGGGAGCGGCACTTCACCAAAATCATTAGCGAGCTGTCGACGACGCGCGTACGTACAGATGCGAGCAACATTCTCGCACTGGATGATCCGGAGCTGTGCAAGTATCCCATCGCCTACATGGCGGAACCTGGGTTCTGGCATCCGTCGCCCAAGGAAGTGGACGGACTCCAGAAATATTTGGCGAAGGGCGGGTTCATCATTTTTGATGACTTCGCTGCCGAACACTGGATGAACTTCGAAGAGCAGATGCGGAAAGTGCTGCCAAAGGCCAAGGCCATACTGCTCACGCCGGACCATCGCATCTTCGACGCGTTTTATCGCGTGAAGAGTCTCGAGTATGTGCATCCGTACTACGGGATGAAGTCCGAGTTCTACGGATACTATGAAGACAACGATCCGAACAAGCGGCTGATCGCGATGGTGAATTACAACAACGACATTTCCGAGTACTGGGAGTTTAGCGACGAAGGGCTCTTCCCCGTTGGTGGTACGACCGAAGCGTACAAACTTGGCGTCAACTACATCATTTACGCGCTCACCCGCTGATCCGAGGAACCGCTTGACCGCCACTCCGTCCTCCTCCAACGCCGGCATGTCCGTCGGCACCGCTTCGTCCGCTGAATTGGACCGTCTTGATGACGGTGTCCTGGCCGATCGCATGCACACCGCCGGCCAGCAGATCACGCGCGAGCTACGCAAGATCATCGTCGGCCAGGAAGCAGTCGTTGAGCAAGCGTTGATCGCGCTCTTTGCCGGCGGTAACTGTCTGCTGGTGGGTGTCCCGGGTCTCGCCAAGACCTTGCTGATCTCGTCGCTGGCGCGCGCGCTCGACCTCAAGTTCTCGCGTATTCAGTTCACGCCAGATCTGATGCCGTCGGACGTCACCGGCACCGACGTGATTCAGGACGACCCAACCACCGGTCATCGTCGCCTGGCGTTCATGCCCGGCCCGGTGTTTACGAATGTGCTGCTCGCCGACGAGATCAACCGCACGCCACCAAAGACGCAGGCGGCGTTGCTGGAAGCGATGCAGGAGCGCAAGGTCACGGTGCAAGGTCGCACCTACGATCTTGAGGCACCGTTCTTTGTTTTTGCAACGCAAAACCCGATCGAACTCGAAGGCACTTACCCTCTGCCGGAAGCGCAGCTCGACCGCTTCATGCTGGAGGTCTTGCTCGACTACCTGCCGGAAGAGGATGAAGTCACGGTGGTACGCGAAACGACGACGCTTCCGCCAAGTGCCATTCAGCCCGTCGTGTCGCGCGACGAAATTCTGGCGTTTCAGCGCGTGGTGCGCCGGTTGCCTATCGCGGATCCGGTGATGCGGTACGCAGTCAAGCTGGTGCGCATGTCGCGACCGGGTGATGGCGCGCCGGACTTCATCAAGCAGTGGGTGTCGTACGGTGCCAGCGTGCGCGCTGCGCAAGCGCTTGTGCTTGGGGCGAAAGCGCGGGCCCTGTTGCAGGGGCGCGCCAACGCCAGCTTTGACGACATCCGGGCTCTTGCACGACCCGTGTTGCGACATCGCGTGCTGATCAACTTTCAGGCGCAGTCGGAAAAGGTCACTACCGACCAACTCGTCGCCAAGTTGCTGGACGCCGTCCCGCTCCCTCGCTCGGCGCTCTGATGCCTGTCGCTCCAGCGTCGTTCCTCGACCCTGCCCTGCTGGCCCGCATCTCCGATCTCGCGCTGCTCGCGCGCACGGTCGTGGATGGGTTCATGCATGGACAGCATCGTTCGATGCGACGCGGATCCTCGCTCGATTTCGCGCAGCACCGTTCCTACCAGCCCGGTGATGATCTGCGACGCATTGATTGGCGGGTGTACGGTCGCACCGATCGATTCTATATCAAGGAGTACGAAGCCGACACGAATGCCGGTGTGCTCTTTGCCATCGACTCGTCCGGCTCGATGGATTTTGGCAGCGGCGCGGTCGGCAAGTTCGACTACGGACGCTTTCTGGTGGCATCACTGGCCTGGTTGTCGCAGCATCAGGGCGATCGGGTGGGATTGGCAACGTTCACCGGTGACTTGGTGGATGTCGTGCCGCCTTCGGTGCGCCATTTGCAACTCTTGCTGCACACATTGGCGAAGGCCAAGGCCGGCGGCAGTGGTCATCTCGTGCGCGCCATTGAGCGGCTCGGCAAGGTCACGACACGGGCCGGTATCATCGTGCTGGTGTCGGACTGTTACGAGCAGCCGGAGGCACTCGGTCGCGCCGTGGATTCGTTGCGTATGGCCGGCAACGACGTGATCCTTTTTCACGTCATTGATCCCGCCGAGCGGGATTTGCCTGGTGATGCGCCGATCACGTTTGAGGACGCGGAGAGCGGTGCGTTGTTGCCACTGCGTCCGGGCGACTTGCGCGGCAAGTATCAGGCGTTGCTCACGGCGCATCATCACGCGGTCGCGAAACGCATTGCGGCCGCCGGGGCGGACTATGTGCGCGTCGACACTGACAAGCCGCTTGATCGCGCACTGCACGCCTACCTCGACTCGCGACTGTCGCGAAGCCGCGTGCGCTGATGGGGTTCAGCTTGCTGGTTCCTGCGTTTCTTGCCGGTCTGGCCGCTCTGGTCATTCCGATTATCGTGCACTTGCGGCATCGCGACAAAGATCGGCCGTTCCGCTTTCCGTCGCTGATGTTTCTCGAACAGTTGCCGATTCGCACCTCCAGTCGGCAACGAATCACTGACTGGCCCCTGCTCTTGTTGCGGCTCCTCGCGCTGGCGTTGCTGGCACTGGCGTTTGCGCGCCCCGTGCTCATGCAGAAGAAGTTGGCCGCAGCGGACACGCGCTCGAAGGCGATGGTCATTCTGCTCGATCGCTCGATGAGCATGGGGCACACCAGCGTCTGGCCGGCCGCCATCGACTCAGCGCGCAAAATCATCGCCTCGCTCGGCATTCGTGATCGCGTGGGCGTGGTGTTTTTCGACGACGCAGCGGAAGTGGGTCAGCGCTTGACTGAGGATAAGAGCGCGGCGCTGGCGGTACTTTCGAGTGCGCGTGCACTGCCCAGAGGAACACGTTTTGCTCCGCCATTGCGCACGGCGCGACAGATGTTGCTTGACGCACCGTACGCGGCCGCGGAAATCGTGGTCATCTCGGATTTGCAGCGCGCCGGCACCGTTGGCGTGGCTGGGCTGGACTTACCGGCTGGCGTGCAACTGCGCGCGGTCAACGTTGGTGCAGTGTCGCATGCGAACACGTCAATCCGTGCGGTAGAATCGCGTCGTATTGCGGATGCCACGCGCACGCTGTTGGCCGTCAAGGCACGAGTCAGTACGCGGGAGTTGACGGCGCCGCGGACCATCAAGGCGACGCTGACGCTCAACGGACGTGAAGCCGGGACGCAAAGTGTTCGCCTGCCAGCGAGCGGAGAAACCGTAGTCACGTTTGCGCCGGTGGCCGCGATCCCCGGCGCCGTCAGCGGTGTGATTTCGCTTGAACCTGATGCCTTGGCGAGCGACGACCGGTTCTACTTTGTCGTGCCGCGCGAGGATGCACTCACAGTGTCGTTAGTGCTGCCGGACGACGCATCGGCCGACGAGACGATGTTCCTCGAACGCGCGCTGGCGATCGGGCGCACGCCCGAGATCAAGATCGAGCGCACCCGGGCCGCGGCGCTCACGGCTGGCACATTGCCCAGTGGTGGCGTAGTGCTCTTGTGGGACGTGGCGCCGACCCAGGCATCGGTACCCACGCTTGACGCGTGGCTGGCCCGTGGCGGCGGTGTGGTGATTGCGGCTGGCCGTCGGCTGAGCGCTCGCACCGCATCATCGACGTTCATTCCGGCGCGCATTACCGGTGCGGCAGATCGTTTGAGCGATCGCGGCGGCACGATCAGTCAGGTGCGGCAGGAGCATGTATTGTTCGCGCCGTTTCACGGCATGGACGAGGCGTTGTCGTCGGCACGATTCCTGCGATATCCGCGTCTTGACGTCGCAACCGGTGCTGACGTGCTGGCGCGTTTTGATGACGGGTTGCCGGCCATCGTGGAGAAACGGACGGGCGAAGGGCGTCTCCTGTTGATCGCGGCCCCGCTCGATGCGCGTAGTGGTGACTTTCCGTTGCAACCGGCGTTCCTGCCGTTTGTCCGGCAGCTGATGGTACACGCGTCCGGCCGCGACCAGACGCCGTTGTGGCGCACCACAGCGGACAGTTGGTCGTTGCCAGAATCGTTGAAGGATCCGGTGGTTCGTGCTCCTGATGATGCCCTCATTCGTCCCAAACGCGATTCGCTCGGGAGTGCCGTACCGCTGGCGGATGCCGGCTTGTATGCAGCCTTTGCGGGGAGCGCGTCTGGCGCGCCGGGTGCGATCGTGGCGGTCAACGTGGCCGCCAACGAGTCCGACCTCACACCGATCGACCCCAAGGAACTGTTGCTCGGCGTAGGACAGAGTGAACAAACGGCGTCTGCAAACACCGCCGAACCAACCCCAGACGAGCTCGAGCGACGTCAGCTCAACTGGCGCTTTCTGCTCATCGTAGTTGCACTTGCCCTGATTGGTGAGACATTCATGGCGACCCGCGGGTGGCGGGCCGTCGCCAGACGCACTCGTCCGGTTGAACCGGCACGGAGCATTCCATGAGCCCAGATCGTCAACTGCTTACTACGCTGGCTTTGTTGCGGCGTCAGTGGCGCACGCGCGTGCTGCTTGAATCCCTGGTCTGGATCGTGCTGGCGGTGCTCTTGGCCGTCGTGGCGGCGATGCTGGTGATGGGCGCGTTTAACGGCACGGGCGACGGCCCCCTGGTGGCGCGCGTGTTCGGGTATGCGCTGATCGTCGCCGCCATCGTGCGATTTCTGGTCGTGCCATTGCTGCGACGCGCGAGCGATGAACGCTTTGCGCTTTACGTAGAAGAACGCGCGCCGCAGTTGAAGCAAGCGCTGATTTCTGCTGTGCAAGAAGCGCATACGCCGGAAACAGAGCGTTCATCTGGCGCACTCGCTGCTCGACTGATGACACGCGCGAGTGCAGCGATTCGACCACTGCAAGAGCGTGCGGCACTCGAGCGTCCGCGCATGGTGCGCGCGTCGCGGGCGTTGGGTGTGCTCGCCGTGGCCGCAGCCGGCATGTTCTGGTTTGGACCGGCAGCGCTGCGCGACAGTGCGCGGTTGCTCTTTGTGCCTTTCGGAACGGCACAGGCTGCGACACCTCTTCGCGCGGTGAACGTGACGCCGGGTAATGCAACGGTGCCACGCGGCGGTGCGCTGGAAGTGCGGGCAGCGCTTGTCGGATTTGCCGCCGATGGCGCAGAGCTGGTGTTTCGTGCGGACAGCGCCGGTGAGTGGGTGCGTCTGCCGATGTCGCGCGATGCGGATTCCAGCGGTTTCCGTGCGCGCATGTTCGACCTCACCAAGCCCACCGAGTACTACGTCGAGTCTGCGGACGTGCGATCACCGACGTACTAGCTCGGTGTCAACGATTTGCCGGCTGTGAAGTTGATCGCGCTCGACTTGCGGTTTCC
>JANMKU010000173.1:0-13723 GCA_031372205.1 Gemmatimonadaceae bacterium | reverse complement strand
GAATCCTCGGCGGGGTGGCAAACGTCCGGCATCTACTGAGCGTGGGGAGGGCCGTCGGTCCATGCCCCAAAGACGGTGCCGCGCCCCACATCGTCACAAGGACGCGCGCCACTGTCACACTGTGAGGTTGCGGTCGATGGTGAACCCAACTGCCTACGGGCGTTTCTCGTATCGCTTGAGAGCCTTCTGGCCGACTTCGGCGCCGAAAATATGCCCCGCGGCGTCCACCGCCACGCCCTCGGCGGAGCTGGTGCTGGGTGGCTTGACGGTCGGATCGGGAATGAAGGCCGTCACGATGCCGGTCTTCGCACTGCCGATGCGAATGCCTCTGGTCCACGCGCCGTGCGCCGGATTGACCGAACCCGACTCGGAATCGGCGACGTACAGCATGTCGTTCTTGTCGATGAACAAGCCGCTCGGTCGGCTGAACTGATACCAGGTGTCCAGTAAAACGCCGTCTTGCGAGTAGATCTGGATGCGGTTGTTACCACGGTCGCCAACAAACAATCGTCCGCGCGAGTCCATGGCCAGCGCGTGGGGCTGATCCATCTCGGTCGGACCGGTGCCTTTTTGACCCCACGTTTTTAGCAGCTTGCCGTCTTTGCTGAACTTGAGCAGCCGCGCGTTCGCCCCATCGGCTGACGAGTGCCCTTCGACGACGAAGATGTCGCCGTTGGGCGCCACCAGCATGTCGTTTGGCTGGTAGAAAAACTCGGCGCCCTTGCCGCCGCCGGCTTTGCCGAGCGTGAGCAGCAGCGCGCCCGTGGGCGAGAACTTGAAGATCTGATGCCCCTTGGGGGGCGCACTCGAATCGGCGGGGTTGGCGCGACCGGTGCAGCTGCAATCGGAGACCCAGATATTGCCCTGCCGATCCACGTGGATACCATGGGGCGCGATGATCATGCCGGCGCCGAACGACGCGACGAGTGCACCGGACGCATTGAACTTGAGCAACGGCGCGAGCGACGAACCGGCACACGAATTCGCACCGCATCGCTCGGCCACCCAGATGCTCTTGCCGTCGCGATCGATGTCGACAGCACTGGTGGATCCCCACACGCGCGCGTTGCCGAGCACTGCCCACCCCTCAACCGTGCGAAACGGGTTCGGCAGCATGTTGGATGGCGCGGCATCGGGTCCGGTGGCCGATTGGGCGAACGCCGGGCGGACGCCGAGTGCGAGATAGAGAAAGACCGCGCGAATGTGCACAGACCGCATTGCAGGAGCTCCGGAGGAAGGCCAACGAGCGTGGCTACGACATCGTCGATTGGTGTGCAATTGCACGGGCGGCACGCATCTCCCGCACGCTGACACCTCCCCAGTATGGACGACGCCGTGCGTTTTGGCGAGCGGATAGCGAGCTTTCGGTTGAGCACGGTCCTCGGTTCTCGTCCAAACAACACTCTCCACGATGCGTTTTTCTCGTCGTACCGTCGGCGCTGTGTTGCTTGGCTCTCTGGCCTGTCAGCCCTCGGGCGACACGCGGGGTGCAGCGCCCGCTCGGGTCGCTGCGACGGATGCGCGCGCGGCCGTCGGCAGCGCGACCGGCTCGCTTGACATCGCGAGCTGGAACATCGAGTGGTTTGGCGATCCCGGGAATGGACCGACGAACGAGCCGCAGCAGGAACAGAATGCGCGCGATGTCATTGTGAGCGCGGACGCGGAGATTTGGGGATTGGCCGAAATCGTCGATGAGGCGCAGTGGAATCGGCTCAAGTCAGATTTGCCAGACTATGACGGTGTGCTCGCCAACGCGCGCTCGGTGACCGGTCGCGGGAACTCGTACAGTGCGACGGAGCAGAAGGTGGGTGTCCTGTTCAAGCGCAGCGTCGCGTCCCTATTGCGCGCGAAGCTCATCCTGCAACCGAACGATCGCGACTTTGCCGGCCGTCCGCCGCTCGAAGTGACGTTGCGCGTGACGATGAACGGTGTCAGCGAAGAGCTGGTGTGCATTGTCGTGCACATGAAGGCCCGACAAGACGCGGAGAGTTGGACGCGACGGGCCAGTGCGGCGCGGGCCCTCAAACGTTATCTCGACGACACCTATCCCACGCAGCGCGTGATTGTGATGGGTGACTGGAACGATGACGTGACGCGGTCCATCACGATCGGCAAACCATCGCCCTATCAGAACTTCGTGGCCGACTCGCAGCGTTACCGGTTTGTCACCAAGACGCTGGACGAGCGCGGCGTGTCGTCCACGGTGGGCAATCGCAGTATGGTCGACCATCATCTGGTGACGAACGAGCTGGCGGCGGACGAGCAGCCCAACTCGGCGCAGGTACTCTCGTCATTTAGTGGGATCCGCGATTTTCGTCGCTCGACCAGTGATCACTACCCCGTGGTGAGTCGGTATACGGTTACGGGTGACGCACGACGGTGACAGGCTTTGAGTTCGAAACGACGCGCCGCATTGTGAGCGCGGATGGGGCGGCGCAACGTCTTCCGGAATACGCGGCGTCGCTGGGCATGCACCGCGCGTTTGTAGTTACGGATAGCGGACTGCGGCAGAGCGGCGTGCTGGATGACGTGCTGGCGGCGTTCGCGCGATCGTCGGTCCGCGCAATCGTCTTCGACGGTGTGCAAGCCGACCCCCCCGAATCGAGTGTGCACGCCGCCGTGGCGCTCGCGCGCGAGGCGCAGATCGATGGTGTGATCGGGATCGGCGGTGGCAGTTCGCTCGATACCGCCAAACTCGTTGCGTTGCTCGTCGGTTCGCATGAACGTCTCGATACCATCTACGGCGTGGACCTCGCGCGCGGGCCCCGACTGCCGCTGGCGCAGGTGCCAACGACGGCAGGCACGGGATCGGAAGTCACGCCAATCGCCATCGTCACGACGCCAAGCGCTGAGAAGAAGGGTGTTGTGTCGCGTCTGCTGTACCCAGACCTGGCCGTTCTCGATGCCACACTCACGCTGGGGTTGCCGCATCGGGTGACGGCGATGACGGGCATCGATGCGATGGTCCATGCGATCGAAGCATATACGTCGCGGCACAAGAAGAATCTGCTCTCCGACAGTCTCGCGACGCGGGCACTGACGCTGCTGTCGAACAACCTGCGCACCGTGCTGGTCGATGGTGAGAACCTGGACGCGCGACGCGCGATGCTGGAAGGATCGCTGTTGGCGGGCATGGCCTTTGCGAATGCACCGGTGGCGGCCGTGCACGCGCTCGCCTATCCGCTTGGCGGACACTTCCACGTGCCGCATGGTCTGAGCAATGCGTTGGTGTTGCTCCCGGTGCTGGAGTTCAACCTCCCCGCTGCTGAGACGCTGTATGCGGAGCTGGCGGCGACGCTGTGGCACGACGGAACACGTGTGACGACGGAGGACACCGGGCGGGCGTTTGTTGACGCCATGCGCGACCTGGTGACGGACCTCGGTCTCGAGCGCACGCTCGCAGAAGTGGGAGTGTCCGCGCAGGACGTGCCAATGCTTGCGGAGGACGCGCTCAAGGTGCAGCGCCTGCTCGTGAACAATCCGCGAACCGTTTCGTACACGGACGCGTTGGCAATCTATCACTCGGTTCTGCTCACATGACGGCTCACGATGTACGCCTCGCTGACGCCGCTGAAACCCGCGAGCGTTTTGCGCACCACACGTTGCTGGATACGCGCTGGATGGACAACGACGTCTACGGGCATGTCAACAACGTCGTGTACTACAGTTTTTTCGACACCGCGGTGAACCGTTGGCTGATTGAGCGCGGGTTGCTGGATCCGCAGACCAGCGAGCATATCGGTCTCGTGGTCGAGACGCAGTGCCGCTATCTGCGCTCGATCAGTTTTCCTGACGCGGTCACGGTTGGACTGCGCGTCGCTCACCTCGGCACGACCAGCGTGCGCTATGAGCTTGCCCTCTTTCGCGCTGCTGACGTGACGCCTGCGGCGGTCGGGCATTTTGTGCACGTGTACGTCGATCGTACCACGCGTGCGCCGGCATCGATTCCTCAACCGCTCAGGCAAGCGTTGCAGTCGCTGATGATGCCATGAGCAGTTTCTCAGCAAGGCCAAGATTCACCGACCAGCATAGTCCGTCAACGCCACCGCTCCTCGGTGCACAGGATGCGCACGTGTGGCGGATTGATCTGGGCGCGACGCACATGGTGGGTATGCTGCGGCCCGTGCTGTCGGAGTCAGAACGCGCGCGCGCGGATCGGTTTCACCGTGCGGAGCACGCGGATCGTTTCGTGGTTGCGCACGGGGTGTTGCGCTGCATCCTTGCCGGCTATGTCCGTGAGTCGCCGGCAGATCTCCACTTTCAGAGCGGCGAGCACGGGAAGCCGTCGCTGGTGAACGCCGCCGCATCCGTGGAGTTCAATCTTTCGCATTCCGGCGACATTGCATTGCTCGCCGTGGCACGCGATCGCGCGGTTGGGGTGGACGTTGAACAGTGGGACGACAGAGTGGAGTATCTGGCCATCGCCGAACGCTTTTTCTCGCCAGCAGAGCGGATCGTTTTGCGCGGACTGGCGCTCGAACGCGACGCGCATGTTGCTGGCGGGTTTTTTGCGGCGTGGTCGCGGAAGGAAGCGTACCTGAAAGCCACGGGCGTCGGCATCGCGCGTGGCCTGCATCACTTCGATGTATCGCTCCATCCGGATGTACCGGCCGAGTTACTCGCGGACCGTCTGGATGTTGATGCGGTCACGCACTGGTCGATGCACGCGCTTGACCTGGGCGCACGGTATTCCGGCGCACTGGTGGTGCGGACGCCGGTGGACTCGTTGCAGCTACTTGACGCGTCGCGCTGGCAACGTACGCCAACCTTCGTGATGCCTTAGCGCGCTGTTCCTGCGGACATGATGCCGTTGAACAAAAACTTGAACGTGCCGTGCGGCTGTGCACGTTGGGTGATCTCGGGACCGAACAACAACACGTGTCCCTTGCCGAGCGGTGCATCAATGGCGGCGATGCCACCGTCGAGGTACTGCTGACCCCAGGCCCATCCGCTGCGCAGTGGAGTCTTGGAATCGAACCAAGCGACCGCTTTCACTCCTTGCGTTGCCGCCGCGGCGCCGAGCCGAAACACGGGGCTGTCATCGAAGAAGACGTCGGTGCGTTCCGTCATGCCAAAGGCGATGGGATGCGTGGTGTTCACGTGCACCGAGAGCACGGAGCCCGGGACATAAAACTTCGTGCGGGGCAGGGGCACGCCGTTTTCAACGAGCTGATTCTCGACTGGCAGCTGCAGTTGCGCGGCAAGGTTGGCCGCCGAGCTGCCCACGGCGATGATTGTGCCGCCGTTGCTGACAAACTCGCGCAGTTTCGGGATGCTCTTGTCCGACGTAACGCGTCCGAACTGTCCGCGATACTCGGCGGGGAGATTCGGCGGTTCTTCACCAGCGCCTGCCGCACCGCCACGTCCACCGCCCGCGCCCGGAATCGCGCCCTCGACAAACACCAATACGTCGAACTTCGCGCTGAGATTGCCCGCGTCGATCTCCGGGGCATAGAGGCGATCGAAGGGAAACTGAAATTGCTCGAGGATCCATCGCGTCCAACCGGAAGCGATGGAACCGCCATATGTATCCCACAGTCCCACGCGCGGTGCGCGCATGCGCTGCGCTGTTGCGGGCGGCGCTGACCGCACGCCGTCGAAACTGATGCCAAGCTGCGCGGCCATGGTCGTCAACAACGCGCGGGTGCCGGCACCACTTCGCACGTAGAGTGCGCCGGCGTCCCAGTGTGTGCCATTGAGCGTGATGCTATCGGTGAGACGACGCACATCGGCCTTCGCGGCCAGGAGCCGATTGAGCGCGATGAAGGAGTCGTTAGTTCTCGGACTGGTGAGGAACGCGGCGGTGCCTCCTGTGGTGGCGACGACACCGGCGGGCGGCACAACATTCCACGCCGTGACCGGTTCGAACGGTCCGGAAAATCCTTCCAGCAAGCGGTCGAACTGCACGCCCATTTGATACGCCAACGTCCATCCAGCATTGTCGTACGGCGGTGTTGGGGGCGATCCGGCGAACGGAAAGACATCCGGATGCACTTGGGGCTCGAACATATCGATGACATGCGGACGGAACGCTTGCGCCGTATACACGACGAACGAACCGGCGGGATAGCGCTTGCCGGCTACGTCAAACGCCTGCGTCGCGCGCTGCACGGCGATGCCTGTTTCGCGAAGTGAGTTGATGAACTTGACTGCTGTGGGGAAGTCCGCCTGGTCGGACGGGATGATGTAGCCGCGCGGATCGCGAAACGCTTTCGTGTGCTGCGCGGCCCAGAGGGTTGCGTCCTGGTCGCCGGATGCCGCACCGCCGCCCCGTCCACCGCGACCAGCCACGGTCGGTGCTACGGTGGCGGCAACCGTCGCATCACGGCGTGGGTTGGCTGTCCATGTGTCGCGACTGCCGCGTTCGATACTGTTCTTTCCCATCCGGAAGATGTTGAACAGCAGGTTCTCACGCATGCGGGAGGCATAGTCGAGCGCCCCGCGATTGAGCGACACGGAATAGTCGATGGATTGTCGGAAGTGCCATTCCTGCGGCGCGATGGGCATGGCCAGATCGCCGGATGGAATCTGCCGCGCGGCGACGAGGGGAATACGCATCGGCGTTGGACTGCCGATGATTTCGGTCAGCACCGCGATCGTATTGTGAAACGTGGCAGTGTTGCGAATGCCGCCGTTCCACCACCCGTCGTACGGTCCGCCCGATCGCATCGTCGCGCCCGGCTTGCCTTCAATCGCCAGTCGTGTGTGCATCGCGGTGCCCAGCGCTTGGATGCCGAGCAGCATGGCGGGGTCGAGATTGTAGTTGTAGGGATCGCGAAAGGGTGGTGAGTACACGACGGTGCCAGCAGGTCCGCTCTGATGGTGATTGTAGAGCAGCTGCGGGAACCACTCGTGATACAGTACGCGATTGATGTTTTCGGTCTCCGCCTGTGTCGAGGTGAAGAACTCGCGGTTGTTGTCATGTCCGATGTACTTCTGGTACAAGCGCGGCAGGCCACTGAGTGTGCGCTGCAGTGGGTCGCTGTTGCGCATGTACCAGTCCGCGACCAGATCATTGCCGTCCGGATTCGCATGCACGAACAGGATGATGACGTCGTCGAGCAAGCGCATGGTTTCGTCATCGGTGCGACTGGCCATTTGATAGACCATTTCGCCCAGCTGCTGCGCGCCAACGGTTTCGGTGGCGTGTAGCCCACCGTCGATCCACACAACCGCTTTCCCCTCCTTGGCCAACACGCGCGCCTGATCGTCGGAGAGCCCCTCGGCATGCGCGAGACGCGCCGAAATGTCTTTGTAGCGCGCGAGGTTCTTGTGATTTTCCGGTGACGTGACGATGGCCATCAAGTGATCGCGCCCCTCGGCGGTCTTGCCGATGACTTGCACTTTGACGCGCGGCGATTCGCGTTCCAGGGTGCGCCAGTACGACGCGATTTGTTTGTAGTTGGCGAGGAAGTAGTCGTCGCCGAAGTTGGCGCCGAACGCGTCCTTCGGACTTGTGATGCGCGGCTGCGCGGTGACCACGCCTGCGTGCACGGCGCTACCGACCAGGAACAGCAGCGCGAACATCCAACGGCGAGTGGGCATCGCATTCTCCAAGGGGATTGCCGAACGACGGAAGGCGGCGTGGCTGATTGTACGCTCTGGTGCACGCGTCGGGAATCGGGAGTGTCGCGATCTACTGCGCACTACCACGGGCGCAGCCGCTCCGCTACACGTCCTGTGGCCAGCAGTTCACGCAGTTCGTCGCCCAATCGTTCACTCGCTGACAAGACGCGCTCCCAGCGGCGAATGCGTTCGGCGTCCGTGAATTTCACGAAATCGCGTCGGTCCGGAATACGACCATCGGGCAACGTCGCCACGAAGTCGTCCGATGGTGCAATCAGCAGTGCGCGCTCGAAATTTTGGACGTGCGCGTGCCGATGCCGCAGGCGCTTGTCAAACCAGCCCGGCACCACGTGCGAGTAGAAATGCGGGTAAAGCACAAGGCCGGCACCTGTACCGAAATCGAGGTCGAGATGATAGTCCAGCACCCCGCCGTCCCAGTGCATCCGGCGCGAGTTCGCGGGCATGCGCACACCGTCGACCAGCAGCGGGATTGAGCCCGATGCCAGCAATGCGGCACGCAGATTCTCCCGTGCTAGCGGGAGATGCGTCGTCGGGAGATCGCGAAGTGCGCTGAACGGCGATGCGCTACCGGCGTTATGCACAATGCATCGCCGCCACTGCAGTGACAGCGTTCGTCGACTCAACAAGTTGGCGCTGATGGATAACGCGAGCGCGGCCCACAGCAGTGGTCGTCGGTCACTGGCCGCCAATCCACGGCCTTCACTCGTGATGACATGGAGCCGCATCCACGGATGCGCAAGGATCTCTTCGACGCCTGCGGGTCCAAGCAGCGTGTCGAGCGCACGCGTGAGCACCGCCGTCACCTCGCGCGGTCGCGGATTCGGCGTGTAGCGCTGGTCGTGGATGTAGGCCTGGTGGCCGCGCTCGAGAGCGGCGACCGGATCGCGCTGCGCGAGGCAAGCCATCCGCCAGCTGCCAATCGACGAACCGATGAGATGCAGCAGACGCGAACGTGGCGTCTGCAAGAACGTGCCAAACAGGAACCGGTCCAAGCCAGCAAGTGCGAGCCATTTCGCGCCGCCTGACGCCGCCGGGATCACGTCAATATCCTCGGCGCGCAGTCCGCGGTCGCGGATAAGCGCAACAGCGGCAGGACCGGCACGGAGGGTGAGCGCGGGCGACGACATGTGTCCTAGCCTAACGAATGCAACGCCGGAGTGGCGGATCCGATCGCGGGGAGCGCGACCATTTCGTTCGCCACGATTCGCCCGTACGTGACATCCGCTGTCTCCGGCGGCATTGTGTATGATTGTGTATGTTGGAACGCCTGCACCACGAACGGAACGTCTTGGAGAATCGATAGTGACCGACGAGTCGCCAACCACACGCGCGGCAGCCCCCGCGGACCCCGGCCGGAAGCCGCTTGACAGCGAGGTCGACGTGTACGGCCTGACGCACATCGGCAAGCGGCGCAGCGAGAACCAGGATCATTTCCTGATTTCGGTGTTGCGCCGCGACGCGACGGTCATCCAGACGAGCTTGCCGTCGACATCACTTGGTACACCAACGGAGCGACTGGCCATGCTCTGTTGTGTCGCGGACGGGGTGGGCGGCACGGTGATGGGCGAGGAAGCAGCACGACTCGCCGTCGAACGCATGATGACGTACGTCGTGGAGAGCGCGAACTGCTACTATGCGGCCGATGAAGCAGACGGCGCGGCGCTGTCGCAGTCGCTGGTCAAGGCGGCATTGCGCGTACATGCGGACATCGCGAAGGAGCGCGAAAACAGCGTCGCGAAGGCCAACCATATGGCCACCACCTTGACGTTGTGGCTTGGCGTGTGGCCCAAGGCGTACCTCGTACAGGTCGGTGACAGTCGGTGTTACGTCATGCGCGCTGGCGTGCTAACGCAGATCTCGCGAGACCAGACGATGGCGCAAGATTTGGTGGAACTCGGCGCCATGACGCGACTCCAGGCCGAGCATTCACCGCTGGCGCATGTGCTGTCGAGTGCGATTGGCAGCGAGACCGCGCTGCCGGTGGTGACCATGATGCAGCAGTCGTGGGACAACATTGGCTTGTTGTGCAGCGATGGCCTCACCAAGCATGTCAGCGACGAACAGATTGCTGAACGCCTGCGCACCATGACGTCGGCCAAGCAAGTGTGTGAGGCGTTACTGCAGGATGCTATGGACGGCGGCGGCAGCGACAACATCACGATCATTGTCGGTCGGCCGCGTCCACCCGCGTCGTAACACGCGTCCGAATTCGCGTCCGAACACGCGTCCGAACACGCGTCTAAGCGCGCGTCAGCTGATCCACAGGCCGAGTGTGCGCACCATCACGGATGCCAGCATCGAAAACAACGCGAGCACGCCGACCGTCGCGGTGATGGCGCGCAGCACCCGCCACCCTCGCGTGACCGCCGCCGGTGTGTCCCACGTACTGGATTGGACCTGACGCTCCGCCACCGACCATGCGCCGTACATGAGGGCGCAGAGTGCGGCGCTGACAAGCAGCGTCCATCCCGTCGGCCTGCGCCATCCGATCACGGCCGTGGCGATCGCACCGCCAACGATGTACCACGTCAGCTGACGGTTGCTGGCACCCATTGCGCGAGCCCTGAGGAGCTCAATCAGTGTGACGTCGGCACGATCGAGATCTTTGGGCATAGCTACGCTGACGGCAAGTGCGGGTGGTCCACGGTTCCGTTCGGCGGCGGAGCGTAGGCGAAGTTCATGAGCATGGCGGCGACCCATCCAATACCGGTCCAACCCAAGCCCAGCCCGATGACGGTGATCTTCCATTTTCGCGGGCTCTGCCGCAACCATGCCAGCAGCACTGGCAGTATGTAAAACGCAGCGAACACCGGAATCAGCACCGCCGCTTTCGCGGCGCCACTACCCAGAAACTCGGCCCCGGGCGCGTTGAGTCCAAGCGACCAGAGCACAGGGAACACAGCGAGGGGAGCGCTCATGCCAAAATCTACGCGGAAATTGGCGTTACGGCTGCGGACGTGGGGTTTCGCCAGCCAACGGTGTCATTCGGACATACCATCTGCAGTTCACCACCGACCGGCGAACACGCGTTGCGGATACACGCGAGTTGCCTGTCCCAACCGGAGTACACTGATGACGCATCGTACCGGGCTTCGCTTGTTTCTTGGTGCTGCCACCGTGCTGAGTACGGCATGCGGCGAGGGTCCCACTGCCGCGTCCGACCTGGCAACCCAGGCGGCTCTTGCAGCGGCGCTCAACTCATCGCCCGTCGGCTACGGCGACCTGTCGAGCAGCTACGTTGGATCCACGGCCAGCGGGTTCAGCCAAGGCGCGTTCTTCCTCGGCGGCGGCCAGAGTGCCTCGTTCAACCGGAGCTCGATGATGGGCGGCGACATGTCCGCCGACTTCCTCGGCACCATCGCGTTTGGCAGCGGCTCTGGACACCGTGGACCGTTTGGTGGCGGGTTGAGCTGCACCGGGACCTTTAACGCGGCGACGGGTCGTGTGGAATGTCCGGTGGAGACCCACAACGGGCTCACGATCACCCGTTCGGCGGCGTATCTCACGGCGGCGGGTGCGGTGCAGCAGGCGTTTGACACGATCACGACCAACAGCGTCAACATGCAGTCACGCGTGGCCGGTACGGTCACCTATGACACGACGTCCAACGGTCGTGGGCCAGACGGCCACCATGGATGGGGGATGGACCGCGGCCCGGGCGGCAAGCTGCTTGGCGACACGACGACCATCTTGTCTGCGACGACCACTGTTGCGAGTACCAGCACACGCACGACGACGGGATTGGCCAAGGCCAGCACGGCGCGCACTGTGAACGGCACATCCGGTGGCACTGAATCAACAACCGGTCGGTCCAGCCGCGGCGCATTCACGTCCACCCGCGTGGTGGGTGACACCACGAAGAACGTAGTGGTACCGGTTAGCACAGCGGCTGTGTCGATCTCGTATCCGACGGCCGGCACGGTGATCCGCGAAATGAAGGCGACGCTCACCTATGCAGGTGCTGCGCCGGCCACCGTCTCGCGCCGTGAAGTGCTGACGTACAATGGCAGCGCGACGGCAACGGTGGTGATTACGGAAAACGGTGTGGCCAAGACGTGCACCCGTGCGCTGCCATTTGGTCGGCTGGTGTGCCCGTAGCACACTGCTGACGGCTGTCGACCTATCCGCTGCGAACCGGACGCCGTACGTTTTTCGTCTCCCCAGACGTGCGGCGGGAAGCGATTGCGCTGGACCCGCCGGGCATTCTCACCCGAGGTTCTCAGGAGCAGCCCGTGTCCATCAATACTGGAAAGGTCGTCACAAGTGGTCTCGCTGCTGGTGTTGTGATGAACGCGATTGATTTCGTCGTCAACACCTATCTGCTCGCCGGCACGAACAAGGCCGCGATGGATGCAATCAATCCGAAGTTGTCCGAAGCGATGATGACGTCGTCGGCCACGGCGACCTTTGTCGGCATCGACTTCGTCTACGGCATCGTCGTTGTGTTGATCTATGCCTGCATTCGACCGCGCTTTGGCGCGGGCGCCGGTACGGCAATCAAAGCCGGCCTGCTGCTGTGGACCGTAGCAGCCGCAACGTGGGCGTTCACAGTTGCCATGGGCATGTTCTCGTGGAGCAATTTCCTCATGGGTGCCGCGACCTCGCTCGTCACCATGCTGGCCGGCGCGTATGTGGGTTCGATGCTCTACACCGAACCGACGTAACCTATTTCATCCCCGCCTTCTGCAACGCCGTCAGGCCACCAACAATCGGGATAGCGAAACTCGACTTCGCGAGATCGATCGTCAATTCGGCCCCGGCTTTCGGCCACAGTGTGAACTCGCGGTCACTCGACATGATCATGACCGCGAGTTGTTTTCCGGCGGGGACGAATTCGTCGTCCGGTTCGAGATCGAACGTGAGATCGTAAAACTTGCCGGGTTCGAGTGGCTTGCCTGACTTCTTCGACGCGTACACACCACCTTTTTTGAGCGACTTCGCGTTCTGGATGTCCGCCCATCCGTGCGTGATGCTTCCGACATGACTTTGTGAACCGGCGCGCGCCGAGTCATACGGCAGCATCACCAGCCACACGCTGAGGTTCGCTGCCGGTACACTGGATGAGACGCGCAACGTGATCTGGGCGGTGCCGGAGATGTGCACCGTGTCCGTGAATGCCGGCGTTGCATAGAGCAACCGATTCGGCGACTGCGCGGCGCTGGCTAGTGCACTGCCGCTCAAGGCCACGTCGTCGACCAACTTCTCCGTACCCGTGCCATTCGCGTCGACCGAGAGCGCCCCGATGCCTGAGCCACCCGCCGTCGGGTGCATGGTGACGGGGACGGACCCGGGCACCGGGAACGACGCGAACGGCGTTGGCAGCGTGGCGACACGACCGCGTCCTGGTGCCACGGCCACAGCACCTGGTGCCTGCGCACTCGCGTCCTGCACAATCCACGCGGCGGCATCACGCTCGGCGCCGTTGTCAACGCCGTAGAGATAGTGACTGAACCAGCGGTTGAGCATCTCGGCCGGTGGGTTGCCGCCGTGTCCGCCCTGATGCAAGTAAATCGACACGGGGAGTCCACGGGCCTTCATCTCGTTGTAAATGCGGACGCTGTGATCTGGCGTGACGTTGTAGTCGTTGAGACCATGCGCAAGCAGCACGGCGGCTTTGATGTTCTTGACGAGCGGCAACAAGTCGCGTGAGGCCCAGAACTTGTTGAAGTCACCCGTTGCGCGATCCTGACCTTTCGGCCCGGCCATGATGCCGTCGCGCCAGATGGTGTCACACTTGGCACGCACCGTGGGATCACCACTTGCGACAAAGTCATACAGCACGTCGACATCTTCGCCGAGGTAGCCGCCGGGTGAGCGCACCAGTCCATTGGCGCGGTAGTAGTGGTAGTACGATGTGTTGGGTGAGACGGGTACGACTACTTCGAGTCCCTTGACGCCAGACGTCGCAGCGGCGAGTGGCAACGTGCCTTCGTACGACGTGCCGATCATACCCACTTTGCCGGTGGACCACGACGTGGCGCTTACTTCCTCGCGGCCGTCGGGTGTGGTGTAACCCTTTGCGCGACCGTTGAGCCAGTCGACGACAAACTTCATGGGCGCTCGCTCGGGATAGTCGCCCACCGTCGCGCAGCCTTGTGACAACCCCGTGCCGGTTGCTTCCGAATGCACGACGGCG
>JANMKU010000106.1:0-22891 GCA_031372205.1 Gemmatimonadaceae bacterium | reverse complement strand
CAGCAACACGCCAAGAATCATCGCACCGATGTTTTCAGCAGCCGTGGACTCGAACAGATCTGCACCGCGGCCTGCACAATCCCCAACGTTGTCACCAACCAGGTCGGCGATCACCGCCGGGTTTCTCGGGTCGTCTTCCGGAATGCCGGCTTCCACTTTGCCCACCAGGTCCGCGCCGACGTCCGCCGCTTTCGTATAGATGCCACCGCCGAGTTGCGCAAAGAGCGCCACAAACGACGCGCCAAATCCGTAGCCGACAATGAGGAACGGGATCTTTGTGGCCCATGTATTGGCGTCGATGCCCACCGGCGCCAACAACGTGAGAATGGCGAAGAGCCCTCCGACGCCCAGTAGCGACATGGACACAGTGAACAGGCCGGACACCGCGCCACCACGCAATGCAGTCTGCAGGGCAGCGTTCAACGACGTCATGGCCGCGGCGGCGACGCGGATGTTCGTACGAATCGACACCCACATGCCCATGTATCCCGCAATGCCCGATGACAACGCGCCAAGCAAGAACGAGAAGACAATGAACAGCGCGAAGATCTTGGGATCGTCCACCGGATCCGTGGCGTTATGCGCGCGCAGCAGCCCGTAGCCAACCCCCAGCACCACGGCAACGAGAACGGCCAACATGGCAATCGTCTTGTTCTGACGTGCGAGATACGCCTCCGCGCCAACTTGAATGGCGTTGGAGATCTTTTGCATCGCCGGTGTGCCGCGGTCGCGCGCCAGAACCCATCGTGCGAGGAATACGGCAAACACCAGAGCGAAGATGCTGCTGCCAATGATGATGGCCAACAGCAGGGACGTCGAGTAAATCATGAGGGAGGCTGGTAGTCGGTCGTGTAAGCGCGCGGCAAGTGCGCTGGCGGGGAGGAGCGGGACACGATTTTCGCTCGGTCAAGCTACTGGACTGCACATGGCGCAGCCAGAGTGCGACTCGGCGGAATACGCGCGCCTGTCGATCGTCGCCGGTGCAGTCTTGCGCTACAGCGAGTACGTGATTTCTGTCTTGGCGCGCACGGGTACACCGGCGGCGTTTACGGCAGGTCGGAATCGAATGGATTGCAACGCCTCACGGAGCTTGCGATTGTAGGCGCCATCGCGAGTCTGCGTGAATTGGAGGTCGAGCACTTTCCCCGTCTCGTCAACATCAAACACGACCACGACCACCCCTTTCGCCTTTGAAGGGACAGGGATGGGTGGCAGGAAGAGTTCCGTCGGCGCGGGTGGATACACCGTTCCTGGCCCTCCACCTGTGCCCGGACCCACTCCGGTTCCGCGACCGGCGCCGACCCCTGTTCCGACGCCACCGCCGCTCCCCGGCCCCGCACCGGTGCTGCCGTCGGTCCCAGCCCCGCCGCCGGTGCCGACCACAGCCGACTTGACCTCCGCCGCTTCGGTCGAGGCGGTTTTTGGGGCTTCCTCGGGCTTGGCGACTGGTGGAGGAACGACGGGCGGGGGTACAATCGGCTTCACCTCCGGCGGCTTGACGAGCGGAGGCAGCACCGGAGGGACCGGTGTTGGCGCCGGAGCCACCTTGACGTATTGCAGCCGCTCGGTCTTTGGAAGGCCACCAGTTCCACGATTGCCCCCACCGCCGCCGCCGGCCGGCCCTGGGCCGCCTGCCCCCAGTACCTCGCGAAGCAGCTCTGGGGAGGTAAATGGCACGATTAGCAGCAGGACGACGAGAACGTGCAGCGCGAGGGCAACCAGAAAACTGCGCACGCGACGCTGCCGCGCGACTGGAATACCAATAGGTGGCCGATATCTCGGCCGCTCATTCGGTCGCGCCGCCATCAAAGCATCTGGCGTGGTGTCCATGCCGGGAGATTCCATGCGCGCGGCTACCGTGAAGGGACAAAGGCGGCGAATTCGAACATGCCACACGAGCCTGAACGTACTACGGCGGACGACCCCAGTGGGTTCGTCCGCCGTAAAAAGATGTAACGGACCCTCGTTTAGTACCCAGCCCTCGGGCAAAGGGTCATCAGCCGCAAATCACTTCGGCGGAACGCCGATCACCTTGACTCCAGCTCCGCGCGCCTGGTCCATCGCCCAAATGACAAACGAGTACTTCACCGTGGTGTCACCCTTCACAAAGATGATCTTCTCGGGCCGCGGATCGTAAATGGCCTTGAGCCGATTGAACAGGGCCGACTTCTCCACCGGCTCCTTGTTAATCGCGTAGGTATCGCCCGGCAGCACCTCGAGCACGATCTGGTCCGGGTTCACGTTCGGCTGAACGGGTTGCGGCGTCGGATCAGGCAACTGCGTGTCGATCGCCTTGCGGCTCATTGGAATGATCATCATGAAGATGATCAGCAACACGAGCAGCACGTCGATCATGGGCGTGACGTTCATGTCGTTGCTCAGGTTCGAGCCACCACCACCGGTAGACATGCTCATCTTATTTCCCTCCTTTCGTAACGCCGGGCAACAAGTGATCGCTTTCCAGCAACGATTCCGTGTTCGGCAGCTGCTCCGAAATGAGCGCCGCTACGCGAACGCCAGAACGGGATAGACGATCGAGCGCATCGACGACTTTCAGATACTGCAGGTCCTTGTGAGCTTTCACGTACATGATGTAATCCTCACGAGGCTGGCTGTAGATCGCCTTGACCAGCGTTTCCAGATCTTCGTTGTGGATTGGCTTCTTGTTCAGGTAGTACCGTCCCTGATCGTCGATGCCGAGCACCTGATCACCATCTTCTTCCGGGTGCGGCTTGAGGTTCTGTCCGTCCGGCGGGACCGCGGTGAAACCCGCGTTGATCTGCGGGATCGTGATCATGAAGATAATCAGCAGCACGAGCATGACGTCGATCATGGGCGTGACGTTCGGCTCGGCTTTTACGCCAGCGCCGCCTGTGCTCATACCCATCGCGTCACTCCTTTCATGAAGCGGTCAGTGCGGCGCTCCGATCGGAGCGCCCACCGAACGCCGGTTTGGTCCTCGCCGTGCGAACTACTGGGAAATCGACGTCTGTCCGGCTGTGTTGAACTCACGCGTGAAGCGCGAGCGACCGAATTCCCCCGAGACACCCTTGATCAGATAGTCGATCATTTCCTTCGACGTGTACGTCATCTCCGCCGTGAGGTTATCGATCTTCGTCTGGAAGTAGTTGAACGACCACACGGCAGGAATCGCGACGCCGATACCGAAGGCGGTGGTGATCAGAGCCTCGGCAACACCAGCCGCGATGGCGCTGATGCCGCCCGCTCCGGACGTGGCCATACCGGTGAAGGAGTTGACGATACCCATCGTGGTGCCAAGCAATCCGACGAACGGGGCGGTGGCACCAACGGTCGCCAGCACGCCCAAGCCGCGCTTGAGATCCACAACGGTCATGAGCATTTCACGCTCAACGGCACGCTCGGCCGAGTTGATGTCGGCCACCGTCACCGAACCATCCTGAATGAGCGGACGAATCTCGGCAAGCGCACCGCCAAGCACACGCGCCACGTGCGACTTCTTGTATCCCTCGGCCAGCTTGATCGCTTCGATGAGGTTGTCTTCTTCAAGGAACTGCGAAAACTCCGGCGCGAACTTCCGCGTCTCGGACTGCGCCTTCCGCATGGCCCACCATTTCGAGATGAGGACCGTCGTCGAGAACGCCGACATGGCCGCCAGGGTGAACACGATACCCTTGGCGAAACCACCCATCGATTGAAACAGGCCCAGCAGCGATGTGTTCATGAAAAGATCTCCGCAGATCGATAATGAGAGAAAGGACTAGCGGTTCAGCGAGAATTGGAACGGCTGTTGCACGAGCTGCTTCACTTTGCGTCCACCGACTTCGGCCGGGAGAAACTTCATGCGCTGCAGCGCATTCTTGACAGCGTTGGAAAACAGGTCGTTGTCGGACTTGAGCACCTTGAACGTGGCCATCTCGGCACGACCGGTGGTGTCCACGACAAACTGCGCCATGACCGTGCCTTCGATTCCCGCGGAGCGCAGCATGTCAGGATAGGTCGGACCAGCCGCTCCCGGCGCCATGACGACGGGCTTTTCCACCTGGAAGTCGAAATACGGTTGATCGCCCTGCGGCACAGGACCCTTCCCGCCCTCGACACCTTTGCCGATACCGCCGGCGACACCCTTGCCCGTGAAATCGCTCTCGTCCGTGGCCTTCTTGGACAGGTCGATATCGGGGATGATGTCAGGAATTTCGATGGGTGCCGACAGCACCTGAAATCCTTTGGGCGGCGGAGGCGCGACCACCTGATCCGGTGGTGGAGGTGGCTTTTCCGGCTCGGGTGGTTTCGGCTCGTCCTTCTTGACCTCGACGAAGTCAACTTTTTCGTCCTTGTTCTTGTCATTCTTGATGCCGGCGTTGGCTGTCAGTACCACGCCAGCGAAGATCAGAAAGCCATGGACGATGACGGATACCATGCCTCCACCGAACCGCTTCTGCTTCTTGGCCTTCGACTCCACCAGATTGTTGAACATCGGGCACGTCCGGGGTGCGGGTCGCAGAGCTCGGGCCGTAGCCCGGTTACTGACTTCCGCGATTCTACGTCCGGTGAATGATGAGGCAATGGCAGGAACATTAGGATCGGATTAATCCGGAGTTAGCATTCGCGCGCCGCGCTCGTGATCAACCAAGGCATCCACGTCGACATCGGGGCGGTCCGGCGCAGGTAACGGCAACGTCACGGTGAACGTACTGCCGCGCCCCCAACGCGACTCCGCGGTCAACGATCCGCCGTGCGCCTGTACAATCCACTGTCCGATCGCCAGACCGAGGCCAAATCCTCCGCGGTCGGCGGCTCGCGACCGCACCCGATCGGCGCGCCAGAATCGTTCGAACACGTGTGGCAGATCGGCGGCCGCAATCCCGATGCCCGTGTCACGGACCGTGATCACGACGTGATCCAAGAGGCGCAGCAGCGCGATCTCCACGTGTCCTCCTCGCGGCGTGTACTTGATCGCGTTGGACACGAGGTTGAGCAGCAACTGTCGCAAACGCGTCGCGTCGCCGAGGACCTCTGCCTGCTCGATGCGCGTCGCGTCAACAATGAGGCCCGCGTCTTCGCCAAGCAGTCTCGCCGTCTCCACCACTTCGCCGACGAGTGCGTGAAGGGCCACCGGTTCCCGATACAAATCGAACCGCCCTTCGTCAGCGCGCGCGAGAGTCAACAGCGAGTCCACGAGATCGGCCATCCGCGTCACTTGCTGCAGCGCTTCTTCAAGTGCCACCGCGCGTTCCGTACTCGAAGATCGTGGAGACATCGCCCGCTCGACGTCAACCCGAATCACCGTGAGCGGCGTCTTCAGCTCGTGGCTGGCATCGGCCGTGAATCGCCGCAGCGCGCCAAACGACGTTTCCAGCCGTTCGATAAACGCATTCAAAGTCGCCGACAATCGAGCCAGTTCATCACCCGCGGCGCCAATGGCCAACCGTCGGTGCAGCGAACGCCCGTCGGTGATCGCCTCGACCTGGTCCACCATCTGATCGATTGGCCGGAAGGCGCGTCCAGCAATCACGTACGAAAAGATGATGGAGAGCACGATCAGTAGCGGCGCGACGATCAACATCGCGCGAACCAACTCCACCGGCGCGAGCGACGCGGGCTTGGTGCTCGTCCCCGCGTACACGCGGTAGCGCGCTTCCGCACTGAGCGTCACATCGCGAGCGGCGATGATCACCTGATCTGCAAGCAGCGCCACCACCTGCGTGCTGCGGCCCGACACGGTCTTTCGTGCGGCAGTGCTGAACACGTCGCGGTCCTGCACGGATAACAGCTTGACCGCGTGCGAGGCATAGAGATCGTACAAGGTGCTGTCCTGGACCAGGATGTAGTCGGGAAGCAACTCAAGGATGAGCTCCAACCGCTCCGACACCTTGGGTCCGGCCAGCGGATCGTTCTTCGCGAACACTGGTTCGGTGCCCGTTCGACGGACAATATCGATCGCATTCACGACGCGCTGCACCTCTTCTTGCGCCAACGCTTCGAGATCGTGATAGACAGCCACGCGGCGCGCCATCAACAGGGCCAGGGCGAACACGATGAGCGTCGTGATCAGCGCGGCCGCATACGCTGCGGTCAACCGCGATCGGATCGATCCCATCGCGTCGTCCGCCCTCCGCTACGCGCGAATCATGTAGCCGACACCGCGCACTGTGGTGATCAGCTTCTTCTCGTGCTTCGCATCAATCTTCTTGCGCAAATGATTGATGACCACATCCACGATGTTGGTGCCCGGATCGAAGTGATAGCCCCACGCGTACTCGGTGATGAGCGTTCGGCTCATCACTCGGCCCGCATGGCGAATCAGATACTCGAGTACGGCAAACTCCTTCGGCGTCAGCTCAATCGCCTCACCCGCACGCTCGACGCCATGCGTACCTTGATCCAACGCCAGATCACCCACACGCAACACCGGTGCGGCAATTTCCCGTGGTCGACGCGCGAGCGCCTCGACCCGAGCGAGCAACTCTTCAAAGGCAAACGGCTTGGTGACATAGTCGTCAGCGCCGGCCCGCAGGGCTTCAACTTTGGCGTCCACTGCATCTTGCGCCGTCAGGACAAGCACCGGGCGCTCAAAACCTCGTGAGCGCAGCGCGCGTAACACGTCGATCCCACTCCGGCCCGGCAATCGCATATCCAGGATGAGCAAATCGTACGGCTGCGACATCGCCATACGCTCCCCTTCCATACCGGACGCGACGAGGTCTGCCTGCCAGCGCTGCTCTTCAAATCCGCGGCGGACAAACTCCCCGACGGTGGGATCATCCTCTATGATCAGAATCTTCATCGTATCCGACGGGTAACGACACTCACAATCCACGCCCATACGGACGATGGAGTCCAAACTCACGGATCTTTCGGTAGAGCGTCTTCGGCGAGATACCCAGTAGCTCTGCAGCGCGCCCTTGATGCCACCCAGCCCGTTCCAGAATGTCGCCGACGTGGCGACGCTCAAGCTCGGCCAGTGTCATGGTAATCGCTGGTGTTGTTCGAGCACCTCCGCCGGCTTCCACGCCAAGTGGTAAATCACGGGCGGCAATCTGCCCATCGACCGCCAGCAAAACCGCACGTTCAATCACGTTGCGAAGCTCGCGGACGTTCCCGGGCCAACGATACCGTTCAAGCGTGCTGAAGCCGTCCGCAGTGATCGTCGGCGGAACCAGGCCACCGAACTGCGAAAGAAAATGCTCGGCCAGGAGCGGCACGTCCACGAGTCGCTCGCGCAGCGGGGGGAGAGCCACACGAATCGTGTTAATGCGATGCAAGAGGTCCTCGCGAAAGGCGCCTGACGCCACCATGCGTGTCAGATCGCGCGATGTCGATGCGACCACACGAACACTGACCTGCACCTTTTGCGTCCCCCCGACCCGATAAAAGCTGCCGCTTTCGAGGGCCCGCAACAGCTTGCCCTGCAGGTTACTCGCCAAGTCGCCGATATTGTCCAGATACAAGGTGCCGCCGGCCGCCAGTTCGATGATGCCAATCTTTCGCTGATCGGCGCCCGGGAACGCTCCGCGCTCTACGCCGAACAGCTCGGACTCGAGCATCGTTTCAGCGATCGCCGCACAATTCAGATCGACAAACGGCCGGTCTGATGGTCCGCCGTTTTCGTGCAACAAGCGGGCGACAAGGTCTTTGCCAGTTCCCGAGTCGCCGGTGACCAGCACCGGTGATCCGCTCGGCGCGACGCGTTCCACCAGTGACATCACGGCCATCAGCGGAGCGTGCTGGGTCACGAACCTCGTGGGCTCAGCGACACGCTTCAGTCTGGAATGGAGCGACGCGTTGTCCCGCGTCAGCATGCGCTTCTCCCACGCGCGCCGCACCAGCGCTTCGATCTCGGCCATGCGGTACGGTTTCGAGAGGAAGTCGTACGCGCCCAACTTGAGGGCCGCGATCGCCGTCTCCATTGTACCGTTGCCCGTGATCACGATGACCTCAGGCGGCATCGGCTGCTCCCGCACCAAACGCAGTACCTCAAGACCGTCCAACTCCGGCATGACGATATCCACCAGCGCCACATCGAACATCTCGCTGCGCAGCAGATCAAGCGCCGCTCGCCCACTCCGCACCACCGTGACACTGAATCCGCGCGCGGTCAGGAACTGCTCGAGAATCATGCCAAGATTGACTTCATCTTCTGCAAGCAGGACGCGAATAGCACTGGCGCGATCTGGCGCCTTGGTCACTCCGTCGGTCGACATCATGCCACGGGTCCTTGCGGACCGGTGCTGAAGGGCAACGATACACGAAACGTGGCACCACCGTCGCCGGACAGCAGCGCCAGTTGGCCACCGTGGTCCATCACGATGCCATAACAAATGGCGAGGCCGAGGCCCGTTCCCTGCCCCGGCGGTTTGGTGGTGAAGAACGGTTCAAACACCTTCGATTGCATGGATCGCGGAATGCCCGGTCCTTCGTCCACGACATCGAGCACCGCGGTGGTCGTTCCATCTTCGCCCGTGTGCTGTTGGGTGCGTACGGTCACGGTCAGGCCCTCCGGTGTTGCGTCCAAGGCATTCATGGCGAGCGCGATGAGCACTTGCACCAGTTGATCGGAGTCGGCCTCTACCAGCAGGGGAACGCGCGCCACGAGATCAACATGCATCTTCACGCGTTTGTAGCGCGGCTGGTGCTGCAACAGGAAGAGCCCCTGGCGCACCACACCGTTCAAGTCGATGGGTTCACGTTGCGCGGTCTTGGGGCGCGAGAAATCCAGCAGTCCGTTGACGATGCGTGTGCAACGCTGCACCTCCAGATCGATGATGCGCAGCAGGTCCGCAGGAGACGAGCCCGCGGTTATGGGCTGACCGCCCTCGGCGACCTGCACCGTCAACGACTCTGCGCACGCGGCGATGGTTGCCAATGGGTTGTTGATTTCATGCATGACGCCGGCGGCAAGCTGGCCCAGGGCAGCGAGCTTCTCCGATTGCGCGTTGCGGTCAATCGCCGCCTTCCATTCGGTCACGTCTTCGCCGATGGTAATGACATGCGTTACCGCATCGTCAGTCATGCGCATCGGGATCTTCGAGATGCGGTACGAGCGCGGCTCACCAAAGGCGCTGCTATCCATCTGGAACTGCTGCAACTTGCCCGACGCGAAGACTTCGTCGAATTCGCGCTTGAGCAATGCCGTCGGTTGCCGATGCAGCACGTCAAAGATCGTTCTCCCGATCGCATCCGTCCGTGATACGCCGGTCGACCCGGTCTCGCGCTTGTGGTTCCACGCGTGAATACGATACTCGCGGTCCACGACATAGAGACCAACCGGCAGCGAGTCGACAACGCACTCAATAAACGCGCGCTGCTCCGCGATCTCCCGGACTCGTGCGGACACCACGCTTTCCAGCTCCCGCGCGCGCGCATCACGCGCGACGGCCACCGCCAGCAGATCGGCCACGGCGCCGACCAGGAACCGCTCATCGGGCGTCAACGGTCCAGCGCGGTACACCAGCAGCGCGCCGAGTCGAGCTCCCGCCGACACCAAATCCACTTCGGCAGTGACGGCGTTGGTGGTGCGGCGTGCTGCCCCCACGCCATCATGCGTCCACACCTGGCGGGAGCCGGCATCATCGCAAAGTTCGACCACGACAAGGTCGGCGCGGAGCACAAGCCGAAGGCGACGGAGCACAGCCGCGGCACCACTGTCCGTGTCCGATGCCCTGGACACTAGAGCCACGAGCTCACCCAAAACGTTCGATGATGTGTCGGGGGTCAACGCACGCGGCCATGTCGAGTATTCACCCGCGAAAAGTAGACCTCGCTCCGACGTCGGACAAGCTGACCGAATACCTAGTTGACCACCGCGGCGATCGCCGCCAGGATCTCTGTGTTCTCGCGCCGTTGTCCCTGGGCATCTTCGACGTGCGCCCAGCGCACGATGCCAGCCTTGTCAATGAGGAAGTAGGCGCGATTGGAAAAGAACGTGTCCTCCCGGAGCACGCCGTAGGCACGAGAGGCCTCGCGCTTGAAGTCCGACAACATATCCACGTGCATCGTGTACTTTTGCTTGAACTCTCTAAGTGTGGGCACCGAGTCGACGCTGATGGGGATGACCGCAACGCCGTGCCCGGCGAACACCTCAAAATCCTCGCTGAAGGCGCACATCTCGCTGGTGCAAACACGAGTGAAGGCGAGGGGAAAGAATGCCAGCAGTACGTTCGACGTACCGTGCAGCGCGGACAGGGTCACGGTCCCGCCGGCAGTAGAGCCTAGCGTGAAGTCGGGTGCTGGGTCACCAATCTGAGGGATCCTGGACACAAGAACGGTCATTTTCGTGAGGAATGGGAGAGGAGAGGGCGATGTTCAGCCGTGCACGGACGGACACCGTCACAATATTACGAACACAAAAGTAACTGTCGCTTGCGAAGGATGAGGCGACGCGTCACAGAAACCGCACGGTCTGGCGCACCGCAGAAACGAAAGTATCGTTCGAGACGCCAACCACACATCGAGACATGTCTCAAGACGGGCTGCGAGTGATTTCCTCGTACCATCAACCGATCGAAACCGACCGGGCGCTTCGCGTACTGCTCGTCGACAATGACCTCGCAGAAGCCCAGCGATCGGAAGCTGGATTGCGGGCGCGTTTTGCGGACCGTCTCGCGGTCGTGTACGCCACGACGCTCGCGCAGGCGATTCGCACGCTGATGGAAATGACCTTCGATGCGGTCGTGCTTGAACTCGCGCTCAATGACGCGAACGGCATCGCGACACTGGCTGGCGTTCGCGGTGCAGCGCCCACGGTGCCCGTGGTGGTGTACGCGCGGTTGCTTGAGGAGGCGCTCGCTCTGCGGGCGTTGCGCGCTGGTGCACAGGAGTGCCTCGCCAAGGAGCAGACAGAGCCGCTGGAGCTGGCGCGCGCGCTCGGATTCGCCATCGAACGCCAGCGTCGGCTTGCCTCGCTGGAAGCCGCGCACAGCGATGCCGCGCATCGCGCGACGCACGACCCGCTCACCGGTCTCGCGAATCGCGAGCTCTTCCTTGCGGAGCTGGAACGCGCGCTCGCGTTTGGTGCGCGTTATGGCCGGAAGACCGGTCTCCTTTTTGTTGACATGGACGGCTTTAAGGAGATCAATGACACGATGGGGCACGCCAAGGGCGACGCCCTCCTGCGCGGTGTTTCAACGCGCTTACTCAAGTGCGTTCGTCGGTCTGACGCAATCGCGCGTCTCGGTGGTGACGAATTTGTGGTCTTACTGCCGGATGTCACCAGTCGACGGGATGTGGCGTTCGTGCGGGAAACGATTCTCGATTGTTTGCAGGCACCGCTCGATATCGGTGACGGCCGTTCGGTGGTCGTTGAGGCCAGCGTCGGCGCCGCGATGTCGCCGATCGACGGTGACGGTGCCCGCGAGTTGCTCGATGCGGCCGATGCGGACATGTACAAGGAAAAGGTCAATCGCCGACGGCAGCGCGCGTCAAACGCCGTAGCGGCTGGGCGCCCCACCCCCTCCGTCATAACGGAACAGCCGACCGCACCGGAACAATCAGCTCCGCAGCGGAGAGAGGCTAGGCTGCGCGCGGCTCTCGATGCCGGCGAGTTTGAAGTCCATTTTCAACCGATTCTGCACGTTGTTTCGGAGCAACTGATCGCCGCCGAAGCATTGCTTCGCTGGAACGATCCTGAGCAGGGGCTCGTGACACCGACCGCATTTTTGTCACTCGCCGAGGACACCGGCTTGATCGTGCCGATCGGGGAGATGGTGCTACGCGCAGCGTGCAACGCGATCGTGCGCTGGCGATCGCTCGCAGGGGCGGCGGCCCTGCGCGTATCTGTTAATCTCTCGGGCGTGCAACTTCGCGAGAAAGGTTTCGATCGACAGCTCGCGACGATCCTGTCGGAAACCGGGTGTCCTGGCGATGCGCTTATTCTTGAGCTCAGCGAAAGTGGCGCCCTCGAAGAAGGTCTCGGTACACTGGAGACGCTGCGCGACCTTAAGGCACTCGGCGTGCGCATCGTGGTCGACGACTTTGGTGTTGGGCGGACCTCGATGTCATTTCTGCGCACGGCTCCGGTCGATGGTATAAAAATCGACCGTCGCTTCGTGTCGCAGATGCTGATCGACCAGCGCGATCTGGCGATCGTCTCGTCGCTCTCTGGACTCGCGCAGGGGCTGCGCATCGACCTTGTCGCCGAAGGAGTGGAGAACGCCGAGCAATCGCTGCGCCTGGCACGCCTGCAGTGTTTTGAGCAGCAGGGCTTCCACTTCAGCGAGGCGGTGTCGGAGACGGACCTGACGGCCCTGCTCACCTCGGGCAGGGCGCCGGAGACCGATACCAGAACGTGGCGATCATCGCGTACCTCACGGTCGCAAGGCTCGAGTGGCGGATGACGCTCGCGTGACGTTGTGCCGTCGGCGATAGGAAACGAAAAGCGGCCAGTGCGAGTGCGCCGGCCGCTTTGTACGTGTTGATGGAGCGTGTCGGGATCGAACCGACGACCCCCGCCTTGCAAAGGCGGTGCTCTCCCAGCTGAGCTAACGCCCCGAGTGCCACAATCAGTTCGCCGGCCAGTCACGGCAGCTACCATTTGAATCTACAATGGCAGCGTGCCGGATTCCACTGGATGGCAGCGCACGTTTCGCTACTCGTGCGCCGGCAGGGGTTCCATAGTGCGCGCATCGACTGGCACCTGCACTTCATCACGCGCTGCTGTCGTCATCATGAACACGCGGAGTACCGGGAACGCGTTCATGAACCCCGAATAGCAGAGCCCCCAGAGACCCAGCATGCCGATGGTCGTGCCAATCTCCCACAGGCCAAACGGCAACGACTTGGCCTCGCCGTAAATCGACGGGTAGATCTCGATATACCGGTGCAGGTACAGTCCGATGAGGCTGCACACCGCAAACAAAACGAACGTCGGCAAGTACATCTTCGCAGCCTTGGAAATCAGTCCGAAGAACGGCAGCACGAAAATGAAGATCGGCACCAAGACCGTGACCGGCTTCCAGACTCCGCTCAATCGCAAGCGGTAGAAGAACGTCTCCTCTGGCAAATTGGCGTACCAGATCACCAGGTACTGACTGAAACTGATGTAGCCAAAGAACGCAGTAAACGCGAATGCCAGCTTACCAAGATCCCACAGCTGATCCATCGTCACCACGTCCGTGGATGACAGATGATTGCGCCACCACATACTTAAAAGCGAGAGCGTCATGATCATGTTCAGCCACGCGCCCATGAAAACGATCCACGCGTACATGGTCTGCTGAAAATGCAGACTGAGCGTCATGGAGTAGTCCCACGCCATGAAACACCAGCCAAACACGAACACGAGGCATACCGCAACAGCGAGCTTGCCCTGGAGCGAATGCTGCGAATGCAGTTCGCGCCGCTCGTCGCCGAAACCACGGCGCATGCGATCCCGCAGCCCGGCCGCCCACTTCGCGCCGTACTCTGGAAGCACGGCCACGTCGAGACGCACTGAGTTGTAGACGAACAGCAGTTGCAGCAGCGTCATCCCGCCAAAGAGCACGATGCCACGCGTCACGAAGAATGCTGGCGCGAGGTACGCCGCCTTCTCCGGCACTGTAATCGCTTCACGTCCGGCCCACGTAAATATGTGCTCCCGCCCTGGGAACAGGATGATGAGCAACATCACGAATGCGACGGGCATAAAGGCGACGTAACCTTCAGCGAAGCGAACGATCGGGCGAGACCAGCGCGCCGTCACAATGCGCTGCACCGCGGCGAACGCTACGCCGGCCGACGAGATCGTCGTAAAGAACAGCCAGTTGAAATGGAAGGCGTGCCACGCGCGCTCCTGACCCGTCGCCACACCGGTTGCAAACGTTGCCAGTCCGACCACCGCGAAGAGAGCGCACACGAGGGTGACGGTCCGCGGGATCGGCTTGCCGGCAAGACGACGCGAAAATTCTTGTCGCGTCGGATAGTGATAATGAGCCCCGCTCACGGATGCTTCTCCTTGCCGCCGCCCGCTGTCGCGGAGTTCACGCCAGACGATCCTGGCGTCAGAGTAATAGTTGGGTGCAGGTACGGCGCCGGACGAGTTGGCGCTGTAAACGACGGACCTGGCACCGTCGTTCCATTCTGTCCGGGATAACCCGCCGGCATGGTGTCGGCCTTGAACGCGGTCTTGCCCTGCAGGGTACGCACATAGTTGACCACGTCCCAGCGATCTGGCTCTTCGATGCGATTGTAGTTGGGCATGGAACCGCGACCGTTACGAATCATGCCGTAGATGTACCCCTCCGATCGCCCAAGTGCAGACGCCGCCAGCAGACTCGGCGCGTAGCCATACCCCGGATTCACACGCTTCAGTCCGCCGTTCCCGTCGCCACTGGCACCGTGGCACACGGCACAGTTGATCTGATAGTACTTGCGTCCGTTTTCAATCGAGCGCTCGTCAACGGCCGTCGGGTTGGGAACGGTCGTGAACGAGTCGATCACTCCCGGCAGTGCCGCATACGAAATTACATAAGCCGCCGCGGACGTGCCTTGCATCGGTACGCTGTACTTCGGCTGACCACGAGGTGGCGTCGTGCTGTCCGCATCATTCTGCGACATCGGTTCCCACGGATCGATCTTGGGCTGCCGCTTGAAGTCAGTGAACCATGTGCATGCACCGAACGCGAGCGGCAGCACCGCGACGACGGCAACGCGCACCGTGCGCTTCGCGATCCTGGTCCACGGCATCAGCAGATCAGGATTCACGTCGCACCTCAACAGCACCGTGCTGACGAAAGAGTGCTTCGGCTTGCGATGCCTTGTTGGCGTCACAGGCGACAAAGATGCCGAAGTGTCCAGCGGAGAAGCGCACGTCGTAGCCGGACGTGGCGGTGAGCCGCGGAATTCGAGAGTTGATGAACATGCCGGCCACCGTGGACAGGCCACCGACCAGCACCATCATTTCGAAACCGATGATCGTATAGGGAATCCACGAGGCCATCGCCTTGCCGCCGGTGACCAACGGCCAGTACGTGGACGACCAAATGGCGACCCAGTAGCCGAACGAGACACCAAGCAGACCGCCGACGAGAGTGAACCGTCGCACAACGCTGACGGGCCCGTCGATGGCGTGTTCAATTTCGTGGCGAATGGTCGGCGAGTACACCGTCACGTCACCGATGCGCTTCGACTTCAGCTCCTCAATGGCGGCAACCGTTGTGTCGAGTTCGCGAAATGCACCAAGTACGCCTTGCATCAGTGCGTCCCTCCGCTCGAGCCGCGCTTCAGTCGCGGCACCACGATTTCCTTGAGCTCGGCGATCGCCATGACGGGCATCTGCTTGACGAACAGCAGGAACCACATGAAGAACCAGCCGAATGACCCGATGAGAAACGACATGTCAATCCAGCTCGGCATATAGCTGCCCCACTGCCACGGCTCGAACTCATGCGACAGCGACGGGACAACGATCACGAATCGCTCGAACCACATGCCGAGGTTGATGAACAGGCTCAGCACAAACAACCACGTCGGATTGCGTCGAAGCTTCTGCGACCAGAGCGACATCGGCAACACCATGTTGCACAGCAGCATGATCCATGCTGCCCACCACCACTGACCGAAGACCCGATTGTAGAAGAATTCCTGTTCCGCGCGATTGCCGCTGTACCATGCGACGAAGAACTCGATGAGATACGCGCACCCCACGACTTGCGACGTAAAGAGTACCACTTTGGCGGTGGCGTCCAAGTTGTTGAGCGTGATGTAGTGCTCGAGCTTGAACCACTTGCGCATGGGAATCGCGATCGTCCAGACCATCGCAAAGCCGGAGAAGATCGCCCCCGCCACGAAGTACGGCGGGAAGATCGAGGTGTGCCAACCGGGCACATCCGACATCGCGAAGTCAAAGGAAACGACGGAGTGCACGGACAACACCAGTGGCGTACTGAACGCCGCGAGGAACATGTATGCCTTCGCGAAGTGACGCCATTCGCGATCGCTGTTGCGCCAACCCATCGACAGGATGGCGTAGATGCGCCGACGCGTCGGGTTAGTCTCTTTGTCGCGGAGTACCGCGAGGTCCGGGATCAGCCCGATGTACAGAAACGTCGCCGAGATGGTGAGATAAGTGGAGATGGCGAAGACGTCCCAGACGAGGGGCGACTTGAAGTTCGGAAACAACAGACGCCAGTTCGGATACGGTAGCAGCCAGAAGAACTTCCACGGGCGCCCGATGTGGATGATCGGGAACAGTCCTGCAGTCATGACGGCGAACACCGTCATCGCTTCGGCGGCACGGTAGATGGACGTTCGGAAGCCGGCGCGGAAGAGGTAGAGGATCGCCGAAATCAGCGTTCCGGCGTGACCGATGCCGATCCAGAAAACGAACGTGATGATGAAATTGCCCCACATCACCGGTGGTTCATATCCAGCTTGGCCGAGCCCCCAATAGATCTGGAAAATCCACGCCGAAACGCCGATGAGCATGCCGGTCACGGCCACCATCAGTCCCATGAACCACTTCTTGGTGAAGCCGAGGGTCGCGATGATCTCGCGATCGACCTGCTCGTAGTCCCGCACGGCAGGGAGTTGTACGTCTGCCGACGCGATGTTCGGCCCTCGAATCCCTTCACGCACCGGATGCACGCTGCTCGCCATCTTCGATGCGCCTCCTAAGCCTTGGCCGACGCCGCTGGCGCCGGATGGTTGACCTTCTTCAAGTAGACCACCGCCGTAAAGGTGTTCAGTTCTTCAAATACATGGTACGCGCGACGATCGTAGGCGAGCTTGGACACGCTCCACGATTCGTCGGCCGCATCACCGAACACAATCGCGCGCGACGGACACGCTTGCGCGCACGCGGTGGTGAACTCGTCGGCTTTCACTGGCCGACCCTCCGCCTTCGCCCGATGCTCTGCTTCACGAATGCGCTGCACACAGAATGTGCACTTCTCCATGACGCCCTTGCCGCGCACGGTCACGTCGGGATTGAGCCCCCAGTGCATTGGCTCTGGCCACGCGTACTGTTTGCGTTCTGGCTCGCCGTACCCGAACCAGTTGAAGTAGCGCACCTTGTACGGGCAGTTGTTGCTGCAGTAGCGGGTACCGACGCAACGATTGTAGACCTGCACGTTGAGGCCGTCTGGCGAGTGGTACGTGGCGTACACCGGGCACACCGGCTCGCATGGCGCATTGCCACACTGCTGGCACAGCATCGGCACAAATCGCGTGTCGAAGTCCGGCGAAAAACCGTTCTCGGTGTCTTCATTGCCCTCGTAGTACCGCTCAAGGCGCAGCCAGGCCATTTCACGGCCCTTGATGATGTTTGCTCCCGGGCGTTCATCCCACGTGCTCGGACTCAGGGCGCGCCCCTGATACGGCGCGCCAACGGTCGGGATGTTGTTCTCGCTGTAGCACGCGGTGACGCACGCCGAGCAACCCGTGCATCGTGCGAGGTCGATGGTCATCGCCCAACGCCGATGCTCCATCCCCGACGGGTGCGTCGGGTCGTACATACCTGTGGCTTTGCTATCGTCGTTGGCGAACTCGCCTTGCGCATCAGCGGCAACGGGTGACCGCAGACCCGGCTTGAATTCCTGAGACGGCATCCCCGCGATCTCGTGCTCGCCTGCAGCCTCGCCTCCGGCACCGCGAAGCTCTGCGATGGTGATGGCCTGCCCGATGCCACGTCCATGTTGCCGTGCAGATCCTTCGGTGGTGGCGAGCTGCGACGTATCCGCGAGGGCCGTGACCTTGCCCTTCATGCCCGACAACGGAAGTCCTCCCGCGCCGTCCCACGCATGCGAAACGAGATCGTATCCGTTCACACCGACTTTTTCGGCGAAGCGACCGTAGCCCGAGTGTCCAAGGCCGAGTGCGATGGCGACCGTATCAGGGCGCACACCCATGTACTCGTAGGCCGGCGCTGTCAACTTTCCAGCAGTCGTCTCGACCGTGAGATGCTGACCTTCCTTGAGGCCCAACTTCTTGAATGTCTGCGGATGCACTTCGACCCAAGACTGCCACGCGATCTTGGTGACGGGATCGGGGAGTTCCTGCAGCCATGGCTTGTTGGCACCGCGACCGTCACCGAGCGTGGCCGATGGATACACGTGCACGAAGTAATCGCCCGTCCCCGTGACGGTCGGCGACGCCGACAGTGCCATGGACTTTGGCGTAGTTGCGATAAGCGGACTGGCAGACACCGTTGCCTTGGTGAGCGCCGCCGTGAACGCCGCCGTTCCACCCGGAAACTTGCTGACATACCACGTGCGGTAGTCCGCGACGTTATACCGAGCGGCCATCGCCTGATCTTTCTTGGCGAGTTCGATGAGCACATCGGCTGTGGACTTGGTATCAAACACCGAGTCCAGTGTGGGCTGCTGGAGGCCCAGCTGGCCCTGTCCGGAGACGGCGTCACCCCAGCTCTCCAGCCAATGATGGTCTGGCAGCACCAAGTCGCAGAGCGCCGACGTCTCATCGGGCATGCTGGAGAAGGAGACCTTGTACGGTACTTTGCCAAACGCGGCCGCGAAGCCGGCCGTCCGTGGCATCGTGTGCGCAGGGTTCGCTCCACGAACGAAGGCGACCGACACATTGCCGGCCTCCATATTCTGCACCGTCTGCGCGAGCGCCGCATACGATGACAGGCCGGTGTAGCCGCCGTGCGCGGAGGCCGGTTTGATCGTCGTGCCAACGCTACCGGCGCGTTTGTTGATCTCGGCGACCATCGTGCCACACTCGACCGCGTCCGAGGTGGTCACGCCACACAGCGCCATGACCGCGCTGCCTGCACCCTTGATCGCGGCCGCAAGCGCTTCGATCGTCGCCGCGGGCACACCTGACGCGTCTGACGCAGCGGCCACGGTCCCTTGCCCAACTAACGCCGCACACAACGCCATGTCAGAGCCAGGCCGAGACGCGATCCACTGATCCGCGTTCAGCCCGGTGAGCGAACGACGCGCACCGATATACACCAGCTGCGGAGCCCCTTCGATCTTGGCACGAGCGTCCGCCCAATCCAACTGCTGCGGAACGGCGTGTCCCCATCCGTCGAGAAAGTCGGCTCCAAAGCTCACTATCAACTTCGCCGCGCCAAAATCCAATGCCGGCCATGACGTGCCGTACGCCTTCTGATTCGCGGCGATGGTGGCCGATGGCGCAAGAGCGTCCACGCTGAGGTGCGCGGGCATGCCCTGCGCGGCCAGCCATTGATCGAGAAAGCCAGGGAATGTGCCCGTCTCGTGTGCATTGACGAACACCGCGTTGGCCGCCTGCCCTTTGCTCTTGACCTCGCCAAGTTTTTGTGAGAGCGCCTGCAACGCCTTTTCCCACGTCGTGGGCTTGAGGACGTTGCCCTCGCGCATCATGGGCGAGCGGTAGCGATCGGGGTTGTACAAACCCTGCATCGACGACAATCCCGTCGCGCAAATAGCACCACGGTTCATCGGATGCTCGGGATTGCCCTCGAGCTTTATTGGTCGACCATCCCGTACCTCAGCGAGTACCCCGCACGCGGCGGCGCACTCACGGCATGTGGTCGCGTAATACTGCGACACGCCCGGGACGGTGTTGTCGGGCGACGTGACGTACGGAATGAGCTTCCCCACTTTCTCAGAGGAGCAGCCCACCACCGCCGTCGACGCACCAGTAGCGCCAAGGATCTTAAGGAAGTCCCGACGCTTGACGCCGGTCCCCGTTTCAGTGCTCATGCAGTCAACTCCGCTCCGGACGGTCACACATGGCCAACGCCGCGTCCGCGACGCGCCGTCACCAAGTGGACGAGGGTCAAACGACGATCAGTTGTGGCAGACGGCGCAATCGTAACGCGCTTTCTTGGCCGGCATCGCTTCCAACTCCGGCGTGACGGGCATACCGGCAAGCCGCGCGCCCTCGGCCGGTTTGTAGCCCTGCACGTGGCAGTTCACGCACCAACCCATATTCAAGGAGTTGGCTTGCGCCACTGGCACGTAATTCGTGTCCGGACCTTGCTTGCCCTGATTCTGGATCTGTCCGTGACAGGTCTGACAGGTGACGCCCGCGTTGACGTGACGCATGTGCGGGAAGTGCACGTACTCCGGCACCTTGTGGACGCGGTTCCACGGAATCGGCTGCCCTTTGGCATAGTACGCCGCGACTTTTTTGATTTCCGGTGCGGCACCCTTGACGATCAGGTGACAGCCCATGCAAGTGGCGACTGAGGCGTTGCCCGGATCAGGCGATTTGTTGGCCGCACTGTGACAATACAGGCAGTTCATCCCTGCCTTTTGCACGTGTGGCGAATGCACGAACTTGACCGGCTGCTCGACACGAAGCCCCTGCGACGACGAGGCGCCACTGTACGCGGACAACAACGTTGCCGCCGCTGCCAGCGCGAGAAAACCGGGGATCAGCGTCCACTGCTTCTTAACCGTCATCAACGCGACCAGGAAGGCGAAGAAAATGCGTGCGCGACGAAGCAATCAGCACTTCGCCGGACGGGTAAACACTCTGGGCAAACCGACCGCTTGTTCCACATCAGGACACGGCAGCGGTCGTACGCCTAAGTCGGTGTCCACACGGATTTTGCAAGCGCGAAGTATGACCGGAACCATATTTGTACGCAAGTGCAAATACGGTCATGTGAACACCCTTCACAAAAAGGTTCCGCTTTTCGCAAAAACATTCATGGCGTTCGGACCGGCGCCTTCGGACTCACCGTGTCAGCGACGCCCCGCCGAGCGTCTTCCTGAAGCCGTCCGCCGTCTGAAAATGCGTCGTCGGGCGCCCGAGCCCGTACATCGTCTGGCAACAGCGCAACGAGGGCGCGACCCTGCTGGGCGAGACGCAGTGGCCACGACGTGCCCCAGGCAAGTCTGGCCGGGCCGATCGTGCGCACTAGGTGCTGGAACTGTTCCTCAGGCGGCCCCCACAACCAACCGAAGTCGTAGGTGACGCGCTCCTGCTCCACTGGCGTCAGCCCCCAGTGGGTCTCTTCAATGAGCTCGCGTCCGGCGCCGGCGACGAGCAATTGGCAACGCGAATCAGGCGTGCGCGCTATCGCGCGCAAGGTGGCAGCCGATACGTCGCCTGCACTATCGAGCGGATGACGTTGCCTGAGGTCTTCAAACCGCACGGTGACATGCAAGACCATCCCCGCCTCACCGCAGGCAACTGCCAGCGCCGACATCGCGCCGCCCGGACCGAGTCCCCATTGTGATGGATAGGCGCGGACCGCAGGTGCGCCCTCGCGCGTTGCTTCAGCCAGGGTGCGCTCCCAACCCGGCCAATCTGGTCGAACGATCGGTGTAGGCTGAAGAAACCCGCGGTAGGGCTCCAGGGCGCGATACAGTGTGCGATTGGATGGTGCGGGATCGCGATGAAAGGCGCCCGGCAGGTGCCCGACCCAGGCACCGCCAAACTGCTCTCGCTCGAGTACGCGCACCAACACATCCGGTTCAGGATGCGGCACCGCGCGAAAGGGATAATCGCCGATCCACGCGTTCACATCGACCGGGCGACGCGCCGATGGGGATTCGTCGGCGTGCGGCAGCGCGGCGTTCGTCGCGTTCATCACGTCTGCGACTCGTCAGGCAGCGCGCCGAGCGGGAAAACACGCTCCGCGTTTCGCCAGCGCATGTCTTCGATGTCGTCGGCCGTCGCGTTCACGTGCGAGAGCGCCCAGAGTTTCGTGAGCCCCGTGCACATGGTGATGTCAGACGCCCACAGCAAGCGGCGTGCCCCCACCCAATGCAGCGCCTCGTCGAGCATCCCGCGATCGATGCCACTGCCCGACAGATCCATCACGATATTGGGGATGGCCTGTACGGCCGGGTATGTGTGAGCCCAATCTCCGCCACCGCCGATGTGCGCGAGTATGAAAATGACGGCCGGATGTCGTGCGGCGAGACGCGCAAGGTCCAGGGCATCGGACGCGTCCTGATTTGGCCAGTCGCGACGCCGGTGTTGCCAGACGTGATGGAGTACCGGCACACCGAAGTGCCGCGCGGCATCGCAAGTTTCGTCGAGGAGTACGTCATCAGCACGACGGCCGGCCGCCAACTTGATCCCGATGCCGCCTCGCGCCATTCCGTTCGTGATTTCGGTCAGGGCATGCGCCGTGAAATTCGGATTCACCGCGACATAGGCGCGCACCCGCGAAGATTCCGAGGCAGCGAACGTCAACATCCAGTCGTTGGCCTGCGACTGATCCGCCGGTGAGGCAAAGTAGGTCGGCGATGTATGACCCCAGGACCCGAGCACCGATGCGATGTGTGTTCGCACACCGATCCGCTCTCCCGCATCGAGTCGAGACGAGTTGTAACGCTGCCAGTCGGCGCGGTTCGTGAACGGTGAATGGAAGTGCGCGTGCACATCGATCAGCGGGCTTGATCCACCGAGTGGCGTTGGCATTACGGCTCGACGCGACGCGGACCAGGCACGAGTGCCTGCATCACATTGGCCATCGCGCGCTGCAACACGTCCAGCGCTTTCTCATCATGCGCGACCGACGCGAACTGATACGCACCGCGCTTCATGAGCACACCGAATCGGGCACTGGCGGCCACCATTGCGTCGAGCAGTTCCGTTTCCTCAGCAACGAGACGCCACATGGGCGGCGGACCCTCTGCGCGAACACCGACCCACGGTGCGGTGATCAATGCGTCGTGCACACACTGCTGCATGAGCGTACCCGCGCGCGCGATGCGCTCCGGCACATCGACCCGCTCATGCCAGCCGCATACCGCCATCGCTGCCGCGAGCCCCGTACTCTCGGCCGCCGCCGTCGAGGAAATCCATGTTGCCGTTGCCTCCTGCATGATCGCCGCACGCCCTACGACGGCGGCGAGCGGATACCCGTTGGCCATCGCCTTCCCCAGTGTGGTCACGTCGGGAACGACGCCGCGTAACTCTTGCACGCCGCCGGTGCGAATGCGAAACGCCGTCTTGATCTCATCAAAGATGAGAATCGCGCCGACGCGATCGCACAGCGTGCGCAAGACGTTGAGCCATTCGTGAC
>JANMKU010000035.1:0-5496 GCA_031372205.1 Gemmatimonadaceae bacterium | reverse complement strand
CTCGCACCAATCAGCTACACCTCGTGGAAATCGCTTGGCGGCGACACTGCCCCGCTCGATTTTGTAAGCGGTACGCACCTGACTATGCGTAATGATGCGAACGCGGTGTTGACGATTCGGAGCTTCGTGAACTATCGCACGCCAGTGAATGCAGACTCGCTCTATCGCTCGCTGTTTGCTCAGCTGAGCAAACGGCACGTCAAACACCTGGTGATCGACCTGCGCGACAACGGTGGCGGTTCGGACGACGCGTCCAACGCGCTCCTGCCGTATCTCACGGATGTGCCGGTGCAACCCGTGAACGCGTCGCGTCGGCGCACGATAAGCATCGCTGCGTCGCTGCGAAAATCGTTCTCCACGTGGGGCGATGCGAGTGCAATCTTTGCGCCCGCCGATTCGCTGTTTATGCTGGGCCCGGGCGGCATGTTCATTGAGCGTGCAGCACCAGAGCGCTTTCGGCCGGCACCCGAACGATTCACCGGGCGTGTCTCGGTGCTCACCGGCAAGCGCAACGCGTCTGGTGCGACGATGCTCATTGCGGTACTGCAGCAAATCGGTGCGCGTACCGGACGGCTGCGTGTCATTGGCGAAGAGACAGGAGGCAGTGCCGAAGGGCCGACGGCCGGCCAGGTGTTGTTTCTCACGCTGCCGAGCAGTGACGTACGTGTGCGCGTGCCGCTCAAGCGTGCCGATGTGAACGTGACGAACGCGGTATCCGGCTTCGGTGTGTTTCCTGACATTGACGCGACGGAAACACTCGACGACTTTCGTGCGCGGCGCGATGTCGCCATGGATGCGGCGATTCACATCCCGTGGGCGAAGAGCAGTTCGCCACTGTCGCCGATTGGCGGATTGATGATTGGCGTGCTCGAGTATCGTGACTATCAAAGTGGTCGCCGCGTGCTGCTGCCCACGTGGCAACATATGTCACCGATGGCCGAACGCGGTGCGGTGCGTGCGGCTGCGTTTCGCGAACGTGTGGTGTATGACGATGGTCCGGGGAACACGATCTATTCCACGAACGAAATTCGTGTCGTTGGAAACCTGTGGATCGAAGGCGAGGCGAGCGAGACGCCCGATACGCTGCGCATCGTCGCGCGCACAGTCGTTGGTCCGGATACGGTGCTGACGTTGCGTGGTAGCGGCATGGACGACAACAAGCCAGTCGAGTTCCGCTACACCGTCACCCTCGGTGCGCGCGTCTCCAGGCGGCTCAAGGAATTTCGGATGCCGGGCGGACCGTGGGAGTATCGACACGAATATCGCTTCACTCGCGAACCGACCGGACGCGTGAACTAGTCACGATATCGGCTGCGTCCCAGTACGGCGGATGCCTCAACGCCGGGCCGCACGAATACCCGAGTGCAGCGCGCACTGAGATCGATGGATACCGTGTCGGCGTATCCCGCCCGTACCGTCACGGCGTAGAGCCACGCACTCGACTGGCTCAGTCGAGCCCGCACTGCGAGTTGCGAGAGCCCACGCGGTCGACCGGTGAGGATGAGGACGCCCGCCGAGTCCACGGACGAGCCCGCGCCGCTTCCGCGTCCCCAGAGTTGGACTTGGGGTAGCGCGCCCGGATCTAGGCTATCGCGTGGCGCGATTCGCACGACGATGGCCCCCTCGGTTGTGTCCGCGACCACGGAGGACGTCACTGCGGTTCGTGTGGCCGCAGGCCGGGAAACAGCGCGCCGTGCTAACGAGTCGCCGCACATGAGCTCTGTCGCTGGTCCGCTCTGCGCCAGCGCGCGTTCGGGTGTAAGGGCGCACAGGGAGATGACAAATCCGACGGTCAATGGGCGTTGCATGAACACTGTCGTACAGAGATTTGGCGTCAATGTTTCCAAATGCGCGCGTTCAGATGTGCCCCAGTCGACGCCTAGTGCGGCACCCCACGGCGCCGTAGTCTTATAGGTTACCTACTTAACGATTACGCCTTCCGCCCGATCGCTCTCAGGGCCGGCACACTGACGGAGCACCGACGCCATGATAGCCCAACGCTCGATCGTCGCATTCGCGGTTTGTTCGCTGCTGGCCGGCGCGTCGTCGTTCGCGTCCGCGCAAGGTGGGATGGCGGGCATGGACCACAGCATGCACCGCATGGGCCCCGAGATTGTGATCCCGAAGGGCGTGATCTACACGAAGGCGGACGTCGAATTCATGCAGGGGATGATTGCCCATCACGCCCAAGCGATCGTGATGTCGCGGATGGCCGAGGCGAACGGCGCCAATCCGCAGGTCCTCAAGCTCTCGCGGAAGATCGATCAGTCGCAGGTGCCAGAGATTGTCATCATGCAGCAGTGGCTCCGCCGGTACAACCAATTCGCGCCGGACACCGCCTCGTGGCATGACATGCGCATGGACGGCATGCTCACGGACGAGGAAATGCGAGCGCTGAGCACCGCCAAGGGCGTCGGCTTTGATCGGGCGTTCCTGACGGGCATGATCAAGCACCACGAAGGCGCGCTCAAGATGGTCGACGATCTTTTCAAGTCGCCTGGTGCCGGTCAGGAAGTGGATACCAACGTATTCGCCACCGATGTCGTGACCGCGCAAACAGCAGAGATCGGCATCATGCGCCGCCTGCTCGCGCAACTCCCGCCGAAGTAAAGTTCCTCCCAAGCGTTTTCGCCGTCCCTTTTCCACCACAGGAGTACGAACCGATGCGCGTCGTCCGTAGCGTGATTCTTCTGGTTGCTCTCGTCGCGCCGACCCTGGCGCCGGCGCAGACGTACCCGAGCAAGTCAGATCCCCGGAACAACCTCAAGCCGGGCCGCTATGACGCCGGCGTCGCCGCGCTCAACATGCGACTCGTGTCGAACACGCATAAGCCGGCGCAGTTCGACACCGTCCGCGGCCTGACGTTCGCCAACTCCGACATCGCGTTCGGCACCCACTTCGCCTACCAGGGCAACTTTGCCGGCTTCACGATTTGGGACATCACCGATCCAGCCAAGCCGGTCGTGAGCTCGGTCGTTCAGTGCACCACCTCGCAAGGCGACCCGTCGATCGTCGGCAATCTGCTGTTTGTCTCCGCCGAGGGTGCGGGCAACCGCAATGATTGCGGCAACGGCGGCGTGCAGGACCCGAAGGACCACATGGCGGGCGTGCGCATCTTCGACGTCACCAACCCGAAGGCACCCAAGCTCGTCAAGAACGTGCAGACGTGCAAAGGCTCGCACACGCATACCGTTGTGCCCAGCCCGACCGATCCCAACGTCATCTACATCTACGTGTCAGGGCAGTCAGCGGCTCGCCCAGAGACGGAACTCGCCGGATGCAAGAACGGTACTGACCCGGCCGACCCAACGAATTCGCTCTATCAGCTCGACATCATCAAGGTGCAGCTCGATCACCCCGAGCGGGCCATGGTGATTCCGGGCGCGCGAATCTTCACCGGCCTCGACGGCGGCGGCGAGTGCAAGCAGTTCTGCGCTCCCGTGGACCCACGTCGCGCCGCAGCGGCCGCCGGACGTGGCGGCGCACCAGGCAACGCAGCAAATCCGGCCGCCGCGCCGATGTCAACCGGGCCGCGCAATTGCCACGACGTGACCGCGTACCCGTCGCTCCACCTGCTCGCCGCCGCCTGCTCAACGCACTCCATCCTTGTCGTTATCTCGAACCCCGAGAAGCCGGTGCGGATCGACGCGCTGACCGACACCAACAACTTCCAGGGTCGGCACACGGCCGCGTTCAGCAACGACGGCAAGAAGTTGGTGCAGACGGACGAGTGGGGCGGCGGCACGAGCCCGATGTGCCAGGCGTCCAGCATGATCGAGCTGGGCGGCAACACGGTCATCTCGCTCGATGCGAAGAAGAAACAGACCCAGCGTGCCTACTTCAAGCTGCCGTCGGCGCAGTCCGCCGAGGAAAATTGCGTCTCGCACAACGGGGGCATCATCCCGGTGCCGGGGCGCGACCTGTACGTCCAGGGCTGGTATCAGGGCGGCATCAACGTCATGGATTTCACGGACGCCGATAAGGCCATCGAGATCGCCTACTTCGATCGCGGGTCGATCAATCCGCCCGCGTTAGTGGACGCTCCCGCAGCGGCGGTGGCGGCGGCCGCCGCCGAAGCACGTGGGGTGCGCGGTGGCGGCAACACGATCGGCGGCTCGTGGGGTGCGTACTACTGGAACGGCATGATCTACTCGTCCGAGATCGACCGCGGGCTCGACGTGTATGAGCTGCTGCCGAGCGCGCAGGTCTCCGCGAATGAGCTGGCGGCGGCGAAGCTGGTGACGTTCACGGACTACAACCCGCAGAGCCAGCCGAAGATGACGTGGCCGCCGGCCTTCGTGGTCGTGCGCTCATACCTCGACCAGCTGGTGCGTGGCACTGGCCTCGCGGCCGAGCGCACGTCAGCGATTTCCGCGGCGCTCGATGCGGCCGAGATGAAGTCCGGCGTGCGGCGCGCGGCCGCGCTCAACGCCATCGCGCTTCAGGTTGATCGCGACGTGACCGGGGCCAAGGATGGCGCGCGCGTAAAGACGATGGCCGGCGAAATTCGGCGGCTGGCGGCGGTGTCGAAGTAGCACGCGAGGTCATCCGGCCTTTTCTTCTCCGCTTCTTCCCCCCGAAGCCGGGCATGGCGGCCACTTGCTGCATCCACGCCGCCGCCTGGCGTTGGTCGAGATCGTCCACGGACGCGAGTTCAACGCCGAGTGGATTTGCCCATCCCACTGGCGTGACTGGCGGTTCCGGCGTGATCTCTGTGCCGCGCACGAACATCAGTTTCACATGGCCGACGAAGGCGCCGGACGAGAAGCACCAGCGTCGCCCACCCCGTAGTAGGCCATGCCCCACTTCACCGCGCGCTGGAGGCCCGGCAACGTCCTGGCTGCCAGCGCATCAACACGCTCGGCAATACGGCGCTGAGGCTGCGGCAAGCTGGCGATGTAGGCGAACCATGGCCACCATGCCTTGGCCATCCGGATAGGTGGGAGCCGTGACCTGCATGATCGCGGACGGTTGGCCGCTAAAGTGCTTGAGATAGAGCTTGAGGACGGTCAAGAAGCCTGACCGTCCGGCCATGGCCATTTCCAGCTGGTTGGCACTTCTACAGCCAACTCCGGCGCTTGATCGATGCTGGGTTCGCCCAGCGCATCATGTGGGGCTCTGATCAAATGGTCTGGCCGCAGGCCATCACGGTCGCCCTGCAGACCATCACGGACGCCCCTTTTCTGACCGCGCAGCAGAAACGCGATATTCTGTACAACAATGCCGCGCGGTTCCTCCGCCTCAGCGCGGCAGAGATTGCGCTCCATCACGGCACCTCGCCGCCGTGAACGGGCGAGTTCGCCGCCAGAGTGCCTAACCTTGCTTGCTGCAGCCAGCGCATGTCGGAATGCGCGCTTCTATGAGCCTGTAGTTGTCAAGTCGACGATGACGGGCAAGCGGCGGCGGACTCGTATTGTTCCGAGCGGAATGCGATGCGAATACGACGTGGGCACTGGCGGCTTCGCAGTTGCGTGTCGAGGACATGGGCCTCGCTCA
>JANMKU010000013.1:0-2891 GCA_031372205.1 Gemmatimonadaceae bacterium | reverse complement strand
CTGACGTCGTTTGGGCAGGACGTGCTTCGCGAGCGGGCCGACAGCATCAAGGCAAACGGCATTGATCGCTGGATCGGCGGCGTGCATTTGACGATCGCTCAGCATTGGCGATGGGACGCCAGCGTGCATGGCTTGGTCGAGCGTTCGATGTCAGTGGTGTGACGAGAACCGTGACCTCGCCCATCATCACGCACACGCCAACGCACACATGCCTCAGTGGTGCATCTCGTGCGACATCGTCGCCGACAACGCATCAGCCAGCACGCCATATCGCCCCATACGATCGCGCATGCGTCCCGCGTGCACGCGCACGCCAGCGCTGAGCGAGGACAATGATGTCCCGCCATAAAACTGTCGGGGCTCGAACACGGTCGGCAGCCGTCGTGCCTCTGGGTGCGCAAGGGCGATCTCAACAAACGGGACAAACCGCGCGCGAATCAGCGGCAACGACACCGGCACCGCGGTCACGGCAACGGTAGCCACACGCCAGCGCGTCACGCCGATGATCTGGAAATCAATGTGTCCCGTCTGTGTGCGAAAGGGATCGAGCAGTCGCTCATTTTCCGGTCGATCCGTTTGCTCCGCTCGCACCGCTACCGACGCACCATGCCATTCCATCATGGCTTCGGCCAACACACTTTCGAACCGAAAGGCGCGCACGCGCTCCAGTGATTCGTCCGTCCGCGCATATTCGGCCAACACGTAGCGTCGCGAACCGTGTGCCGTGGATTTGTCGACGCGCAGCGACGTGCTCAGTTGCCGGTGATCGAAAGCGCCGCCCTGGACAATGCCTGGCGACCTGACGAACGCGCGACTGACTTGCCACTCGACGCCGTCAAGTGCTCGCGCGGTGAATCGCGTCGAATGCGAGTCGCCGAAACGCGACCACCGGGGCGCTGCAAACGGCGCGTACGGTTCGTCGCCATTGAACACGCTCTGCTCCAGTACCGCGCTTCGCCGTGCGCCGCCGATCGCGATGGCCCCGATTGCGACTAAACGCTCAATCACCTGGGCATGGTGATGATTGACGGGGTACTTCTCAAACGGCCGCATCATGGGATCGTCCGTACCGAACGGCGTGAAGCCCTTACCCGCCGCGAGCGACAGTCGCGCACCGCGCACGGATGGCGTCACGGCCGACAGCATGGCCTCGTGGACGAGCGTGTGCGGATGACGACGGTCGACGTATCCTTCGCCGTACATCCCCGCATTCAATTCACCACGGCGGAGCGTGTATCCTTCGAAATTGAGCGTGCCTGCCAACTGCATGGGGCCACGGCGATACTCCGCCATCACGTTCGGTTGCGTGAGATACCCTTCGGTGTAGGCCGCGCCGAGGTACGCCGGGTCAGCGCGTGTGACAACCGCGGTGCCCATGACGCCAAAACGCGCGCCGGAGGGAGACTGCCCCTCGGCGCGCGTTGCGGCAACAATCCATACAACACAGCAAAGCGCGCGGGTGACATGTACCACGCGTCGCATGCGCCGACCCGATGTTACTTCAACGCCTTGTACTGATAGGCCATGATGCCGGCGCCAGACGCTTTGAAGGTCACGTTTTTCGTCGCGCCCTTGGCGATCGGTCCAACAGACTGTGTGTCCGACGCGACGACCGCACCTTTGCTGTCGAGGAACTCCACAACCACACTATAGGTGCCTGCAGTCGCAGCCTGCTGCTCCACCGACAGCGTCAACGACCCACTGGTGCCGGTGCGCTGGAAGCTGACCACATCGACCTTGGCCGGAAGCGCTTCCGCGTACGTCTGGTATTTGACCAGCGAGTCGGTCCACGCCTTCTTCTCGGCGGGCAATTTCGCCGCACGCAGCAACCCCTGCGATGCATACGCGTACATCATCCACGCATCGAAATTGTTCGGGTCGATGGCGACTAACTTGCCAACCGGTTCCCACATCTTGTTGAACAGGTCACGACCGTAGTACGTCGCCGCCAGATTGCGCAGCGCGTCGCGTGCCTTGGGGTTTTTCTGTGCAGCCGCATCGAACAGCGCCAGCGCGTCATCGCTCTTGTTGATGCGCGTGGCCAGCACACCACCCATCGTCAACGCGAAATCCGTGTACTTGGCCGGTGAGGCCAGCATCGGCGCGTAAATCGTCGGAATCTGCGCTGAGTCGCCGGCCAGTTTGAGCGCGCTCGCCCACGAGTCCATCAGATTCGGCGCGTCGGCACCTTCCGACGAGATGGCCAGCAACTCCTTGAATCGGCCGGCTGACGACCGCGCCATGGTCTGCTGTTCCGCGCCCTTGAGCGACTGCGCCGCCTCAAGTTCGCTCATCGCCAGATACTGCACGCTGCCATTGCGCAGTTCGCGATACGTGGTGTCCGAGCCCGATACTTCAATCACGCGTTTCCAGTTTGCCATCGCCTTGGCGCGGTCATTCTTCTAGTTCGCGACGTTGCCGAGCACGTAGTAGGGATACGGGTTCTCCTTGCTCAGTAGCAACGACCGATTCGCGTAGTACTCGGCGGAGTCGAGTTGCCCGCTGTTGGAGGCATCGAGCGCCTTGCGTGTCAGGGCCAGCCACGCTTCGTTTTGCCGAAGTGCCACCACTTCGTTGGCGCATGAGGGCATGGCCGTCGCAATCGCCGTGAAGGCGTCGTTGAGTTTGGCCACGACGTCATACGGTTCGGTGGGGTTCGTCAGCATGCCAAACGCCGCGCGCGTCGTCATGGAACCCACCGTCGGATCCGTCGCGAATAGCACGAGTGTTTGCGACAGGATGTAGTTGTATCCGGCCGGATTCTTGGCGTAGCGCTCCGGTTTCGTGTCCAGCTCTTTCATGATGGCTTTCAATGCGTCGACACGCATCACTGGGCTCTGCGCGGTCCGGGCACGCTGAATGTTCAGCGTGGCCAGCGCCAGCTCCTTGGG
>JANMKU010000516.1:0-29182 GCA_031372205.1 Gemmatimonadaceae bacterium | reverse complement strand
GCGCTGAGGAATCCGGCGCACGCGGGTCGTCCAGCTGCACGACCAGCACGGGCACCGGCTCACGTGTCGTGACGAAGACGGCGGGCTTGGCATCGCCCTCGTCCGCGAGCGGATCGTGGTCGGATGGTTCAAACGGATCAGGCGGCATGCAGCACAGAGAAATGGTGAGAATTGTGGACGTTCTACGCCGGCGGCCGTTATGCCGGTGCGCCGACATCGTTGAGATCGGTACGATCAAACACGGTGCCAAGCCAGAGAATGACGGGCCAGATCTCGAAGGCAAGCACGATGCACGCAAGCACCGCGCCGACCAGAATGGACCATGTGCCAAGCGGAGAATCGAAGACGCTGCTCAGCCACACCGTCAATACCCCGATGCCGCAAGGAAAGACGAGCGCAACGGCGGCGACCAGCGATGTGGCGCCCATGGTCAGCAACTTCTGACCCATTGTTTCGAAGCCGCGCGCGTCGGTCCCCAACCGCACCCACGCAGGGAACAGCAACGCCGCGGCGTTCTGCACCGTGAACATCAACGCGTTGAATGTTGGCACAGCAATCACGATGCCAAGGAGCATCGGCAGTGTGGCTCCAGATGACCGTAGCAGCTCCGGATCCTGTACAATCATCACGCCAGGTACGACCATCAGGGACCACACGGTGATTGAGTGCAGGAAGGTTACACCGGCAATCTCCGCCGCCACGATGCGGGCGCCAGACAGCGGCATGGTCTTGAGGATGGATAAGCGTTGCAGATCGAGCCGAAGGTCAAAGCGCATCCAGAGCGGTCCAAGAAACAACAACATCGCGCCCCAGCCCACGGTCACGCCAAGAAACACATCGCCAGCGTGCGCCGACGACGAACGTGTCGCGACGGCAAGGATGATCAGACCACCAGTGAAGATGATGAGCTGCGTCCGCCACGATCCGCCGCGCATTGCCGCCGCAACATTCTTCCAGGCAATCGCGACTTCGGGTCGACCGGTGAGTGACAACGATGGAATACGGGCCAATCTTCCTGTTCGCGAACGCGTCTTGCCGAACCCTTGAGCCGTGCGCACACGCGACAGCCGTTCGGCGCGATGCTGTGTTGCTTCGAGGGCCGCTTCTTCGAAGGCAGTGTCGAGCCGCACGACCCACAGGTAGTGCAACAGGAGCACAGCCATCGCAACCGGGATGGCACTGAACCAATCGGCGGCGTTGAGCGCGAATACCGGTGTGAGCAATGCGCGGACAGGCCACAACGCGAACGATGGCACCGGCTGTTGCAACGCATGGATCACGGCCGTGCTCAGTGCACCGATTCCATCTTGCATCGCGATGCGAAGTGCAGGCCATTGTGACAGGACGCCAAACGCCACCGCGCCCAGCAGTGCGACAAACACCACCAACGGCAGCACACTGCGGCGACGTCCAGCATGTTCGTGTTCCAGCGCGTTGGCGCGCACCATGGATGCGCCAAGCCGATGGAGTGATAGCGTGGAGAAGACGACCCACAACGCGAGTCCGCGGCGCCAACTGATGGCGCTCCCACCACCACCGCGCAGTAGCACCGACCAGATCAGCGTATTGAGCAGAATCGCCAGTTGTGACCGCACGAGTTTGGCGTGCACCAACGTGCGTCGTGACACCGGTGCCGGGAACAGGAACTGCACTTCCGCCGGTGCAAAGGCGAGCGCACCGCGATCCGACCCGAAGAGCCACCACCGTGCGGCGATCACCAGGGTCAACGACCCGAAGAGTGGAACCAGCGTCGCTGATCCAGCCAGCGTGCCGAAGGGTCCGGCTCCCAGACGGGCGTTACGAAACAGCGCCCACCACAGATAGAGCACGCCGAGGATCACCGCGACGATGTAGCGCGGACTGCGGGCGCGCGCGAGCTGTGCCCGCACGCGATTGATCAGCGAGCGTTGATAGAGAAACAGCAGTGCCGATGGAACCGCGGGCATCGTCACCGCGCGATCGACGGCTCCGCGTCGTCTCCGGTGAGTGCGAGGAACACTTCCTCAAGTGATCGACCGCTCAACTCGGGGCGGTCAGCGACGATGTCGGCGATGGTGCCAAACGCCACGCGCTGGCCGCGACGAATGACGAGCAACCGTGTGCACAGCTCCTCAACCAGATGCAGCAAATGCGAACTGAGTATGACTGCGGTGCCTTCACGGGCACGCGCGGCGATCGTCTCCTTCATGCGGCGAATGCCGACCGGATCGAGCCCCGTGAGTGGCTCGTCGAGCAGCAACGCCGACGGGCTATGGAGCAGTCCACAGGCGATCGCCAGCTTTTGCTTCATGCCACGCGACAGCTCGGGGGGCAACGCGTCGCGCTTGGCTGTCAGCTCCAGCTCCTCAAGGAGCACCGGGATGCGAGGTGCGGCATCGGGTACGCCATAGAGTCTGGCCACAAACTGGAGGTGCTCGGTGACCGTGAGATAGTCAAAGAGCTGCGGCTCGTCGGGAATGAAAGCGAGCTTTCCTTTGGCGGCGACCGGGTCGACCGCAAGGTCAATTCCGCCGATACGGATGGTTCCCGACGTTGGCTGCAGTATGCCGGCCATTGCGCGTAACGTGGTCGTCTTGCCGGCACCATTGGGCCCCACGAGACCGAGCACGTCACCCGGTTGGACAACGAACGACAGCGACTGCACGGCCACCATGTCGCCGTAGAGTTTGGAATAGTTCTCGACTTCGATCACCGCGCTCCCGGTCATTCGGATGCCGCTGCCGCGTTCGTGGGCCGCGTTCGCGCGCGCCGCGTTCGCCCACACTGCGCTAGGGACTTCTGCGAAGCGAACGATACTTACAGGCAGTCCGACGGCGCCACGGCCAGCGCACCTGGCCGCTCGCGAGACACGGCGATCAGGGCTGTTTCTGGATCGCGACGGAGGTCGGCAAGGCGGTTGGCGTGGCGAGCGCCTCACTCTTGGAGGCCGCCAGTCCTTCCGCGGTGCCATCCCCGTCTGGCGGATTGCTGAACGGCAGGAGAATCGACGTGCGGCGATTGGAGGCAGCGAGGGGATCATCCGGCACGCGCAGTTTCGTCGCCGCGTATCCGCGCACCTCGATGACACGCCCTTCCTCCACACCAGCACGGAGCAGCACGCGGCGCGCCGCATTGGCACGATCGGTGGACAGCTCCCAGTTCCCATAGCTGGCATCGGCGCCAAACTTTGCCGCGTCCGTATGACCCTCAAGGACCAACAGTTGCGGCAGCGTCGCCAGCTCTTTGCCGATCAGCTGCAGTACCAGCATCGTGTTCGGCATCATGCGGGCCGATCCGCTTTGAAAGAACACGTCACTTCCGCCGGACTCCACGAGTTCAATGCGCAGTCCTTCCTTGGTCACATTGATGTCGACCAGACCATTCATCTTCTTGAGCGAATCGCTCGCCGCAATCTTATCCTGAATGTGTTGCTTGAGCGCTTCGAACGTTCGCGTCTCGCTCGAACGGACGAGCATGCGCAGCGGTGTTTTCTGCACGTTGGACGGTGAGCTGCCGTTCGATAACGGACTGGAGCCCGCGCCATAGCCCTTCTTGTAGCCCACGGGATTGGAGAAGTAGCCTTCAATCGCCTGCTTGGTCTTGTCATCCATGCCAAGAATCCACATGACCATGAAGAACGCCATCATGGCGGTGACGAAGTCCGCGTAGGCGACCTTCCATGAACCGCCGTGGTGTCCGCCACCGCCGGCCACCTTTTTCTTGATGATGATGATCTTCTTGCCCGCATTGCGCGCCGCCATGGCTTACGCGGCCTTCTTGCGGGTGAGCTCTTCCAGTTCGGCGAAACTCGGGCGTTCGTGCGGTTCCACGTTGCGACGGGCGAACTCGACGGCGGTCATCGGCGCATCACCACGAGCGAACGAGAGCAACGCCGTCCGCACGCACAACATGTAATCGTGCTCGGCGTGGATCCGATTCTCCATCGCTTTGGCAATCGGACCGAACACGCCGTACGCGAGCAGAATGCCGAGGAAGGTTCCGACGAGGGCGGCGGCCACGTGGTTACCGATCTCCGACGCCGCGCCACCGATTGAGCCCATGGTGACGATAACGCCAAGCACGGCGGCCACGATGCCGAACCCAGGCATCGCATCGCCAACGGAGGTAATGGCGTGCGGCACCAGCATGGCCTCGTGATGATGTTTCTCAAGGTCGACGTCGAGGATTTCGGCCAGATTGTGATCTTCGACGGTACCCGTCAGCAATACCTTGAGCGTGTCGCAGAGCAGGGAGACGGCATGATGATTGCTCATGAACGACGGGTACTTCTGGAAGATGTCGCTCCCTTCCGGGTTCTCGATGTGCGACTCCAGTCCGACGAGACCGTCCTTGCGTGCCTTCTGAAAGATGTCGTACAGTACCTGCAGCAGTTCCGCGTACGCGGAGGCGCCAAACGGATTCGGCTTAAGCAGGCCGAGGGTCTGTCCGATTGACGCCTTCAGTACGGAGATCGGGTTCGCGATAATCATGCTGCCGAGCCCAGCGCCGCCGAGCACGAGATACTCGTTGGGCTGGAAGAGCACGGCGAGGTGCCCGTGACCCAGCATGTAGCCGCCGATCACGGACCCAAATACGATGACCAAGCCAACGATGATGAACACGCGAGCAGTCCTGAAGTGCGAGTGAGAGAATCAGCCGCGAGCAGCCGCGATGGCGCGGCGCGCTGGCTTGCCATACACGACGAACTGCTCCGCGGGTTGGCACACGCGCTCAGTAACCGTGTGGCCACGGTCGCCGCTGCTGCCTATCTGATTGAATCGCAAGAACGGCCCAGCGTCGCATCGGCGCAGTTGCTGCGCATCGAAGCCGATCAGCTGGAAGGGATTCTGCAACTGATCCGGTTGCTGCCGCGCAGTGATGACGGGGACGCCGAGCCGGTCATAGCGGCCGATGCAGCGCGAACGGCGATCGAGTTGCACGGCCATCACGCTGTGCTCCACGGTATTCCCTGCGAGCTGATGCGGGCCGGCGACGTCCAGCCGGCGTGGGCCGACCATGCCGCGTTGCCCCAGGCCATCGCTGTTGGACTCGGCGTCGCCAAACGTGCGGCGGTCGACCAGTGCGGCGTTCGAATTGCTGTGAGCAGTACCGATGACGTCGTGCGGCTTGCCATCGAGTGTCCATTCCATCCTCGCGGCACCGTCCACCATGCCGACGATACGCTCGACGTCGAGGCCATCAATTGGCTCCTCGCGAACAGCGACGGGCGCGCTGTGCTGACCGATCGCGGCTGCACGATCGAGGTGCCCTCGCTCAGCGCTGCGCGACGGTTGCGGCACAGCTGAATCGACGGTCACGACGCGGACTCGCCGACAGGCAGCAATTCGGCGGGTGGCGCCTCACTGGTCCCGATACCGCCAAACATCGCCAATAACGTGTCTGCTGGAATGGCCGTCGCCCGCTGATTTTCGTTCGACACCTGTTGCGCGATTTCGCCGCGGAGGATTTTCAACGTCGATGGGGCGTCAATGCCGATGCGTACACCGCCACGATCGCAGGACACGACCACGATACGAATCCCGCCCTCAATCAGAATCGTGTCGCCTTCGCGACGTCCGAGAATGAGCATGTCAGATCAGTTGCAACAGGGTTTGCATCATCTCGTCCATGGTCTTGATGAGCTTCGTGGCAGCCACGTACGCTTGCTGCACCTTGAGCATCTGCGAGAGTTCCTCATCCGTGTTCACGCCGCTGACCGACTGCCGTCGCGCTTCGCCTTGATCGGACAGCGCGCGGTACACGGTGGCGCTGTCGGTGGCGTTACTGATTTCTTGACCGAGTGTCGTGACGGTGCGCCGGAGGAACGACAGAAAGGATCCGCTCTCCGGTGAGCCGTTCGGTGCGGTGTAGCTGACGGCCGAGGCACTATTGCGCAGCGAGGCAATCGCCGTCGCCGTGCCGTTGTCCGTCGGTGCCATGATGTCACGACTGTAGGCGATCTTCGTCGCGTCGGCAGCGATCGCGGTATCCAGCGCAAATGTGCCCGCTCGGACGGGCTGTGCCAGCGTACCGGGATCGAAAAAATTGCCGGCGGCCGTGCCCGGAATCGTTGCGCCGCTAAAGAGAAAGCCTTGCCGGTGTTCCGCGTTCACCGTGGTCATGAGCGATGACGCGAGCGCATCCAGACGACCGCGAATGCCCGGGATGTCGGTGTTGAGCAGTGTGACTTGCGCGCCGAGTTCCCCGCCGAGCGGGAATAGCGCATCGGGCGATGTGCCGAGACGGATGGAGACGTCAATATCGGCCGGTGTGACGGCTGGCGGTGGTTGCACCGGTGCAAAATGCAAGCTGACCGGACGCGCCGTGCTACCATCTACCAGCGTCGAGTTCCCGATGAGTACCGACGTTTGGCCGTTCGCCTGCACGATGACGCGCGTTCCCGCGATGCGCGAGAGCTGATCGAGTTTAAGATCGCGTTGATCGCGCAAGTCGTTGGCCGTATCGCCACCAGCCTCGCTCTCGACGATGTGTCCGTTCAACTCGGCGATCTGTGCCGCGAGTCCGTTGATCTGGTCGATGGTAGTCGATACGCGTTCGATCGTCGCTGATCGCTGTTGCGTCAGCTGCGTGTCATAATCGTTGAAGAGGCGCACGAGCTGCTGGCCGCGTTGCTGCACGACCGCTTGCGACGCGCCATTGTTGGGGGACGTCGCCAGGTCGCTGAAGGCGCCCCAGAACTGATCCAGCGCATTCGCCATCCCGGCGTCACTCGGTTCACCAAACACGCCCTCCACCTGACGGAGCATATCGCGATGCATCTCCGTGCCGCTGGCCAATGCGTCGGAAGAGCGAAATCCGTCATCCAGCAGTACGTCACGCTTGCGAATGATCGTCGTGATGCTGACGCCTGTGCCAACGTTTCCGTAAGACTGACGTAACGGCGTGGTCGCTTGCAGCAGCGCTTCCTGCCGCGAATAGCCCGGCGTGTCGGCGTTGGCGATGTTCTGCGAAATCACCTGCATCGCGCGCTGGTGCGTGAGCAGCGCACTGTTGGCGATGCTGAAGAGGCCGGAGGACATCTCAACCCGTCCGGTTCACGAGCACGCCGCGGGCCGCGCTCGGCGATGTGCTCGCCATGCCAGCGGTCGCGTACGTTGGTACAATCGGTGCGCCAACCAGCGTGCGAACGTACTGATCCCCTGAACTGAGCGCTTCGCGGAGCAGTTTTCGGTTCATCCCCACCTCGCGCGTCAAGAGATCCGCCGCCTGCTGCAGTCGCACCCGCGCGTCGCGCAGTCGTCCGTCCATGAGTTCCGCGAGCAGCTCCTCCAACTCGCGCAGTGTACAATCTTCGGCGCCACCGAGCAGAAGATTGAGTTGCCGACGGCGAGTGCGGGCCTGACCGAGCGTCGCGAGGATGCGATGCGTGGCAAACGTGCTATCGTCTACGCCCTGAATGTCGTCCGCGCTCACCGCCGAACGCTGTCGACGCATTTGCGCGATGAGATCATCGAGCAAGCGCCGTTCACTGACGAGGGCGTCGTGCAACGCATCGAGCAGGGTCGCACTTGGCGGCCCGTGGCGCAGCATGGCGTCCTGATTGGTCATGGTCAACGACATCAGTGGGCGGATGGGACGGTGGAAACAGCCGACACATGATTCTCGACAACAGGCGCACGCACAGGGTGGGACGCAGCAACAGGCGCACCGCGCAGCTGGCGGTACAGTGCCTCTCCGACGCCGCCCTCCCACCGTGTAGGAGTTTCGGCAGCTACATGCTGATCCATCAGTGACGTGAAGATGTCTTCGCCCGTTCCACCCGATACGATCCCGTCACCTTGCGGCACCGTGTCGCGCATGGCCTTGAAGAGTTGCTGGACGAACAAACCCTGCAGATCCGCGACTGCTTTCCGCAGTTTAGCGTCTTCCGATTGCACCGCCGTTCTCGTGGTGGCCTCTGGTGTCACAACGGTTTGCACATTGATGCGCGCGCGAACGGGATCCATCATCTGACGATTACCTCGGCCGAAAGCGCACCAACTTCGCGAAGCGCGGCGAAAATGGCGGCGATCTCGTTTGGCGGTGTCCGCACCGCTTGCAGCGCTGTGGCGATACGTTGTACTGACGTGCCGGCCGGCAGCCGCACACTACCAGGGATTGCGGTAGTGTCACTTGCCGTTTCAGCGCCGATCGCCAATGTGATCGCCCCGTGACTTATGGTCGCGGCCCCGACCAGCATATCGCCACCCGCGACAACGCTACCGTCTTTACTGTCGACGATCAGGCGTGGCACACGCTCTGGTTTGATGGAGAGTTCGCGAATCTTTGTGTAGGCTGTTGGTCGGTTGACGGTATCGGCGAGCGTCACCATCACCGAACCCTCGTCTTCCACTGACGCGGTTGTCGGGCCTAGTGCGGTGTTGATCGCCGTGGCGATACGGGTCGCCGTGCCCAGATCCGGCTCGCGCAGCAGCAAACGCGAACGTGCGCCCACGATGGGACGTGGCAAGTCCGCTTCAAGCACGCCACCCACAGGGATGCGTGCTGACGTTTCAATGGTTGGCGTAAAGCGCGTGTTGGCACCGCCGTCGCTGACCATGAGTGAGCCCTGCGCGGTGGCCAGTGCGGGGCCGTTCGGATCGGCAACTAGTGGCGTCATGTACAACACGCCACCGCGCAACGAACGCGCGTCCCCCATCGACGAAGCATGAATCTCGAAACGTCCGCCAGCACGTAGGAACGGTGACACTTCGGCCGTCACCAGCACCGCCGCGACGTTGCGCATGCGGATGAGATCGGGCGGCACCTCAATATTGAAGCGTCGCAAAATGTTGATCACGCCTTGCACGGTTGGGCCGGCACTCTGTCCACCAACGGCACGATCGCCGGTGCCATCAAGGCCAACGACGAGACCGTAACCAACCAGGCGCACCGGTAACGCGCCTTCGGGTGAGGTGAGATCGCGAATCTTTACATCCGCCTGGGCATGCGCACTGAGCGGCAGCAGGGCCAACGCGGCGATGAGCGCGACGAGGCCCGTAAGCAAGTGGCGCATCGACGACCGTGCGGTGCCCTCTCCATCGGTGCTCACGGCCACAGCGCTCCGAGCAATTTGCCCAGCATGCTCTGTTTCGGTGTGGCGAGTGGGCCAGGCGAGGCATACCCGATCTGCGCATCGGCGACGCGACTGGACTCGACCGTGTTCTGTGTCGTGATATCCTGTGCGCGGAGCCAACCAGTGAAGACGATGTCCTGCTGTGCCTTGTCGACGTCGATCTTCTTTTGCCCTTTCACCTGCAGCAATCCGTTCGCACCCAGCGCGACAATGCGCACGCTCATTTCATTCTGAAAACGATTCTCCCGTTTGGCCGAACCGCGCTGTTGCTGGTCGGCGGTGTTGCGGGAATCAATGCCACCGCCTTTGGAGCCCGCTGGCATGTGCACGGTCGCCGACAGTCCACGCGTGCGGGAATCGCTCGCACTGTTCTCTTTGATGGCGGTGGAGACGGTGTAGTCGTCGATGAGGACGGTGATAATGTCGCCGACGGCGAAATCTCGCCGGTCCGCGGTCCACGACTCACGCCCTGATCGGGCAGCGCTTGTCGCGATCGCCGTTGTTGGCGCGGCTGTCGTTGCTGTGGCGGTTGCGGGCGCACCGGCAGGCGCTGCCGCGGGAGCACTCGGTGTTCCGGTGGCCGGCGGTGTGGTGGTCGGTGGTGTTTGCGCGCCGAGTGGTGCGATGCCGAGTGGCGCGGCGCACAGCAGCAGCGCGCCGAGCGATAAGGTGAGACGCATGGCGGGAGAGATGCGAGAGGAGAAAGCCAAGACCGTCATAGTGGTCGACCTCAACGGAGTCGAACCGTGTTGGGCGCGATGGCCACGCCATCGAGTCGTCGCATGCGATCGATGCGCACGCTGATCGGTGCGCCGAGTGACGCACTATTGGTAGCAATGCCGGTGAGCACGACACGCACTGGTCCGTCCTGCCAGATGGCGGATACGGTCGCACCACCCGTGATGATGATGGGCGCGCCAACGGCCGGTGCACGCAGCACTTCGCCGGCCGCAATTGCACGGCGGGTCGTCCATCCGGGTAGCGGCCGCGTGGTGTCTGGGGCGATGCCATTCCAGCGCCAGACTATTGTGGTGTCGAGCAACGCGATGTCGTCGGCGCGCAGCGTGTCGCCGCGCTGTAGCGTGCGTGTCGCGACCGGCAGCGTCACACGCCGCAGGCCACGCGCGAGCGTATCGCTTGCCGGTGCAGCGGAAGCGAGTGTCGTCGCCGATGCTGCTGACGCCACCACGCGCGGCGCGCGCAACGGCGTGCGGAGCGGCGTGTGCGTGATCCAAGCCAATACCGCAGCCGCCACCACCTGGGTGAACGACATCAGCGTGTCAGGTTGTTGGCCATCTGACCCATCTCGTCGGCTTGCTTGATGGCCTTCGAGTTGATCTCGTACGCGCGCATGGCCGTGATCATGTCGACCATCTCCTGCACGATTTCCACGTTGCTGCCTTCGAGACTGCCTTGTTGCAGGCGACCCATGCCAGAATCGTTGGGGAATCCCACCACCGGCTGCCCAGATGACGCGGTCGGCGCATACAGATTCTGACCGAGTGACAGCAGGCCGGACGGATTCGCAAATCGCGCCAATTCGATCTTGCCGATCTCGGTGGGTTGCACATCCTGTCCACGTCGTACGGTCACAATCCCTGTCGTTGACACGACGATCTCTGACGCGTCGCTCGGTACGCGAATCGGTGGTTGCAGCGTGTAGCCGTTGCTGGACACCAGCACGCCCTGATCGGAGATCTGGAAGCTGCCGTCTCGTGAATACGTGGTATCGCCGTTCGGGCCCTGCAATTGAAAGAAGCCTTCACCTTCGACGGCGACGTCGAGATTGCGACCTGTTTGTTCGATCGGCCCCTGTTCGTGCATGCGCTGCACGCCAGCGAGTCGTGTGCCGCGACCGACCTGAATCGCTGGTGCAGTTTGCGCATCGGGGTCGCCAAGAATCTGCTGGCCCTGCACCGTCTGATAGAGCAGGTCTTCAAAGTGCGCACGGCTGCGCTTGAAGCCTGGGGTGTTGACGTTGGCGAGGTTGTTGGAAATGACTTCGGTGCGAGTCTGCTGAGCCATCATGCCGCTCGCGGCGGCGCGCAGTGCTGGATCCATATCAATACTCCGGCGAAGTTAGACGGGCTTGGCGAGTTCAGTGACGGCGATACCGCGCGTGGCATCGATGGTCGATAGGGTTTTCTGCGCCGCGCCATAGCGGTGCATGACATCGAGCATGGCAGTCATCGCGAACATCGTGTTCACGTTCGATTCCTCAACCGCGCCTTGTTTCACTCGACGCGCTTCAGGGGCGATGGTCTGACGAGTCGCATCGGGGACGAAGCGCGTGCCACCTTCGTGCTGCAGACGCGTCCCATTGGCCACTCGCTCGACCCGCAGTCGCTGCACAGGTCTGCCATCGACGGTCACCAACCCGCTGGCGTCGACCTCGATGGTGCCATTGGGCAGCACGAGTGGACCGTTGTCGCCAAGGACGGCATCATTGTGGTCATCAACGAGTCGATGTTCGGCGTCCAGATGGAAACTGCCGCTCCGCACCAGCCGCTCGCCGCTCGGCGTTTGCGTGACGAAGTACCCGTCGCCTTCAATTGCCAGATCCAGCGGGTTGTGCGTGTCGGTCAGCGTGCCAGGTGTGAGATCGAGCGCGGTGTCGGTGGTGGCGAGGGCGTTGCCCACCATGCGTGCAAACGTTGTCTCCCCTTTGAAACCGCGGGTGGACGCGTTCGCCAGGTTGTTGGTGAGCACCTGCTGCTTTCGCTCCAGCATCTGGAGGGCGGCGGCGGCGCTGGTCATTCCACTGAGTCGGACGGGTCCGGGCATGGATACTCGGGAAAGAGTTCGTGATTTCACGGACTCAAACAGCAACGGTCGGGCCACAGTGGCCCGACCGTTGATCCTTGTCATAAGTCATTGCTATATAATCATTTATTCAACTGTACTGAAGCAGGTTGCGTAACCAAACCCCGGTGCATCCTCGGAAATTCATGCCGAGGGCGGCTGTAGTTGCCGTTGTGTGGTGGCGAGGGAGAGCAGGAGTGCGACCGCGTCCAACGGAAGCCCCGTGCGCCACGAGATCTCGCTGGGCGCGGTTCCTGACGCGGCGAGGGCCTCGACGGCACGCGGCGTGCGATCCGGGCGCGCCGGTGTGCGCATTCGGGCGCGTGCACTGCTTGGCGTAAATGTCGCCATGGGGTGGCGTCGATCACCGCGAGTGAACAGCTGGCGCACGGATGTCAGACGGCCTAATGCCAGCAGCGACAACGCGGTGAGCAGCATCGGCACGGCGAACCGTGATAGCACAGCTTGCGTGCGTGGCGATGTGAACCGCGCCAGCGCGGGTAACGTCGGCATGCTCAGTGTCGGCATCGACAAGGCTGGCAGGCTTGGCATGTGCACGACCGGGAGCCGCAGTGCGGGCAGGTGGAACGACGTGGCCGACGCGCCATCTGTGCCGCCGAGTTTCGATACGGCCGGCGCGATCAACAACGCACCGGCGGCGACGCCTGCGACTGTGACGCCGCTGGCCAACGCCACTGTCATCGCGATCTGTCGCGCGATGGGGGCCACTCGTTTTAGCGTCATGCGACGCGCTCGCGCATGGGCTTGAGGTCGACCCGCAATTTGCTCAACGCTTTCGAACGAATCTGACTGACCCGAGACTCCGTGAGCGCGAGGACCTTGGCGATCTCGTGCAGTTTGAGTTCTTCGAAGTAGTAGAGTGACAGCACGACGCGCTCCTGATCCTTGAGGCGGAGAATCGCGTCTTTCAGGTGCGAGACTTCCTGTTCGTGCGTCATGCTGTCTTCGACGTCACACTCCTCACTGTCGGTGAGCGTGTCGGCAGGCGTCGGTGCGCTGTTCTCCCGTTCACCGGGCGCGCGGTCGAGCGGAATGTGATGCGCGCCTTCGACGTCGGCTTGCCACCGCCACAGTGTGACCATGTCGATGCCCAGCTGTTCCGCGAGCTGACGATCTTCCGGTGCGCGACCGTGTGCGCGCATCCACGCTTCGCGCGCGGCCGACATGTCGCGCGTCTTGCGGCGAATCGACCGCGGGACGTGATCCTGTTTGCGGAGTTCGTCGAGAATGGCGCCGCGAATTCGTGGTGCGGCGAACGTACTGAAGGCGAGGCCGCGCGTCGCGTCGAAGCCTTCGAGCGCCGCCATGAGACCCATCGTGCCGGCGCTCACCAGTTCGTCGAAGTCCGTACGGACCGCGAGTGTGCGAGCAACCTGACGAGCCACGTGATGCACGAGCCCCAGATGTTCTTCGAGGAGACGATCGCGAGCGGACTGGTTGCCCGAATGGTACGACTCCCACAGCTGCGTAGTCACGGCGGGCGATCCTTGCGGCGTAGCAGAGGGCACAGTCAGGTACCAGATCGGGAGAGTGAAGCCCCGGCCAGCAGTCGCGTCACGACGGCGTGCGCGGCCATTGCTGCGGGCGAACCTGAAGCGGCGTCGGGGAATGGCATGCCGGCGCGAAGTGCGACATCGAGCGTATCGTCCATTGGAATGGCGCCGGCGTATCGCAGCGAACATCCGAGGAACTGGCGGGCACCGGCATCAACGACGTCGAAGCAGCGAGCTGCCGAAGACTCGTCATGCCGATTGACGAGTAGGTCGAGCGAAAGGGCACCAGCATGTGCGTGCGCGGCCTTGCACAGCGCGAAGGTCGCGGCCAGTGAGACCGGATCACCGCTGGCCGTGATGGCCAGCATGTGTTCGTCGGCATGCGGGGTGATGGCTGCGCGAACGGCATCGAACCGCGCACCGCAGTCGATGACGACGAGATCCATGCCGTCGGCGAGCGTATGCACGCGACGCATGCAGGCGCGGCGTTCGGCTGGTGTCAGTGGCGTGGAATAGGCGTGCGCGCGGGCCGCACCACCCGCGACTAACGTGAGTGTGGTGCTGATCGGCGTCGCGATCTCCTGTGACTGCACGCGACCACCACGCAGGTCCTGCCATGTCGCGCGCGGTGTCACGCGCAGCAGCATGGCGAGCGGACCGACCATCTCGTCAGCATCCACCAGCAGGACGCGATAGCCGTCGCCGGCCGCGGCCATGGCCAGGAGTGCGGAGAGCAGCGTCGCACCACTGCCGCCACAGCCACTCGCGCACAGCAGCGTTGGGATGCCACGTGCTCCGCCGCCACTGTCGCGCGTCTCGCGTGCAGCACCGCGCAACAGCGTGTCCAACTGCGAGCCGCCTGTAGACGTGCGCGTTGGCGCGGTCACGCGGGCACCCAATCGGATTCCGCGTCGGCCGGAAGACCGAAGGCGCGCAGAATGCGCTGCACGCCCGGCTGCAGATCGGCCGGCACGTCCTGACCATTGCTCACCCAACGTGTCGGCATCTCGAGCGACAACGCCAGGTCGGCAACACCGGATTGACGCGGCACTTCGTCAACTTTCGAGAGCAGCAGATGCGATGCGCCGCGATGCGCGCGCGATGGGCGATAGGCGCGCGCGATGTCGAGCGCGAGATCGGCGCGCACGGTCGCTGGCATGACGAGATGGATTTCGTCGGGCGCCACTTCGTCAAGCAGCGTGCGCCAGCGTTCGGTGAGTTCCGCCGAGGCGGGACTGCGGCCCGGCGTGTCGATGATGACGACGTCGCAGGAGGACAGCCGCTTCATCGCTGCACTGATATCGCGCGCATCGTACACCACTTCGAACGGCACATCGGCCAATTCCGCGTACGTGGCCAACTGTTCCATGCCCCCAACACGATACGTGTCGAGCGTGAGCAACCCGGGTCGCGCGGCGCCAAACATGCCACGTCGCACGGCGAGCTTCGCGGCCGTCGTCGTCTTGCCGGCACCAGTCGGGCCAACGAGCGCGATGCGGTACGGAGTGCCGTCGGCGGCACGCATGTTGGTCGGGAACGGGCGCGGTTCCAGCATGGCGCGCACGCGATCGACCGTCGACGACGGCGCCGCCAACACTTCCACCATCGGCACACCGCCTTCGCGCACCGTGCGCGTATGCAGAATCATCACATCGTCGCCCAATGTGCGACGTGCGCGATCGGCCACATGCGAAATGTCGGCTCCACGAATGCGCTCAAGCGGCATACGACCCCACGTGTTGCGCTCCGCCGTGCTGCGCGCCGCCGTGTTGTGCGCCACCGTACGACGCGGTGGCGTGCGGCATTTCCCACGTCGCGACGCTGCTCAACGTGACCGACGGTGGCAGCTCGGCCAGCGAAATGACGGGCAAGCTGGGGAGCACCGGTTCGATCAGGCGACGGACGCCGATGCGCAGCGATGGCGGCGTGATCAGCGGTAACGGCCGTCCATCGATGGCGTACGTGGTAGCCATGTGATTCAAATCGCGCAGCATGCTGGCCAGGGAGTCCGGCGTGAGTGTGGGGGCATTCGGTTGCGCGGTGCGCGGCGAGAAGAGACTCAGCAACGCCGATTCGAGTCGGTTGCCGATGGTGATGCCGCGGACCAGTCCACCCTGATCGGCGAACAGACGGGCAATCACATTCGTCAACGACTTGCGCACGATTTCGGTGAGCGCTTCCGGATCTTTCGTAGTTTCGGCACCATCGCCCAGCGCCTCGAGAATCGTGACGAGGTCGCGAATCGGCACACGCTCGCGCAGCAGACGCTGCAACACCCGATGCAGCACGCTGAGCGAGACCTTGCCGGGAATGATTTCTTCAACCAGTGCCGGATGCGATTTCTTGAGTGTCTCAACCATCTCCTGCACTTCCTGCCGTCCAAGCAGATCGGCCGCACTCGACTTGAGCGTCTCCAGCAGATGCGTCGCGATCACAGTGGTCGGTTCCACCACCACATAGCCCAGTGCCTCGGCTTCATTGCGTCGCGATCCGGCGACCCAGCGCGCCGGCATACCGAACGACGGATCAACAGTTTCCATGCCCTCGATCTCGGCGATCACACCGCCGGTGTTGAGGGCCATCATGAAGCGCGGCAATACGTCGGCCCGCGCGACTTCCGAGCCGCGCAGTTTGATGACGTACTCGTTGGCTGGCAGGCGGATGTCGTCGCGAATACGAATGGGCGGCACCAGAATGCCGAGTTCAATCGCCGCTTGCTTGCGGAGCAGCGAGATGCGTTCCAGCAAATCGCCACCCTGACCTTCGTCGACGAGTGGGATGAGCGCGTAGCCCACTTCGAGCTCGATCGGATCGAGCTGCAGGAGATCGCGCATGGGATCTTCTGGTGGTGGCGCTACGGCAACCGGCGCCGACGATACCAAGGCTTGTTTCGCCCGCCGGTCCTCATTCTTGCCCGCCGAGCGCGCAAGGAACGCCGCGCCAATACCAAGCGAGAGGAAGGGAAACATCGGCAGGCCTGGCACCAGCGCGAACGACGACAGCACGCCGGCGGCCATCCACATGGCGCGCGGATGATTGCCAAGTTGGCGACTGAGCACGACGCCAATGCGATCACTGCCGGTGGCGCTTGTGACCATCAAACCGGCGGCCGTGCTGATGATCAGCGCTGGGACTTGCGAGACCAATCCATCGCCAACGGTGAGGAGCGTGTACGTTCCCGCGGCCTTGCTAATGTCCATGCCGCGCTGCACGACACCGATGAAGATGCCGCCGAGGATGTTGATGGCGACAACGAGAATACCGAGGACGGCGTCGCCCTTCACGTACTTCGACGCACCGTCCATGGCCCCGTAAAAGTCGGCGGTGCGCGAGATGACATCGCGACGTGACCGCGCTTCCTTTTCATCGATGAGGCCCGCGGACAGATCGGCGTCGATGGCCATCTGTTTACCGGGCATCGCGTCGAGCGTAAAGCGTGCACCGACTTCGGCGATACGACCGGCACCCTTCGTGATGACGATGAAGTTGATGCCGATCAGCAACAGGAAAATGACGATACCGACGGCATAGTTACCGCCGATGACGAATTTGCCGAATGCTTCAATGACCTTGCCGGCGTGCCCTTGCGTCAGAATCAAACGCGTCGACGAGACGTTGAGCCCGATGCGAAAGAGTGTCAGCAACAGGAGCAGCGCCGGGAAGCTGCTGAAGTCGAGCGGATTGGTCGTGTAGAGCGCCACCAGCAAAACCACCAGTGACAATCCGATGCTCGCCGCGAGACAGAGATCGAGCAACACCGGTGGCAGCGGGACGACAATTAGCGCCAGGATAAGCACGACCGAGAGCGCGAGCGCTGCTTCGGCTCTCTTCCGCGCGCCGGCCGACTCGTACTCGTTCGGCAGTGCGATACTGGTCATGCGGCCACCGTGCCGCGCCACCGCGTGCCGAAGCGCTCACGTTGCTTGAGCACGAAGGCCAGCACTTCCGCTACCGCGATGTACATCTCGACCGGAATGATCGTGCCGACTTTCGCGCTCGCGAGCAGTGCGCGAGCAAGCGGCTTGTTCTCGATCACCGGCACGCCATGCTCAAACGCGAGATCCTTGATGCGTTGCGCAATCTTGCGTTGCCCGATGGCGACCACGTACGGCGCCGGCGCCACGTTCGGATCGTACTTGATGGCGACAGCAATGTGGATCGGGTTGACGATCACGACGTCCGCCTTGGGTACTGCGGCGAACATTTGGCGACGAATGCGCCCGCGTCCGATGGCGCGCCGCCGTCCCTTCAAGCCCTGATCACCTTCCTGCGCTTTGGTTTCGTCCTTCACCTCATTCTTTGTCATCTTGAGACTTTGATTCGTCACCCAGCGCTGCCACGCGTAGTCCGCACCGGCCAGCGCGAGAAACATCAGTCCCGCATTGCGCAGCAAACCGAGACAGTACTTGTTCACCACACCGAGCAGCGCGGTGGGTGATTGCAGGGCGAGTCCTTGTACGTCAGGCCAGGCATCACGCAGCGTGCCATACACGGCCCAACTGACGATGCACATTTTCAGCAACGCCTTTCCGAGTTCGGCGAACGATTGTTTGCCCAGCACTTTGCCAGCATTGGCAATCGGATTGAGCCGGCTCCATTTCGGTTCGAGCCCTTTGGTGGAGAACACAATGCCTGTTTGCGCCGCTTGCACCGCGACGGCAATCACCGCGAGTGCGCCCATCACACCAACCATCGCGACGATCGCGCGAAAGCCCATCGCCTGCACCAGCGGAATGGCCGACAGATCGGCGTTCGAGGTATCACCGGCAGTCGAAAGCGTGCGCCCCATGGTCTCAAGCAGGAAGCGCCAGAGCGACGGCCCCGCCATGCTCAAGGTCATCGTCGACCCGAGCAGCAAGGCCGCGGTCATCAGTTCCGGGCTCTTGGCGATCTGCCCGCTTTCGCGCGCTTCTTCGAGCCGTTTCCCGGTGGGTTCTTCTGTCTTTTCGCCGGCGTCGTCGGCCATCTTAGCGCACCACCACGCGTGCGGCGCGCGCGAAGGTTTCGAGCGACGCACCAAAGCCGGTCGTCCAGTCGCTCATGACATGCACCACCAACGCCATCGAGCCGGCGAAAGTGATCATGCCAACGCCGATCTGCAGCGGAAACGCGACGCTCATGAGTTGCAGCTGTGGCGCGGCACGTCCGAGAATCGCCAAGGCCAGATTCGTTACGAAAATCGCGGCGATCACGGGGCCCGCGAACTGCAGCCCAGAAGTGAAGATGACTTTCGCGAGCGGGACGAACGTGCCCATCCCAGCGCGCAGATCAGGGAAGGCGCCGAGTGGCAACGCATGAAAACTTTGTGCCAGCGCCTGCAGCATGACGACGTGTCCGTTGCCAATCAGCAGAACGGCTAACGCGAGCAGTTGCAGCATGGTCGAGAACACCGACCCTTGGGTGTTGTTGGTCGGATCGAGGATGGCCGCGCCAGACAGACCGATGGTGGTGGTCACGAGCTCGCCGCCAAACTCCGCCGCTGCGATCGTCAATGCGGCGGCGAGCCCGATGACGAGCCCGATGATCGTTTCGCTGAGAAACACCGCTGGCGTGATGTGCAGCGCTGTCACGTCAGTGCTGGCATTGGCCGCGGGCGCGATCATCACCGCGAAGAGCATCATCAATGCGGTGCGCAACTTCATCGGCACGGTTTTCGCGGACCACACCGGCGCAGCCAAGAGCAATCCACCGACCCGCAGCACCGTCAACACGAAGGCAGTCGCAATGCCCGGCGCGAAGAAGTCCGGCAGTCCGGCAGCCGTGAAGTTGTTCACGACACCATGGCGGGAATGCCGCGCAACAGTTGCTGGGTGTAACGAATCAGGATCTGGAGCAGCCAGGGCAGTGCGACGATGAACGCGCCACCGACCAGAATGAGCTTGGGCACGAACACCAGCGTCTGTTCCTGGATCTGCGTGACCGACTGGATGATGCTGATGATGAGCCCGACGCCCAGCGCGATCAGCAACATCGGCGCGGCGAGCGTGAGTGCCGTGATGATGGCATCGCGCGTGAGGTCGATGACCAGCTGGTGCGACATCGGGCGTTGGCGATTCGGGGAGTAGGCGCCACTCGGGCGGAGGGCGCCAGACGAACGTCCTCGACCCCAACCCAACGCACGACCCGTACCACGGCCCCGACACCGCGTTACTTAAAGGAAAGCATTTATGTACAACGACTTACGCCATTGTCGAGCGTCTGTGGTACGGGTCACTCGTCGTCGCGAGCGGCAATAACTGCCGTCTCAAGACGGGAGGAATTGCCTGTCAGCCGCTCCGGGTCCAGATGGCGATCAGGCCACACCAGGCGTCGGTGCGCAATCCGCCGAACTGTGGCGGGATGCGCGCCGGACCGAAGAACACCTCCACGCCGTAGACCTCCTTCGGGATCACGGCGTCGATGTTCGAGAGCGCCGGGAGTACGACCCCGTCCACGGTGATGCGCAGCACGCAGTCCACCAACTTGTTTTTGTTCAGATACTTGCCGCGCGTCGAAACGGCCACCGTGCTGCCCATGGAATCGGCGATACGGATCCCGGCGATCCCGCGCAGCATTTGCGACAGCGCGATCGGGTTGCGTTTGTCAATCTGCGCGGTGGTGACAACCGCGTTGGCTTCATTCCGCAGCAATCGCTGCTCAAAGTCGTCGGCCCGATCACTCACCGGGCGATTGCTGACGATACGCATGGCGCCCAGTCGGGCGATCGAGCCCTCAAGCACAATCGTGAACGCGTTTTCGCCTGCGCCCACGCGCACACGGGTTTTCGCCGCCGCGAATCCAACGCGGCGCACCTGCACGTCAACAAGTCCGAGCGACAGCCCCTCGAAGCGGACGTTGCCCCCGCTGTCGGAACGCGCACTCCGTTCCGCGCGCGCATCCTTCACCCGTACCTCGGCGTCGCCAATAGCGAGGTCGCCCTGCTGCGTGATGCGCAGTCGCAAGGCCGTTGTAGACGTCGCGTCGCCCTGCGCGGCGGCGATTGTCGGCGCGAGGAGTATCGCGCCGAGCACCGCGCACTGTGCTGCGTACAATCGAGTGCTATGCATGGCGCATGATACCCTGGCAAAACGCGGCAGGCTGCTTCTACTTGAAGCTTTGCACCAATGACTGAATTGTCAAACTCCACCCGTCCACCAAAACGAACAACAATAGTTTGAACGGCAGGGAGATCATCGCCGGCGGGAGCATCATCATGCCCATACTCATCAAGACCGAGGCGACGACGGCGTCAATGATAATGAAGGGCAAGTAGATGACGAATCCAATCTGAAAGGCGGTGCGCAATTCACTGGAGACGAACGCTGACATCAGCACGTGTAGCGGGATGTCCTCCGCGGTTTGCGGGCGCGGCAAACGACTCATTTCAATGAACGTCCGAATATCCGATTCTTTCGTTTGGCGCAGCATGAAGGCCCGCAGCGGTTTGACACCAGTCTTGAGCATCTCCACCTGCGTGATCTTGCCGTCGAGCCACGGGGTGATGGCATCGCGATTCATCTCCGTCAGCGTGGGCGACATGACGAAACCGGTGAGCAACAGCGCGAGCGCGGCGAGCAACTGTGCCGGCGGCGCCGTCTGCGTACCCATCGCCTGCTTGAGAAAATGCAACACGATCAGGATGCGCGTGAAGCCGGTCATCATCAGCAGCAGTGTCGGCAGGAGCGTGAGCAGCCCCATCATGACGACAATGCCCACCGTGCCGTTGAGCCGCAGTCCGCCATCCGCACCGTTGCCAAGTTGCACATCCATCTGCGGCATCATGCGCATGATCGCGTCATCAGCTGCAATCGGCGCTGGAGTCGCGGCGCCCGCGGGCGTGCCCGACGCTGACTTGGTGGAATCGAGCTGCATCGCCGACATCGGGCGTGTCGACGCGGCGCCACCGGGTGTGATTGACGCGCCGTTGCCTGTGCGCGCGGCCGGTGCACGCACGGGCGTGCCAACCTCCGCTGGCGTTGCAGTGCGACTCGGCTGCACCGTGCGCCGCGCCGCCGGTGGCAGTGACAAACTCGGCGCACTGGGCGCGACCGGCGCTGCCGTTGGCGACGCTGTAGGCGGTGATGTTGGTGGGGCCGTCTGGGCGTGTGCCGGAGAGACCGCAACTTGCGCCACCACCATAGCTCCAACGAACACGGCGAGCTTGGTGGCGTGACTAAGTGCGCTGCCCAGCATTACGCGGAATTCGCGATCAGGTGCGGCAGGGGCTGCGGTGCTGCGCGCATACGTGAGCGGTGAACCCGTGCGCGTGGCCAGCACTTCGTCGGTCAGCCTGCGGAGTTCTTCAATGAAATCGACTTCCGGTGCGCTGCGCACGAGGTGTGACGCAACGGCCGGTGCTTCGAGCGCCAGCGTCTCAACCCCCTGTTCCACCTGCTGCTGCAACGTCCGCGAAAACACCCGTCCAAATGCGCTAGGGCGAATGGCTGCTAGTGCCCCGACTGCGAAGGCACCAGAGGCTGCGGCACTCGACACCATGGGCGTCGGCACCGTACTGCTGTTAAGGACGCGTTGCCGATCGGCTTCGTCGACATCGAACAACGCATGCACACCCCCTTCGCCAGTGGAGACGGCCACCACGCGCTCGCCGACACGCACGACAGCGAGTCCCATCTTGGGCGTCAGCGCGACACGTTGCACGATCTCGACGGGCAATCTCGTGCGCGACGTGAGCGCGCGCGGGCTAAACCGCTTGAGCAGCCAGAGGCACAACGCGGCAAGGCCGAGCACGAACGCGAGGGCAGACACGACGCCAAGCGAAGACATCAGCATTGATCAGCTCGTCCGTGGCGCCGCGTCACTGCACCGCCAGTCGCTCGCCCGTATCATGCTGCCTGACCGGTGTTCAACGACGCGGAGCTGGCGAGAATCTGTGTAATGCGTACACCAAAGTGCTCGCCAAGCACGACGACTTCGCCCTCAGCAAAGCGACGATCACCAACAAAGATGTCGATCGGTTCACCGGCGATGCGATCGAGTTGCAAGACGGAGCCTCGGCCAAGATGCAACAGCTCTTGCACGCTCATGCTGGTTCGACCGAGTTCGATCGACACGGGCAGTGTTAAATCGAGCAGCAGCCCAATCGGCACTTCCGCTGTGCTTGACGTTGTTGGTTCAAACTCGGTGTACTGTGCCGATCGCGCCGACGATCCGCCACCAGCCGATTCGCGCGCGAGCGAGGAAGGCGGCTGACTGGAAACTGGCGCGGGCGACATCGGGTCGTCGTCGTTGTGCTCACCGGAATTCATACTCAGTGTGTCCGTGTGTCGGAGGAGGACGATGGTGCGTGCACAACGTCCAGAATGCGCACGGCGAGATTGCCAGCCACGCGGCCAGGGTGGCCGATGAATCGATCTTGCGTGCCTGAACGCACGACAACGCGCGCGTCCTTCGGAATGCCCGTCGGGATGACACTACCGACATCCAGTCGTGCGATGTCGCGCATCGAGAGCTGGAAGGTCGGCAAGCGTGCGGTGAGTGGCACCTTCGTAGCGCGGAGCGAGGCTTCACTGCGTTGCTGCGTCGTGGCGCGTTCCTGGACGCTGGTCGACAGCAGCGTGTGACGCTCGGGACCACTCGATGAGAAGAACTTGTCGAGGACAGAGAACGGCAGGCACAGGAGAAGCAGCGACGTGGTGTGCCCAGCGGTGATCTCCACGTTGGCCACGAGTACGGGGTCGTCGCGATTGACGACCTGCAGAATTTCTGGCGACGACTCAAACGCCGAGATACTGAGTTCCATCGGGACATGGTCTTGCCAGATTTCTTCCAACAAGGACGCGACACGATCGGCGACGGTCCGCACGGCCATGCGTTCGATGGGCGTCAGGGAGCGCGTGAGTGACGATCCCACGCCTTCACCGCCAAACAGACGGTCGATCAAAAAGCAGGAGAACTCCGGCCCGATGTCGATGACACCCTTCTGCCCCGTGCTCTCGACGTCGAAGATGAACGACGAACACGGCGTCGGGAGCGACAGCGTGAACTCTCCGAATGAGTATTGCTCAACGCTCTGCAGACGGACCTCGATCTGGCGGCGCACGCGCGACACCAGCCACGCTTCGAAGTTCTTGACCAATCGTTCGTACATTGCTTCGAGCGTGCGCAACCGTTCCTTGGACACGCGATGTGGAGCACGCCAGTCGTACGGCTGCGCATCCAGCGCCGCGACCGAACGCGGCGTGAGACGCGGGCCGTTCGCGCTGAGGAGACGATCGATGTCGCTTTGACTGAGCGTTTCAGCGCTCATGTTCGGCTATTGCACCACGAACTGCGGGAAATACAGACGCTTCACCGCGGTCTTGCCAAAACGCTTCGAAATCGCCGCCTGCACTTCGAGCTTGATGGCCTCGCGCCCTGCCATATCGACCAGCTGTTCGACAGTCTTGGTGCCGAGTTCTGTGAGCACAATGTCGCGCAGTTCCGCGTCCCGTGCCGTGAACTCCGCACCGGCGGTTTTCGTGCCTGTTTCGATCGCGACGTTGAAGAGCAGGAACCGGCTGCCGCCGCTACCGGCCGGATTGAGCACGAGATTCTCCAACAGATGCATGGTTGGTTCGCCGGCCACTTTTTCGCCCTCCTTTGCGGCGCCACCTTCGTGCTCGCCAGCGGCCGCCTCGCCACCGCCTTCGGCCTTCGCGCCCTCTTCGGCTGGGTGTTCTTCACCGCCTGCCTTCGCGTGGGTGGGGATGGCCTTACCCATCTTCTTCGCGGCCATAGGCCCGAGCACCAGCGCGCCGGTGCCACCACCAACAGCGAGGGCGATCGAAACAAAGGCGATGAGCGGCAGCTTGGCTTTCATCCCGCCGGGCGCTGGCGCGCCTTCGGGTGCAGCAGGAGGTTTTTCGTGTGCAGCCATAGTCAGATGCGTTTGAGGGGAAGACGACCACAACTACTCAAAGCATGACCCGGGCCATAACGGGAGATGGCCGCCACAGTGACAATCGGAAACAAGTATCTTCATTATTTGCAATCGGTTAGCTCAATATCAGATATCGCGGTCTCGGCAAATCGGCGTCATCAGCATCCCGAGGGTCACCGGCACAACCGACCGCAACGGCAGAAATTGCCGGGCTAATGCGACGAAGACGGCGGGCGAGGCGTTGTGGCCCCTACCCACCGTCTCCTTGCCGCATCCCGGAGCGGCGACCATCAGGCCGGTTAGCGCTTGATCGTCATCAGTTCCTGCAGCATTTCGTCCGAGGTGGTCACCACTTTGCCGTTCGCCTGAAACGCGCGTTGGGCGATGATCATATTGGTGAACTCCTGGGCCAGGTCGACATTGGACATTTCAAGGGCGCCGCTGGTCAATTGCGACTGTGAGCCTTCGAGGGCGAATCCCAACACCGCGCCGCCGGAGTTCGCCGATTCCTGGTACATGTTGTCGCCAATACGGAGCAGACCACTTGGGTTGTTGAAGTCCGACAGGACGATCTTGGCCAGCGGTGACGTCGTGCCGTTGGTGAAGAAACCGGTGATCAAACCGAACCGGTCGATGGAGAAATTCTGCAGCGAACCAGACGTGTAGCCGTTTTGGTCGCGCAGCACTGCGGTCGACGCAGTGGACGCAAATTGCGTCAAGCCGCTGACACCACCCACGAGCTTGAAGTCGATGAGTACCGGATTCGCACCCGGTACGCCAAAGTCGATGCCGGCCGCGACGTTGGTGTTGAGAATGCCCGCTTGATCGAACGTCAGCGTACCACCGTTAACGTTCGCGGCGGGCGCGATCGGCGACATGAAGTACGAAATCTTGATTTCAGAATTCGACGGCATGTTTGCGGTGAACTGCACTGCGGGTGGCGGACCCGCCGAGAATGCCCAGTCGGCAGGCGTAGCGTAGTCGGTACCGCTGGAGCTGGTGACGCGAACATCGGCGGGGAGAATCTGGTATCCCACCGGCGGCACGGGCAGCGCGATGTCGCTTGGTGGAGAGACGCCGTCCGTCTGAAAGTTCTCCGACAGTGCGCTGGCGATCGGGTCAATGCGCCAGTCCCATGTATTCGGTGCCGTCTTCCACATCTGAATTTTGATATCGTGCTTCGAGCCTTGCGAATCGAACACGGCCATCTGCGACTCGGTCCACGCCTTCTCGTTGATCGGCAGCGCGCGATCGAGCGCGTTGGTGAACGAACCCTGAAAGATCGGCGCCGACGCATTCAAGTTGCCTGCGAGGAGCGCCTCCGTCGTCGGTTTCGCCGACACCTTTTGACCAAACGGCAACTGGATGTCGCGGATACCATCCTGCAGCACGCCGTTGTCATACGTACGACCCTGCACAACAAATCCATTCGTCGGCGAGACCATGTTGCCTTCGGCGTCTACCTGGAAGTTGCCGGAGCGCGTGTAGAAACTCTGGTTGCCTTTGCGTACGACGAAGAACGAGTCACCCTGAATGGCCACATCGGTATTGAGACCCGTCGTTTCCAGATTGCCCTGATTGAAGATCTGGTCGATGGATCCGATCTGCATACCCAAACCGATCTGCACCGGGTTGATACCACCTTGATCGCCGGGCGGACGACTGGCACCCTGCAGCAATTGCGCGAAGCCTTCTTTGAATGTGACGCGGCCGGCTTTGAATGCCACCGTATTCACGTTGGCAATGTTGTTGCCGATGACGTCCATGCGCACCTGATTGTTGCGCAGTCCGGACACACCGGCGAAGAGAGAGCGAAGCATGCGTGTGAAGTCCTCTGTGTAGGAAGGGCGCGATCAGCTGCGAATTTGCAGCAGCTTGCTCATCGGAAGACTCACCGAGTCTCCGATGATGAGGATGGGGTTGCCCTGTTCGTAGCGCATACCGGTAATCCGTCCGGTCGTGTAGGTCTTTACACTCTGGTACGGGTCGCCATCCGTTGCGACCTTCACACTGTACGTGTACTTGCCGCTCTTGAGCGGCGGCGTGAACGTGAGCTCACTCACTTCATAGGCGGATTGTCCCGTGGGCACGCGCGAGAGGTCCGCCACAAATGTTTCACCATTGGCACCCGTTGCGGTGACGATGCCGCCACCCTTCAACGTGCCCGAGTCAATGAGCACGGTGCCCTTCCCACTGTGATCGACATACAGCTCATTGCCATTCGTCACGCCAATCTTGCCAACGGTCGCCAATGCCGTTTGCCCTTCGAGCAGCGCCGTCAAGTCGGCATTGGCCGCCTGCTGGTCTTTCTGCAACGCAGCAATACTCGCCGCGAGCGCCTTCTGTGCTTCGGTCTGGGTATCAAACGATGTGTTGAGTTTGAGCAACTGCTCGACCGACGAGAACTGCGCGAGCTGCGCCGCCATATCCTTGCCGTCCATCGGATTGGACGGGTCCTGATTCTTGAGCTGTGCGACGAGCAACTTGAGGAAGTCATCGCGGCCGAGACTGCTGGTGGGCAGTGCAGACCTGACGCTGGGTACGGTCGGCTTCGCCGGCCCGGTCACAGGGTCGGTGCTGGTGCCAGTTGGCTCCGTGAACGCGTTTGGGCGAATCGAAGTGATCATGAGGCATCCTGGTTATGAGTGCTGCGGCGGCCACGCTGGCCAGAACTCTGTCGCTGTTCGTCACGCGCGCGTCGCGCGTCGTCCTGTCGTTCCCACTCGCGGGCATTGGCCGAGCGATCACGCGGGCCGTGTTGCGTCGCGTCGTCGCCCGAAGCGGCGGTTGGCGTCGCGACCAGTCGGAGGTTGGCGCGTTCGCTGCCCATGCGTTCGGTGTCTGAGGCCGAACGACCCGCGGTGCTGATGCGCACCGTGTCGCTTTCCAGGCCGCGACGTTCGAGCGCGTCCTGCAACTCCCCGGTGCGCAAGCGCATGCCATCAGCGCTCGCCGCATCCGTCGTGATGTGCGTGTCCACGACGTTGCCACGCAGGTCCACCGTAATGCGCTGTGGCAAACCATCCACGCCCTCGACGTCGAGTGACATGCGGGACATGACGACCGCCGGGGCATCGTCGCGCATCTGGTGCAGGTCGGCGACGCGATCCGCTGTGGCTGCACTCGCTGTCGCCGCCGTCCGCTCGGCATGTGGCGATTGCATCGTGTTTGCGGAGGCCGACGCGGCGATCGGCGTGTTCGTCGCCGACGTACGCTCGTCGTCGCGACGCTCAGCGGGCGCGCGTCGTGCCGATGGATGCTCGTCGCGCGCGGTGCCGTCGCGCGCCGTGCCGTCGTTCGCTGTCGCGTCGCCGCGCGCACGCATCGCGTCGTTCGACGCATAGACGGACGCCGGTGTCGGCGCGACATCTGTTGCATCACGCCGCGTGGCCACGCCCGCGACTGATGCCACACCGGCGACACTCGCAACCCCGGCCGCGCGCGCTTGCGGTCCAGATGACGGACTCGTGCCCGGTGCACTGCTCCGTGCGGCCGTCGATGCAACTTCGGCGCGCGTGACAGTCTGCAACTCGAGATGACCGGGATCCCGTGCCCCGAGTGTGCGGAGCCCTTCCTCACGCGCGATACGCTGCAGACGTGTGAAGCCTTCCGGGTTGTTCCACGAACCGTCCACGATCACGTCGGCCGCTTCGCCCCGCGTATGCGCCGAATCGCGCGTCCACGTGACCACCTCACCGCTGCGCGTTCGCCCCTGCGCGAATAGAAAGTCCTGTCGGTCCTGTGATCGCACGGTTTCCACCAGTTGCACATCATGTCCGAACTCTGACTGCATCCGTTCCACGACACGCTCCAGTCGCGCGCGAAACTCCGGTGCGAGCGTCGCCGGGTCGCGCACGGGCGCGGCGACATCGCCTGCAGCGCGCGTGTTGCTTGCGGCGCTGGCCGCCTCCGCCATCTGCGCGCCGAGTGACGTTCCCGCGTGCGCCAGCAACGCGTCGAGCGTGGCGCGCGCATCAACCGCGGCATCATCGCGCATCGACAGGAGCGCGTCGCCACCGCTGCCGCGTCGTGCGTGCGAGAGTGTGCGGCTCGGGTCGTCCGCGGAGCGTGACGATGCGAGCAGCGAATCGACAGCAGCCCGAGCCGCGCTGTTCCGTGCGGCGCTCACGCGCGACATGCTCGCCGCGCCGCTGGCAAACAGGTCATCACGTCCCTGCGTGAATCTCGACGCATCAGCACCGGTGTTGTCGAGGGCGCGTGACTGCATGAGCAACGCGTCCAGCGCCGCGCGCGTCGCCGCGCGTTTGGCCTCGGCGATCGCCAATTGTTCGTCGGCAGCACTGGGGCGCGTTTCGCCGCGTGGCGTCAACATCAAATCCGGCTCTCCGGGCGTGCGCGACAGCACCCCGTTGCGGCTTGGCACGGTGCTCCCGCCGATTGGTGCAGCGTGCGCGTCGTCTGCGACACGTTCAGTCAGAATGCCGTAGCGCAGCTTGTCGGTCGCCGCGTGCGTGCTGGACAGCACCGACGACCGTGGTGGCAGCATCGACGCTGCTGCCGTGTCGTCGATTCCTGTCCCCGATGCGGCGGCCGTGGCGGTTGCGCTATCCGTATCGACATGCTCACCGTCGGTAGCCAGTGCGCTGTCCATCACGCGGTCGAGTAGCGAGACAGTCGGCGACGATGACGGCGTTTGCCGCGTGGTACGCGTCACGACACCGGCGTTGGCCAACAACGCCAATAGCGCAGCAAACTCTGGCGTCGTCACCTGCACACGCGTGGTGCTCGTGTCATCGTCACCGCGCGTCATGCCCTCAGCGCGAATGGGCGCATCGGTGCGCGTGAACGGACGCGACGGACTCTGCGTGCGGAAGCCCACGTCGGGAGCAGTCATGGCTTGACGTCCGGTGTACGGGTCACGCCGCGGGTGATCGCCGCCGCGCGCGCTGCGGTGAAAGTTGACAAAATCGCCGCGGCTTGCCGATCACTCAT
>JANMKU010000402.1:0-13664 GCA_031372205.1 Gemmatimonadaceae bacterium | reverse complement strand
CCACAGGGGTCTCGTTTCACGAATGTCGTTTCATTCCATTTTCATTATTTGAGACACGCCGCGATGCCTGCCTCACGCGTGCAGTCCCCGTGGCCTCTGTGACCCCTGTGCTTCAATTGCTGTTTCACCTCCACGTCGGCACACTCACATCCAGCGCGAGCAAATCGCGTTGCCTGGATTGCTACCCGCGCACCAGCAGCGCACGCACATGGTCGCGCTGCAGCTGATACAGCAGTCCACCAAACGCGCTCGCCGTACACGTAAACAAGAACATCAGCACACTCGCGCCATACTGCGGATGCCAACCGCGCGTCAGCTCGAGCAGCAACGAGATACCGCCGCCCCACGCAACGACGCGCGCCGCAATGTCGCGAAAATGCACCAGTTCGCGTCCATGAAATTCGGCGACGATGTACCCAACGAGCGTGAAAGCGGCCACATGCTCAAGCGAAAGAAACACACGCGTTGTGGTCAGTACTTCACCAGCGCCAATGAACGCCACCGACGCGCGGAACGCGTCATCCGCACCGTCGAGCGGCCAAAGCGACGACAGCGCCAGATACGCCGCAAACAACGGCAGCACCAAGCGCAACGTAGTCTGCTCAAATCGCCGATTGCCTTCCTGCGCGCGCAACCGCCCCGTCGCGACGCTGCGCAACCACGCCACGCCCACCGTGAGCGTCGCACCCACCAACAAAATGTTGGTGTCACGGATTCGCCCCGGTAGCATTGCCACAGCGAACCAGAGCAGCGCGGACAGCAACAGCCACGGCCGTCCAACTCCACGCACCGGCGCCAGATACGCAGCATGCACCGTACCAAGCACACCGCCGGCAAACGCCGCGATCGGCAACACCAACCAGGCACGTGACCCGCCTCCGCTCGACAAACCGGCCAACCACATGAGCGGCACCAACAGATACACCAACCCCATCAACGGCAGTTCCAAGGCCAATACGCGCGCCGCACTCGGCCCCTGCATGCGATTGATCGCGACCGCATAGAGCACCGCACCCACCATCGCACCCAACGCATTCGTCGTGACGTCAAACAGCGACGAATACCGCTCGACTTGAAACAGCTGCGCCACTTCAATACAACCGCTCATCGCGGCGCCGAGCAGCAGCACCTGCCACCAGCGAGCCAGTGAACCGCTGGGCCGAGTGAGTTGCACCAGGAATCCGATCGGCACGAACATGACCACGTTCATGACCAGGTCCGACGGGGTCCAGATGTCGGTGAGTCCATGAACCGGCCAGGCCGCGAACCGGAACGGCGCCATCGTAATGATGGCCATCATGACCAACAGGTACCCAAGCAAGGCGTGGCCGAGTCGGGCACCGGTGCGGTCGGTCGCCCGGCGCAGGGTGCCGGAGTCGATGGCTTCCACCGTGCCGTAGGTGGTACCAACGGTCAGCATGCCGCGCGCGGCGGACGGAAGTCTCAGTGGAATCGCGCGATCGCTCATTTAAGCGAGTATCGGCCACTCGCCTGCATTTCGAGACCGGCATTCGATATTCGATAGGGGCGGATACGCACCAATCACTGTCTATCCACGCTTATCCGCCGTTGTGATCCGTTCGCCGCTCGGCCGCCAAAAGGCTAAGTTTTGACAGACCTCAACCATGGCATATGCATCATTCACGTCGAGTTTCTGCGCTGGCCAGCATCGTCATTGTCGGCATATCTTCGGTGTCCCATGAAGCACTGGCCCAAGGATCACCCAAGTCCGCGGTGCCCGCAGTCGCCGGCAACTTCGACTCGGCCACGTTCAGCGCACTGAGCTGGCGCAACGTGGGACCGTGGCGCGGCGGCCGAGCGAACGCGATCGCCGGGATTCCGTCGCAGCCCATGACGTACTTCGTGGGCTACACTGGCGGTGGCGTGTGGCGCACGGATGACGCGGGCATCAACTGGAAGAACATCTCAGACGGCTTCTTCAAGACGAGCACCATTGGCGCTATCGCCGTGGCACCGTCCGATGCCAACGTGCTGTACGTGGGTACGGGTGAGCATGCGGTGCGCGGTCAGTCGTCGACGTACGGCGACGGTGTGTATAAGAGCACCGACCAGGGGCGCACGTGGACCAACGTGGGGCTAGCGGCCACGCGACAAATTTCGGCGGTGCGCGTTCATCCCAACGATCCCGACGTGGTGTATGTCGCGGCCCAGGGTGATCGTTGGAAGGGTACGGCCGAACGCGGCATTTATCGCACGAAAGACGGCGGCAAGAGCTGGACGCTGGTGCTCAAGGGTGAGAACGCAACAAGCGGCGCCGCCGACCTGACGATGGACGCAACAAATCCGCGCATTCTCTACGCCGCGATTTGGGACGCGCAGCGCTCGCCGTGGATTGTGCGCAGCGGTGGCCCGGGCAGCGGCATCTGGAAATCGCTTGACGGTGGCGACACGTGGAAGCGACTGTCGGAAGGGTTGCCGAAGTTGATGGGCAAGATTGGCGTGGCGGTGTCACCAGCCAATCCCGATCGCTTGTACGCGATTGTTGAAGCGGATAACGGTGGACTGTTTCGCTCCGACGATGCGGGTGCCACGTGGCGGTTGATGTCGGGTGACCGGCTCATTCAGACGCGCTCATGGTACTACATGAATGTCACTGCCGATCCCAAAAATCCGGACATCGTGTGGGTGATGAATGCGCCGGTCATGCGGTCGATCGACGGTGGACGCACGTTTCAGACCGTCGCCGCGATGCACGGGGACAATCATCAACTGTGGATCAACCCGACCGACAGTCGCTACATCGCCAATGCGAATGACGGCGGTGGCTCGGTGTCATTGGATGGCGGCAAGAGTTGGAGTTCGCAGGACAATCAGCCCACCGCGCAATTCTATCATGTCGCCGTTGATGACGCGTTCCCGTACAAACTCTATGGTGGGCAGCAAGACAATTCGTCGGTGATTATCAAGAGTCGCAGCGAAGCCGGATCGATCGGCATTCGCGACTGGACGGAAGGGCCCGGGTGCGAAAGCGCGAACATGGGCGTGAGCGCAAAGAAGCCGCAGTTCGTCTACGGGGGTTGCTATCAAGGCATCGTCGAAGAGCAGGACGCGAGCACCGGCGTAACACGCGCCATCATGCCGTGGCCGGAGATGAACCTCACCGAGCCCACCGACAAAACGAAGTATCGCTTCAACTGGACGGCGCCGCTGTTTGTCTCCGTACACGATGACAAAGTCGTGTATCAGGGCGGCAACGTGTTGTTCAAGACCACCGATCGCGGCAACAGCTGGACACCCATCTCGCCGGATCTCACGCGCAATGACAAAGCGCGCCAGGGCTGGGGCGGCACACCGATCACCAATGAGGGTGCCGGTGGTGAAGTGTACGCCACCATCGTCACGATTCAGGAATCGCCGCACGACGCCAACACCATCTACGTGGGCACCGACGACGGTCTCATTCAGCTCACGCGTGACGGTGGCAAGAGCTGGAGCAACGTCACCGGCCCTTCATGGGGCGACGGACTGCTGAACGAGATTGATGTGTCGCCGTTTGATCCGGCTACCGTCAACGTCGCGTTCCGCAAAGACCGCCTCGGCGACCCCACCCCGCATGTGTTCCGCTCTACCGACTATGGAAAGACGTGGACGCGCCTCGTAACTGGGTTGCGCGAGGGCGAGCCCGTACGCGTCGTGCGCGAAGATCCCGTGCGTCGCGGGTTGCTCTACGCGGGAACGGAGACCGGCGTATACGTGTCGTACGATGTCGGCGCACACTGGTTGCCGTTTGCCGGCGGATTTCCCGTCACACCCGTCACCGATCTCAAGGTCAAGCACGGCGACCTGATCGCATCCACCGAAGGGCGCGCCTTCTGGATCATGGACGATCTCTCAGTGATTCGTCAGCGTGCAGATTCCATTGCGATGGCCACCGTGCATCTCTACACACCACGTGCTGCGTCGTTGGCCGGGAGTGGTGGCGGTGGCGGGCCGCCGCGCAATGCAGGTCGCAACCCGCCATCCGGCGCGACAATCTTCTATCGACTGGCCGCAGCGCCCGACAGCACCAACGCTCTCAAGGTGGAGTTTCTTGACGCGACGGGCACGGTGCTGCGCACGTTCACCACGCAAGATTCGTCAAACAAGATCACAGCGAAAGCTGGGCTCAATTTGCTGAACTGGAATTTGCGCCGACCGCTGCCAACGCGTATCGCCGGCATCGTCTTGTTCGGTGCGCCGGGTGATGGTGGCGCACGTGTGTCACCGGGTCGCTACACGGTGCGGCTCACCTCCGGCACCACTGTAAGAACTGCGCCATTCGATGTGGTGCAAGACCCGCGCGTGACGGCACCCGCCGCGGTTGTTGCCGAACGCGATTCAGTGGCAGTACTACTGGCCAGCCGCATCACGGAGATTCACGACGCGGTGCTGCGACTGCGTGACATTCGCACCCAGGTACAGTCGTTCACCTCGCGCGCGAAGGAAGCCACCAACGCCGACACGCTGGCCAAAGCCGGTCGTGCACTTGGCGACAAACTCAGCAAGCTTGATCCGCGACTCACCACGAAAGCGGGCAATGGGCAGGACATCATCAACTTCGCCAACGGCATCAACGGCCAGTACGGGTTCCTGCTCGGGCAGGTGGAAGGGAATCCGGTGCTGACGAAACCGGTGCGCGAGCGACTGGTTGATTTGGAGAAGTTGTGGACGTCACTTCGCAACGAAGTGGAGTTGGTTGAATCGCAGGACGTGGCCGCGTTCAACGCATTGCTCACGCAAGGCAAGCTGACGGGCGTTGTCACGCCAGCCAAGAAAAAGGGGCCGATCGCTTGAACAGGAGTTCCCGTCTGTTCAGCGCGTCCATTGCGTCGCTCGGCATGGCACTCGCGTGCGCAGCCATAGCGACGATCGCGTCAGCACAGTCGCCCGCGCAGGTATCCACACAAGGCGTCGGGCGCGTACGTGGCGTGATTTTTGACAGTCTCAGTGGCCGACCACTGCGGGGTGCGACCGTCTTCATCTCGGGGAGCAACAAACTCGGGTTGTCCAATGACCTCGGTCAGTTCACCATCGACAGTGTCGTCGCCGGCCGTCAGTCAGTCAGCTTCTCCACGCCGCTGCTTGACTCGCTTGGACTCTCGGGTATGATCAACAGCGTGCAAGTCGTGGCCGGTGCGCTGTCCACCATGAATCTCGCGACACCGTCGTTCGGAACGCTGTGGCGCAGCCTGTGCCCGCGCACGCTGGTCTCACGGGTAGACAGTGGCATTGTGTTTGGTAGTGTGCGGAATGCGGCCACCGAAGCGCCACTGCGCGGAGCACGTGCCGTGTTTTCGTGGACGGCGATGGAAGCGAATGGCAAGGCGTTGGCCATGAACCGACCCGTGCTGGTGGCCCGCACGGATAGTCTCGGCAACTTTGCAGCATGCGGATTGCCGACGGACATTGCCTTCACGATGGAGGCCGACGCTGGCACGATGATCAGCGGTGGCGTGGACTTCAACTTGTTCGAATCGCGGCTGGCACATCGCGACATTCTTGTGAGTGCGGAGCTTACGCCAGTTGTCGCCGCGCCGGCGCGCCCAACCTCGCGCATGAGTGCGCCTGTAGTTGCTGCGCCGAAAACGCTCCGAGGAACGTCAACGCTCACTGGAACTGTGCGCGACAGCCGAGGGGCACCGCAAGGAAATACGTTGGTGACCGTACCGAGTGCCGACACCAGTGGGCGCACGGATGCTGAGGGACGCTATCTGATTGAGCGCTTGCCCGCGGGGACGCAGTCCATTCGTGTGCGCAAACTCGGCTTCGGCCCGACCGCGATGCAGGTGGATTTGCGACCGGGGCAGACGTCGCAGATTGACGTTGAACTTCCCGCGGCGACGGTGTTGGCCAAAGTCGATGTCAAAGCGGCGCGTGGCGCTGGTGTCGCACGTCAGGAGTTTGACGAACGCAAAAAGATTGGCGGCGGTCATTTTCTCACCGAACGTGAACTTGAAAGTCGACCGGATATGACCAGTGTGTTGTCTGCGCTGTCGGCACTAAAGGTGCGGCGCAACAACATGCAGACCAGCGTGACGATCGACCGCGGCGCGACGTCGTGCAACCCGGCGGTGTTTCTCGACGGACGCCCGTCCAGTGTGGATGAAATGACCTTTGTCCAGCCGGCGGACTTGTTTGGCGTCGAGGTGTACACCCACGCCGCAGATATTCCGGCTCGGTTCATCGGGATCAATCAGTGTGGCGTGATCGCCATCTGGACCAAGTTCGCCAAGTAGTGGTACATTCAACGCATGAGTGACCACCGAATCGCGACCGCGCGGGAAGAGTTCGCTAACGCCCTGACCCACGGCGTCGGTTTCCTGGCGAGCCTCGTCGGATTCCCGATTCTCGTACTCGCCGCGATGGAACGTGGTGAACGATTGATGGTGATTGGCGCCAGCGTGTTTGGATCGTCGCTTATTGCGCTGTACGCGGCGTCAACGCTCTACCATGCCATCCCGCACCCCACGCTCAAGCAGAAATTGCGCGTGCTCGATCATGCAGCGATCTACTGTCTCATTGCCGGTACCTACACGCCATTCACACTCGGTGTGCTGCGTGGTGCGTGGGGATGGACCCTGTTTGGCGTCGTGTGGACACTCGCTGCGCTCGGTGTGCTTTTCAAGGTGAAGTTCGGACCGCGATGGCAGCGCGCGTCAACGGCGATGTACATCGCGATGGGGTGGGTCATTATCATCGCCCTCAAGCCACTCATGCAGGCACTGCCCACAGCGGGCTTGCTACTCCTTGCGGGCGGCGGCCTGCTCTATACCGGTGGCTGCGTGTTTTACCTCGCGCGCAAGAGCTGGTCGCATCCGGTGTGGCATCTCTTCGTGATGGGCGGCAGCGTCTGCCACTACTTCGCGGTGCTCTGGTATTCGTCGCCGACACCTCTGTGACGCGTTGGCGCTCTGTGATTCCCGTCGTGCTGTTGTTCGGTACGGCGGGAATTTTGCATTTTGTGACACCGGCATTCTTTGAGCGCATTGTCCCAACGTGGATACCCAACGCGAAGTTGGCGGGGCAGCTGAGTGGTGCAGCCGAGATACTCGGCGCGGCTGGACTCTTGTGGTCGCGCACGCGCGTGCTGGCCGCGTGGGGACTGATCGCGCTACTGGTCGCGGTGTTTCCGGCGAACGTGCAGATGCTGCAATTGGCGCGAGCGAATCAAGCAAGTGACTGGTCGATTGCGGTGCTGTGGGCGCGCCTTCCAGTGCAACTGCTGCTCATCTGGTGGGTGTGGCGCACGGCGCTACGCCAGGCGGCGCGAGCATAGTGCGCCGCAGGCAGACGCTTTCAGACCGCCAACACCGAATCATCGGCAATCGCAAATAGCCGGTCACCAGTACGGCGCTCGTACATGCCATGGCCGGTGAAACTCGAAAACGCCGGTAGAATCCCAACAGCGTCGCCAAAAACGAAACACGGAAGCCGCACCCCCTGACGCGCACTACCCGTAAGCCTCACGTGCGGGTGCACGTGTCCGGCGAGCGCGAAGCCAGCGTCCTGCGGTTCCGGATGGTGCACGCAGGCGAACGGGCCGAGCACATGTGGGGCGTCGAGACATTCGATGTTGAGATCACTGGGAGGATCGCCGGCGTGCACGTCGTGGTTGCCGCGGACAAGACGCATGCGCACCCCCACGTGTTGCGCACGCCACTCAGCGATAGCACCCATCACGGATGCATGGCGTCCACTGCGAGCGTGCATCAAGTCGCCGAGCACCACGAGTTGCCTGGCGCCGGTGATGCGCAACACGTCCGAGAGCCGCGCAAGGTCGGTTGCCGTGGTGCCGGTTGGCACCGGGATGCTCGCCGCGCGAAACGCCGCCGCCTTGCCCCAGTGCACGTCGGCCACGAGCACGGTATCGAGTGACGGGACATACAGCGCCCGTTGCGCCAGCAGCCACACCTCGCTCCCGGCTACTGAGATTTGCACCGCGCCCGGCACTGCCGCCCGCAATCGCACCGCAACAGAGAGTCGGTGATCGGTTGTCATCGCGCGTCGTTCGCATGCACACGAGCACCAGTCGCCAACACCAGCGTCGTCGCGCCGGGCCGGGATCGCTTTTCCGCCGACACGGTCATGCGCCGCACGCGATCGGCCAGTTTTTCAGAACTCACTTTGGCGCGCGTTGAATCGATGAGCAACGGAAACGCCAGCGGCGTTGGTCGCTCTACATCAATGAGTCGCACCGCACCGTGCGACAATCGCTCCAGCACCCGACGAAGGCGACTTGCTTCAAGTTGCTTTTCAAGCACTTCACGCTGCGCCTGATGAATGAGCAAGTTGCCGGGATCGTATCGTACAAACACATCATACAGCAACCCGCTGGACGCTTGCACTTGCTTGACCGACTTGGACTGCCCGGGATACCCCGCGAATACGAGACCGGCGATGCGCGCGATTTCGCGAAACTGCCGGCGGCCAAGCTCTGCGGCATTGAGACTCAGCAGAATGTCGTGCAGCAAATGCGTCGTGGACAAGAGACCAACCTCGAGCGCTTCCTCCAGCGGTGGCGCATCGGGTGAGACAAGTTCGAGACCGTAGTCGTTGCAGGCGTAGGCGAACGAGATGGGTGTGAGCTGCGCCATACGGTACGCGAACAGCGCCGCCAACCCTTCGTGCACCAGTCGCCCTTCGAAGGGATAAATGAACAGATGATGCCCGTCGCGCGACGACCATCGCTCAACCAACAGTTCGTCCAAACGCGGAATAGCGCTGCGTTCACTCTGCAGCATGAGCACGGGCTTTACGGCCGTCATCTCCGGCCCCGAATAGTCGCCCAGCCGCGCCTCTTCGAGCTTGAGACGAACGGCGGCGGAGAGTTCGCTGCTGAGCGGCATGCGCGCACCGGCCCAGCGCGGTATCGCACCAGAAATCCCCTTCGCACGACGCACCCACGCGGTGAGTTCACGCACGCGCACAAACTCGAGCGGTTTTCCCGCGAAGATGAAGCGGTCACCCGCTGTCAGTCGGGCGACAAAGCCTTCCTCCACTGTACCGATACGTCCACCGCTCATATACCGCACCGCGATCACGGCTTCGCCAACGATCGTCCCAATATTGAGCACGTGCCGTTGCGCCACGCGTCGGTCCGTGACCAGGTACACACCGTCCACCAAGTGAATACGCGCATATTCCGGATACGCCGTGAGCGCCAAGCCCCCCGTTGGTGACGAAGGCAATTGTCCAGTCCAGCTCTGCCTCAGTGAGCAACGCGTACGCACGAGTGGTGCGCAGCTCAGCCAGTACGTCCTCGCGCCGGAAGCCGCCTCCAAGTGCGAGTGTCACGAGATGCTGTGCCAACAGATCGAGCGGACGTTCGACTGGGTCGCGGCTCTCGATGATGTTGGCGCGGATGGCATCGCGCGCTGCCGCAACTTCCACCAGTTCGAAGGCGTGCGTTGGTATGCATACAATGCGCGACGGACGGCCCGGTGAATGGCCCGAGCGACCGGCCCGCTGCATCAACCGCGCCACGCCCTTCGGACTGCCGATCTGCATGACCAGATCCACCGGCGAAAAGTCCACACCGAGATCGAGTGACGACGTGGCGACCACGACACGATAGCGCCCCGACTTGAGACCATCCTCCACATCCTGCCGCTGCGTTCGCGACAACGACCCGTGATGAATGGCCGTGAACTCAAACCACGATGGGTTGGCCGCGATGATTGATTGAAACCAGATCTCACACTGTGAACGCGTGTTGGTGAACACAATCGCGCTGCGTGCGTCCGCAAGCCGCTGCATCACCTCCGGCAGCAGTCGCGTGTTGAGATGCCCGGCCCACGGGAAGCGCTCCATCACTGGCGGAATGAGCGACTCGACAATGGTTTCCTTTGGCACCACACCACGCACCAAACGCCGTGGGACAGACGCGCCACATGGGTCAAATCCAAGCAACGTGTCAGCCGCAACATCGGTATTGCCGAGCGTCGCTGATACGCCCCATGTACGAATTCGCGGACAGAGTCGACGCAAACGCGCCAACGCCAGCTCCACCTGTGTCCCCCGTTTCGTGGACAGCAGCTCGTGCCACTCGTCCACCACCACGCAGCGCAGATCGGCAAAAAGCTGTACATGATCCTTGCGACAGAGCAGCAACGACAGGGACTCTGGCGTTGTCACCAATGCGGTTGGCAATCGCACACGCTGTCGCGCTCTGCGCGCCTGACTCGTGTCGCCCGTGCGCGATTCGATGGTCCAGGGCAGACCCAGTGCGTCCACCGGCTCACGCAAGGCCTGCTCCGTATCCGCCGCCAAGGCGCGAAGCGGTGTAATCCACAGCACACGAAGTGGCGCGGCATCGGCGCGTCGGCGGGCACTTCGCGCATTCGGTGATTCTTGCATCGCCTCAAGCAGCGGACCAAGCCACGCCGCGTACGTCTTACCAGTGCCGGTCGCTGCGTGAATGAGCCCCGATTCACCGCGGGCATACGCCTCCCACACCTCGCGCTGAAAGGCGAACGGTGTCCACCCCTGTTGCGCGAACCACGCCTCAAGTCGCTCGATCACGAACGCTGAGCGCGGAGCAGGGCCCGCACGCGGTCGAGTGTATCAGCGTCGCGAGCCGTCTTGTCGGTGCGCCATCGCGCAATGCGTGGAAAGCGCACGGCAATGCCGCTCTTGTGTCGATTGCTGAGCTGAATGCCTTCGAATGCCAGTTCGAACACCAACTCCGGCTTGACGGTGCGCACAGGGCCAAACTTTTCGACGGTATTTCGTCGCACAAAACGGTCCACCTCAGCAATCTCGGCGTCCGTGAGCCCGGAGTACGCTTTGGCGAACGGCACCAGCGCATCACCGTCCCATACGGCAAAAGTGTAGTCGGTATACAGCCCGGAACGACGACCGTGACCAGCCTGCGCGTACACCAGCACGGCGTCGACACTCAGTGGCGAGACTTTCCACTTCCACCAATCGCCTACCCTGCGGCCCACCCCGTACGCGGAACTACGGCGCTTGAGCATGAGTCCCTCGGCGCGCATGTCACGCGACGCATCACGTGCCGCGCGCACCGCATCCCAATCCGCCGCGTCAAGAATCGGCGACATGCCAAACGGCGCACCGGCCGGTAGTGCATCGCAGGCGCGTGTCATCAGTGCGCGACGCGCGTCCAGCGACTGCGTGCGCACGTCAACCCCATCGTACTCGAGACAGTCATAGAGTTGCAGATGACACGGTACATCAGTGAGCAACTTCTTGCCCACGGTCTTGCGATTGATACGTCGCTGCAGCTCGGAAAAGGGCAGGGGTTTGCCCTCGCGCCAGGCCAGCAATTCACCGTCGAGCACCGTGCCATTCGGCAACCACTCTGCCGCCGCCTCAATCTCCGGAAAGCGTCCCGCGAGCAATTCTTCACCGCGACTCCACAATAACGTGCGTCCGCGGCGACGCACCAACTGCGCACGAATGCCGTCCCACTTCCACTCGGCCTGCCACTCGCTCACATCGCCCAGCGTACTCACATTCTCGGTCAGCGGATGCGCGAGAAAGAACGGATAGGGTCTGCTCCAGTCTGCGTCCGTAGTTTCCGTGCCAACCAGTGTGGTAAACCACGCGGCGCTCGGCTCCCACTGTCCCATCATCCGGTGCGCAATGCTCCCGGCTGGCACGCCACTCACCTGGGCGAGAGCGCGCACAACCAGTCCATCCGATACGCCAACGCGAAAACCGCCGGTGATGAGTTTTGTGAATAGAAAGCGCGACGTGCCATCCAATCGCTGCCACGCATCAATCAACACGGCACGCTGCGCATCGGCGGGCATTCCGTTCAGGGCGAGCAAGCGCTCTTCCACCCACCACGCAAACCCCGACGCATCGCCGGTCGCGCCATCGGGAATGAGCAGCGACACCGTTTCGGCGAGGTCACCAACCTGCGCGTAGCACTCGTCAAACATCCAGTCGGGCACCCGCGCCAATTCAGCGGCCCATGCGCGCAAGTCGGCGGCGCGTACGAGCCGCTTGGGCCGTCGACCGACAAGAAACCACACCGCCCACGCGGCGTCGGGCGCCGGTGCGTCGCGAAAGTACGTCACCAGTGCCGCCACCTTGTTCTGTGTGCCGGTGGATGCATCGATCGCGTCAAATAGTTCAGCGAAGCGTTTCATGATGCATCTGGTGCGGCAACACCGTCGTCGCGTTCACCTTCGTAGCGCGTGGCGATGACCTTTGCGTCGACCCCACGTTCGGTGAGCCAACGCACGACGGCATCAGAGAAGCCGTGCGTGACCCACACGCGTTCCGCGCCAGTCGCGTCAATCGCTGACAACAGTTGCGGCCAATCCACATGGTCGGACAGTGTGAAGCCACGATCCACGCCACGTCGTCGGCGCGCTCCACGTACATGCATCCAGCCACTGGCGAACGCCGCACTGTACGCACCAAACCGTCGCGCCCACGTCGACCCATCGGCCGATGGTGGCGCAACAACAATCGCGCGTGTCCACGCGGGCGACCGCTCGGCGACGGTCGCATACGTCGTCGCCGGCATTGCAATGCCCGCATCGCGATAACACTGCGTCATGCGTTCAACGGCGCCATGCGTGAGAATGGGGCCAATGCCAGGATCGAGCCCGGCCAGCATACGCTGCGCCTTGCCGAGTGCGTAGCCGTAGAGTAACGACACACGTCCGGCGCTGGCATTCGCGAGCCACCACGCATTGATGTCGTCAAACACCCGTTGTTGTGACGGCCATCGATAGATGGGCAGGCCGAACGTGCTCTCGGTGATGAACGTGTGGCAGCGCACCGGCTCCCACGGCGTACACGTCGGGTCGGGGTCGGTCTTGTAGTCACCGGACACTACCCACACTTCGCCATGGAACTCGAGGCGAATCTGCGCCGAGCCAAGAATGTGTCCGGCCGGGTGAAACGAGATCCGTACTCCGTTGATTTCGCGCGTCGCGCCGTACGCTGTCGTCTCAACCGCTGCCGCATGCGCGCCGAGTCGTTCTCGTGCGACGGACGCACCTGGTGCGGCGAGCAAGTACGAGTCACATCCCCATGTGAGATGGTCGCCGTGCGCATGCGTGATGAGCGCCCGCGACACGGGCGACCACGGATCAATGAAACAGTCCGCCGCCTCGCAATAGAGTCCGCGGTCGGTGAGACGGAGGAGGTCGGTCAAGCGCTCGCTGTTACCTGATGAAGGTGCCCTCACGTAAATCGCGCAACGCGACTTCAAGTTCCGAGCGAGTGTTCATGACGATGGGCCCATGCCACGCCACCGGCTCTTTGATTGGCGTACCAGACACGAGGAGAAATCGAATGCCATGCTCACCTGCGCGCACCACCACCTCGTCGCCGCTATCAAAGAATACCAACGAACGATTGCCCGTGCGTTCGCGCACGAGATCATCATCGTTGCCAGCGGTGCGCTCCGTGAGCACACCCATAGGATCGGACGCGTGGCGAAATGCACCGTCGCCGTCAAACACGTACGCGAATGTGTTGCGATGCGTGTCGACGGGCAACGACTTCCGCGTACCAGCGGGCACGAACACGTCGAGATAGCATGGATCGGCGGCAATGCCGTCCACCGGTCCCCGCTTGCCCCAGAACTCGCCACAAATCACGCGCACCGTGGTGCCGTCATCATCGACAATCTCAGCGATGTGCTTCGACGCGACATCCTGATAGCGCGGCGCGGTCATCTT
>JANMKU010000471.1:0-2167 GCA_031372205.1 Gemmatimonadaceae bacterium | reverse complement strand
ACTGCCACCATTCGGGATGGGCCACGTCGCGGTCACCCGCCGCGTGTTGGGATCGACGACGCTGACACTCCCCGGCCCGCGGCGCCCACCGAGTACCGTGTGCCATCCGCGGTTCGCTACATAGAACGGCGATCCGCCGCGTCCGACGGCGATCCCGTGTGCTCCTGTGCCGGTGTGGATGAACCCGATTTGCGCGAGCGAGTCAGCGGCGATGACAAAGAGTCCATCCGCCATCATATCCGCCACCAGAAACGCACGGCCGTCTGGCGTGAGACGCACGTCCTGCGGCATGCTGGTGCGCATCGTGCGTGCTGGTGTTGTGCTTCGCGTCGCATGCTGCATCGTATCCGAGGGCGCATGCAGCGTGAGATACCCGGTCACCATGCGGGCGGCCACATCGAGGCGAAACACTTGCGACGAGAACTCACACGAGACGAGCGCGAACTTCCCGTCGGCCGTGTAATCGACGTGATTCGCGCCAGCGCATTTGAGCGGAATTGACGATGTCAGCTTAAGCGTCTTGGCATCCAGAAAATCAAGTCGCTTGTATCGCTCGGCGATGACGATCATCGCCGTGCCATCGGGCGTCCAATACACATTGTAGGGGTCGGCGACTCGCACCGGCGCATCCACCGCGCCCGTGCGCGGATCGATGCGCGTGAGCGTGTTGCCTTTGGTGCTCGCGATCCAGAGTGAACGCAAGTCGTACCCCACCACCACGTGCTCCGGATAGACGCCGGTCGGAATCGTCTGGATAACCATGTTGGTGGCCGGGTCGATAACGCTGACCGAGCGACCAAGGACGTTGGGCGCATACACGCGAGCGCGTGCGGCGCTCGCTGCGGACGACATCATGCCAACGGCGGTAGCCGCGTAGACGTTCACCTTCGCTTCGACGTTCGCGTTTGCGCGCGATGCAGCCACGGCGGCGCTGGACGTACGCGGTTGCACAGCAAGGGGGGCGACGGCCAGCCCACAGACGACAAGCGCAACACCACCGGCTGCAGTACGAGGAGATGATCTCGATTGCCGGTACTTACGAAAGTACTTGGGCACGTGCTTCAGCATATGCGTGAGCATGAACAGGATTCAGAAAGGGAGACGTTACGCACCAGCAACACGGTCATCAACAATGTCACCGTAGTCGATCACCAACTCCTCACCGGCGGCGATGTTCCGCGTCGCCTCAAGATAGTCACCGTCGTTGATGGACCGAATATTTGGCGTATCCGAGTGGTTGAGATAGCATGCCAGGTCCATCCGCTTGAAGCCGGTCGACGGCACAAAGTAGTGCCGCGCGTCGAACAAGCAGTACGTCTCAACCAGGTGACGCGCATGCGGTGGCAGTGCGTCGACGTCCGCGCGGGGAAGCGCCGTCCAGCTGTCGTCCGCGTCAGGTGGGCCAAACATGTCGCGACAGCCCATCGGAATGTCGCACAACGCAAACACCCCGATGCCCTCGATCGGCGATGGTTGCAACATGACGTAGGTGTGCCGGTGCAGCTCCTCCAGGAGCTGTGTGCGACGAGCGGCGTGCGTGGTCACGGTGTCGTGGGGGGGCGCACGTGTCCTGCGAATCGCGTCTGCATGCGAAGGATCTTATCGTGGGCCGGCGGCGCCAGCAACGAGCACGCGAATGCCCGAACGCACAATGGACAGGGTGCGCGTCTCACCTGCACATTGCACGGACACACGCACACCGAGGCTTCCGTGCTGCACTTCCGTCATTTCCTCTCGACCGCCTTCTTCGCTGCGGCGGTCACTGCGCCAAGCATCCTCCCCGCTCAACCGACCTTTGACGCGGCCAACACCCGAGGCCCACGCTGGCGCATGATTGGGCCATTCCGCGCTGGACGCACCAAAGCCGCTGCCGGCGTGCCGAGTCAGCCGAATGTGTTCTACATGGGCATGGTGAATGGCGGAGTGTGGAAGACGACAGACTATGGCCGCATCTGGACACCGATCTTCGACGAGCAGCCGAGTGGTTCGATCGGTGCCATCGACGTGTCGGTCTCCAATCCCAACGTCATCTATGTGGGGTCGGGCGAAGGACTGCATCGGCCGGACCTCGCCACCGGTGATGGCATCTACAAGTCAAGCGACGCCGGCAAAACGTGGTCGCACGTGTGGGTGAACAACAATCAGCAGATTCCGCGCCTTGCGATTG
>JANMKU010000367.1:0-3425 GCA_031372205.1 Gemmatimonadaceae bacterium | reverse complement strand
GACGATACCCCCGGCCCCTTGGACCACCGACGCTCCGGTTTGCGAGAACAGCGACGCACCATTCGGGTCGGACCCGGTGACGCTCACGTTGGCCGACGTGAACGGGAACGAAATCGCACTCGTCTGATAGGCGTACAGCCAGATCGCGCTCACTGTCCACGTTTCGCCAGCTCCGACCGTGAAGTTGTCGGAGAGGACGTTGTTGGCCCCGATGTTCCCGCTGAACCCAAACGTGCCAGCCGGCGGAGTGAGTGTGCTGACGTTCGCGCCGCCAATACCCACACCGGCCTGATCCCAGATCCCCTGATATTGAGTCGGGCCGGGATTGGGGTTGAATCCATTGGCAAAGAGAACTTGCGCCTCGGCGCGCGCCGCCGTTACCGACAGTGCACCGATCAGGCAGGTCGCGAAAGCGCGTCGCATGGTTCGCATCACAGGGCTCCAGGAACAGATTGGGAGGAGGGGAGCGGAGCGGCAACGCCCCGTCGATCACACAGCCCAGTCTGGCAAAAAGCGGGCCCAACCGTAGACGGTGGCCTCGATGCGTATCGTTCGTGAACGCAGAAGCCGCGTGGCGTGCCCATGGATACCGTCGGGACAAAACAAAATCCGGGCGATGCCGCGCGCAGCGATTACCCCGTGTCGCTGGCGATCGCGTGTGGCGAGGCTACCTCATCATTGTTGCAATCGCGATGCACGGCGCGTGCAATGCGAACGTTGCGACGCGTGGCAAAATGCGAAATGCTGCCGTGGCGCATTGCGAAAAGGGCAGCACACACAGGCGTTCGACGCGCTACCCGAATCGTTTCAGGTTCCGTTCGCGCGCCTTCTGCAATTCGTCCTCGCGTGTGCGTGGCGGTGCATGCGTCGTGATCGAGCGCACCAGGCGCTCCGCTGCGGCGGTCACTTCGTCAACCGCCAGATTGAAGGCCGCCTCGTTCGCTTTCGACGGGCGCGTCGACCCACTGAGCTTGCGCACAAACTGTAGCGACGATGCGCGAATCTCATCGTCGGTCGCTGGTGGTTCGAAGTTGGTGAGGACTTTGATGTTGCGGCACATACACAACTCCGTGGCAGCATGGGGAACGATCGAACGCGCGGACCGGGCTACGGCCGTGAGGAAAAATACGCGCGTCGTGTACGCGATGCCGTCTGGCGTCTCTCCGGCCAGCAGGTACCCCACCACGGTGCGCGATTGCATATCAATAATTGCGACCCTGGCTTGCGTGCTCAGGGACAGCAACATGTATCGCGCGTCGGGCGTGATGGCAGTTCCCTGCGGCCCCGCACCCGTCAGCGCGAGCCGTGACAGCTCTCGTCGCGTGCTCCGTTCAAGAAGGCGCGCGTCCACTCGCCACGTCGATGATGGTGGCCGTCGAGGGCGATTTATGCGTGACGATGACCGTACCGGACAGCCTCCGTACCTGAGCAACCGCCGGCGTCGCGCCAGCCATCAGCACACCAACGGCCGCGAGTTTACACGCGCGGTACACTGCGTCTCTCCCTCGGCACCACCCGCCGAACGATAATCGTGATGTTGTCCGTACCACCGCCATCGAGCGCCTGCTGCAACAGCGTTTCGCAGGCCTGCTTTGCACTGGTCATATTGGCCAGACATTCGGCGATGCGCTCGTCACTCACGTGTTTGGTCAGCCCGTCACTGCATAACAGGTGCACATTGCCCCAATCGGCCGGCAGGTGCGTGACCACCGGCGCCGCCTTGTCGCCGCCGATCGCGCTCGATAGTACATGTGCCATGCGCGTGCGTTGCGCCGCCGTCGCCGTCAACACGCCCATATCCACCAGATCCTGCGCCATCGTTTGGTCGCGCGATACCTGGGTGAGCGTGCCGTCGCGCCAACTGTAGTAGCGCGAGTCGCCCACTTGCAGCAAGTAGTAATGCGGCCACACCCCCATATACAGGGTCAGCGTCGTGGCCATGCGCCGTGACGCGCCCTGATCATCACGCGCGCCGAGCACCGCTTCGTGGGCGCGCATGGCCGCCGCTTGCAGCTCTTCGATGAACTGCGCCGCCGACGAGTCGGCTCGATAGTAGCAATCCATGCTCTCGGTCACGTACTGCATCGCCGCTTCAAGCGCCAGCGCGCTCGCCTCCTCCCCGCCGGCGAGACCACCAACGCCATCGGCGACCATCGCGACCACCGCGATGCGCTCGTTGCCGAGCGGCAGCCGCTGGTGATCCGTGAGGCTCGTTGCCTCGACTTGGACGCGCTTGTGAATCGACGCAAGCAGAAACGCGTCTTCATTGTTCGGGCGCAACTTGCCGGGATGCGTAAGGCCGTAGGCGTCGAGTTCGTCGTCGAGTGGTTTACGTGACGGGTCTGGCATGGCTCACCGTACTCCGGTGCAGACGGGGGCAACAAGGTGTGGGGTCTCATGACCCGAATCGCACGGATGAGACACCCAGAACATGCCACCTGGGCTAGGGCTCCGCGAGGTGTCTGTCCGTTCGCCGCGGCGGCGGCGCATTCGTACAAGTGCTCGCCGGTGTTCTGCGCTAGCATTCCTGCCTTCCTCGCTTCGGAGCCCCGCATGAACGTTGGACCGTCGTTGCTACTACTGATGAGCCTCGCGCTTCCTCCGGCCGTTCCGCGCCGCGTCACGCCTGCACCGCCCAATCGACTCGCGGTACTCCGCTGGATGGCGGGCTGTTGGGAGCGACGCACAGCGCAGCGGGTCACACTCGAAATGTGGATGCCACCTGCCGGAGAACTGATGCTCGGCGCCAGTCGGACGGTGGCCGGTGGTGTTACGAGCGAATTCGAACAGCTGCGACTCGACGCGCGCGGCGATACCCTGGTGTATACGGCGTTGCCCTCGCAGCAGAAGGAGGCCGCGTTCCGCTCGACGCAATACTCCGACTCCGCGTTTGTCGTCGAGAACCTTGCGCACGACTTTCCGCAACGCATCAGTTACCGCCGACGAGGCACCGACTCGTTGATCGCGCGCATCGAAGGGCCCGGGCCGAACGGCACCCGCGGCATTGACTTCCCCATGCGGCGGATCAGTTGCGTGCCGTGACGGAGTCATGGCGGTGAACCACTACTGGAGCGCGACTGTGAACCGATGGGCCTGCGCGGCACTAGTGGTCACAACGAGTGTGCTCAGCTGCTCGTCGGCTCCGAACGCGACGGCCCCCCTGGCTGGGGGCATTCGCGTGCTCTTCATCGGCAACAGTCTGACCTATGTCAACGACTTGCCGCGCACGCTGTCGTCGCTCGCGCTGACCACGGGTGACACCATTCAGACGTCGACCGTGGCGTTTCCGGACTTTGCGCTCGTCGACCACATCAACGAGGGGTCCGCAGTGCGTGCCATCAAATCGGCCGCATGGCAGTTTGTCGTGCTGCAGCAAGGACCGTCGTCGGTGCAAGTCAATCGCGATAGCCTGATCGCCATGACGC
>JANMKU010000392.1:0-20230 GCA_031372205.1 Gemmatimonadaceae bacterium | reverse complement strand
CCTCGCACCCACCACCTTCACCACTTGTTTGCTACGCCGCGCAGTCCGGCGGACAAACGCTCGATCAGGGCGAAGGTGGCGGCAATCCGTTCGCGTCGGCGCTGATCGAACTGCTCAACAGGTCGTCGCTCACACTGGCTGCATTGCTCACCGATATTGTCAGCGTGACCAGTGCGAAAAGTGGTGGCTTTCAGGTTCCCGACGTCCCACCGGTGTCGATGACGATACGGTGGTCCGTGAAACCGGTCCCCACGGCCGCCAAACGGGTTGCTCTGGTTTTCGTCTACGCAGACTATCGCCGCGCGAAGGTCAACTCACTGCCGGGCGCGAAACGAGACATGAAACGTGTTGCATCCGCGCTGAAGCAGGCGGGTTTTGTCGTCAACACCGTCGTTGATCCGTCTGACGAAGCGCTGCAAGACGCACTTGATGCGCTTGCCACACAGTCTGCGGACGCCGAGGCGGCCGTGATCTACACAACCGGGCATGGCTGTGAACACGATCAGCACGTGTACTTGATCCCCGGTACCCATCCGTTCGACCTCACGATGCGGGATCTCTCCAAACTTGGAGTGCCCGTGTGGACACGGCACTGCCTGCGCGTCCTCACTCCCTTCCGTAAAGGACGGGTTGGTGGTATTCTTACAAAATACGCATCGATACGAACGAGGTATGACATGGCCGACACTGCCACACTGTCCGCAAAATTCCAGATCTCGATTCCGAAGGCCGTGCGCACCGCCCTGCGCTGGCAGGCGGGTCAGGAGTTCGTATTCATTCCCAAGGGGACGGGCGTCATGCTCGTGCCTGTTCCCGAGGCGTCAGCGCTTGCAGGAATCGCCAAGGGCGCGAAAGCAACAGCATATCGCGATCGATCCGATCGATACTGATGCGCCTCGTTGACACGTCTGCGTGGATTGAGTGGCTGGTGGCCTCGCCAACGGGCAAAGTAGTCGCGAAATCTCTGCCGAAACGCGACGACTGGCTGGTGCCAACCATTGTACAGCTTGAACTCACGAAATGGCTGACGCGCGAAGCCTGTGAGGACCGAGCCGACCAGGTGCTGGCGTTCGCCCAACGATGCGTCGTTGCCCCGCTTGATACAGCGACTGCTGTGTCAGCAGCAGAATTGTGTCGTGTGCATCGTCTCGCGACGGCCGACGCAATCGTATTGGCTACAGCATTGCAGCACGGTGCGTCGCTACTGACGTGCGACGCACAGTTCAAAGGACTTCCCCGGGTGACGCTCATCGCCAAGGCAAAGTCCTGACACGCACGCGATCGCGCCGCTGACATGACCACACACGTTGTCCTCGTGCATCCGGAAATTCACTGGAACACCGGCAATGTGGGGCGCACCTGCTTGGCTACGGGCGCCACCCTGCATCTCATCGAGCCGCTTGGCTTTTCGCTCGACGAACGCGAAGTGAAACGTGCTGGCCTGGACTACTGGGAGCACGTCGACGTCCGCGTCTGGCCAGACTGGGACACTTTCGAGCGCGAGCTGCCAGCCCTTGGCGAACCGTATTTCTTCTCGACGAAAGCCACGACACTGTTCTGGGATGCGCCGCTTGCTACGTCGCGGAGCGTGGTCCTCATCTTTGGACGCGAGACCGGCGGACTGCCGGCCAACCTGCACGAGCGATACAACGATCGGTTCGTTGGTATCCCCATTCACTCGTCACGCGTGCGATCGCTCAACCTGTCGACGAGTGTAGCGATTGCGGTGTATGAAGTGCTGCGACAACGCGGCTCATCGGTGGTGCGCCTTTGACTAGATTTCCCCAATGACCTCCGGTGACGGGCGCGCAGAATGGACCAAACGCTGGCAGGCGGCTACCTCGCGGCTCGCCGCGATTCGACACGCGGAGCTCAGCCGCGTAGACGTCGCAACGTTCACTATGTCCATGAACGACGCGTTCGAAGCGGCGCGACACTCTGCTCCGGTGCCGACCACATCCGGCCTCGTCATTCAGCAACGCCTACTCGCATTGAGACGAGTGTGGATCAGCTCGTTGCTCAGGCAGCAGAGGTCCAGCACGTAATAGACACACGGGGCTGGCGGTCATGCATCATCGGCGGCTTGCCAGTGGTCCGTTGGGGAGAGCCACGACTGACGCGAGATGTCGATATTTCGCTCTTCGCCGGATTCGGCGCCGAAGAGACAATCGTTCGTTCACGACGCGCTCAACACGCATGAGCTGGCACATGCGTTCATGGGTCATGAGTCGCTCAATCAGTTTCTCGAGATGTACGCTTACAACATTATCCGCACCGGCTCGGCGGACGTGTCCGCCTGGACGTGGACACGCAGCTACGTGCTTTGTCGATGAAGCACCGGCAGCGCTCAAGGCGCAGGCGGCCGGTTTGATGGCGAAGGTCACCTTCTAGCGTCACGTGCGACCGTCAACCCGCGCGCGTACTTTACGTATCCCTCATCGCAAGGACTTCGCCGTGCGCCGCGTCCCGCTCCTCCTCTCGCTCGTCGCCGCTCCACTCGCTGCGCAGTCACCGTTCGATGCGCTGCACTTTCGCTCAGTGGGTCCCGCCGTGATGGGCGGACGTATCCAGGACGTCGAGGTCGATCCGCGAGACCCGTCAACGATCTACCTCGGCGCAGCGGCCGGTGGTATCTGGAAAACCACCAACCACGGCACGACGTGGGCGCCGATCTTCGATGGGCAGAACGACAATACGTTTGGCGACATCGCAATCTTCGCCGGCGACTCGAAGATCGTCTGGGCTGGGACCGGTGAACAAAACAATCGTCAGAGTTCATCGTGGGGCGGCGGTGTGTATCGCTCCACCGACGCCGGTGCGACGTGGACATTTGTCGGACTCGCTGAGTCGGGCTCCATCGGTCGCGTGTTGCTGCATCCCACCAATCCCGATGTCGCATGGGTCGCCGTCGTCGGCAACCTGTGGAAGCCAACGATCGAGCGCGGCGTGTTCAAGACCACCGACGCTGGTCGTACATGGAACAAGGTGCTCTTTGTGGATGCGCTCACGGGCGCGAACGAAGTCGCGATGGATCCGCGCGACGCGAACGTGTTGTATGCCTCTACGTACCAGCGATTGCGCAGCGCCTTCGGCTTTAACGGCGGTGGGCCGGGCAGCGCGCTGTGGAAGTCCGTCGACGGCGGGTTGACATGGAGCAAGGCCGAGAACGGCATTCCCGCGGGCGACAAAGGGCGCATCGGTATCGCTGTGTCTCGCTCTACGCCGAATGTTGTCATCGCCACGATCGAGCATCAAACCGGCGGCGGCACGTATCGCAGCGAAGACGCGGGCGCGAACTGGAAGCTTGCCAGCCGCACCAATCCTCGGCCGATGTACTTCAGCAAGCCGATCATCGATCCAACCAACGACAAGAACGTGTGGCTGCTTGGTGTGCAACCGTCGAAAAGCGAGGACGGTGGCACAACGTTTACCACCATGCCCAACTCGCCCACGTACGATCTGGGCCTGAAGGACGATCACCACGTGCTGTGGATTGATCCGAGCAACAACAAGCATCAACTGCTTGGTGGCGACGGTGGACTGCATGAGAGCTGGGACGGCGGCTATGCGTACAATCGCCTCAACAATTTTGCCGTTGGCCAGTTCTATCGCATTGCGGTCGACGATCGTGATCCGTATTGGATCTACGGCGGATTGCAAGACGCGCACTCGTGGATGGGTCCGAGCCAAACGAATCATTGGCTCGGTATTCTCAACGCGGACTGGAAACAGATTGGGTTTAGCGATGGCACGGGCCAGGCCGTGGACAAGGCAGGCGCGCGATACGTCTACTCTACATCAAGCGGCGGCAGCATTACGCGCGTCGATGCACTCACGGGGGATCGCTTCGAGATTCAGCCCGCGGCACCGCGGGGTGAAAGCTATCGCTATGACTGGATCGCGCCCGTCCTCGCATCCAAACACAAAGCCGGCACCGTCTACCTGGGCGCCAACAAATTGTTGATGTCCACCGACTTTGGCTCAACGTGGACGTCAACGCGCGATCTGACACGGCAGGTGAACCGCGACACGTTGCGCATGGCAGGAGTCGTCAACACGGACATTCGCATCGCCAAGAATGACGGCGAGACGAACTTCAGCGAGATCACGACGGTCGCCGAATCGCCGCTCGACGGTAAAGTGCTGTGGGTTGGCACTGACGATGGCAACGTGCAGCTGTCGCAGAACGGCGGCAAGTCGTGGACCGAATTGAGTACTGGCATCACCAGCGTCGCGAACGGAAGTTTTGTCGATCGTATTGTGGCGTCGAGCGCGTCACGCGGCACGGCGTACGTCACGTTCGACAATCATCGATCAGGCGATTTTGCGCCGCACATTGTCCGCACCACCGACTTCGGCAAGTCGTGGACGTCGGTGACGAACGGCCTGCCCGCCAATGCGCCGGTGCGGAGCATTGTCGAGTATCCGGGCGCCGCGAACGTATTGTTCGCCGGCACTGAGCGATTTGTCTTCGTCACCACGGATAGCGGGGCGACGTGGTCGCGTGTGACGGGGAATCTGCCGACAACGCGATACGATGATCTCGTCATTCAACCGCGCACGAAAGATCTCGTGATGGCGACGCATGGCCGTAGCATCTGGATCTTGGATGACGCGTCCGTGTTCGCGGAGTGGTCCCCGAGTGTGGCTGCGGAGCCAGCGCATCTGTTTAACGTGCGCCCGGCGACGATCATCAACTACTGGGCGGACGTCTCCACAGCGGCACACAACATCTATGCGGCGGAGAATCCGGCAGAAGGCGCCGTCTTCTCGTATCACTTGGTCACGCCAGCCCAGAACGTCAAGTTCACCGTCACCAATGCAAGCGGTCGTGTCGTGCGTGAGCTAACCGGACCGAAAACGGCTGGCATCGTGCAGCGCATCAATTGGGATTTGCGTTGGCCGCCCGCGGCCGGTGGCGGACGTGGTGGCGGCGGTGGCGGCGGCGAAGACGAGTTTGGCGGACCACCGGCTGCCGCTCAAGCTGGCGGACGTGTGCCGGGTCGGGTTGCACTGCCGATTCCCGCCCACAACATCGGCGCGCGGGGTTTCTATGTGTCGCCAGGGAAGTATACCGTCACGATGGACGTCGACGGCACCACGTCATCGCGCACCTTCGATGTACGTGCCGACCCAACGATGATGGAGACCGTCGCTGATCACATGGCGCGCGAGTCGTTCTTGCTCGACGCGCAGAACGTGCAAACGAAGATCGCCGCGGCAACCTCAGCACTCCGCGAAAAGATGGCGACGGCCAAGGGCAACGACTCCGTGCGTGTACAGGCTCTCGCGCTCAAACTTGGACTTGTTGCACCGCCCCGTGCTGGTGGACCGGGTGCAGGTGGTGGCGGTGGTGGTTTCGGACGCGGTGGTGGCGGTGGTCCCGGCGGAGCGCTTGGCGGCTTGGCGGGTCAGTGGAACGGGAACGGCGCGCGACACGGCGGACTGCAAGCGCCGAGCGGACAACACCGCGCCATACTGGCCGCGGCGAAGTCGGCGCTGGAGGAGATGGAGAAAGAGTTGGCGCGGAAGCCGTAGCACTCGACACCAACCCTCCGTGCGATGACTTGGCTTCTCTCCCTCCTGCACGCGTTGCTCGGCGCCGTTGCCGGTTTCTTCGGCATGGCCGGCATGGCTTCGCTGTGGGTACGCTGGTTTCGCGTGTCCAGTGCGCAGTCAAACGCGGGTTTCTACGTCTTCTACCTCGCGATCATCGGCGCCGTGCTCGGTGGCATCGCAGGCTTGGCGGCCTCGCGCTTTGCGGTGCAAGGGAGCAACTCGAATTTCGTACGCGGACTGGTGTACACGGCGTCGACCATCGCTGTGGCGTTGGCACTCGCGTACGCCGTTTCTTGGGTGGTCGCCGACCATGCGCCGACACTCAACGGGCGTGCGCTCGTTGTCGAAGTGGAGATCCGCACGCCTCCCGTCACGGCACTGGTTGAGCGAGCGGGATTCCAACCGGGTGTCTCGCTGTTCAACAACAAACAGAAGGCGCACGGTTTCAACACTGGCTATGGCAGCACCGTGCGCACGGAAGGTGACCGGCGTGTGGTGACAACGCGGGTGGAGTTGGGCAGTAGCGCTGCGACGCGATACCTATACTTCGCATGGAGCACTGGGTGCCAGTTTCAAACTCTACTCGAGCTACCGCGCAAGCCAACTACGGCGCAATTCGAATGGAGTCCCTGGCATGATGAGAAAGTGATTTCTCCCTCTGAGGGCTGGGACGCACCTGGAGTCGATCAGACATTCGCGGTGCGATATCGGGTGCAGTTCGAGCCCGAGTCGCCCACGCCGCCAACCGCTGCGGAGCGCGAGGCGCAGGAATCGGCCGACGCGTTGCATCGTGAACAACAACTCCGTGAGCAGCTCGCGGCGGTTCCTGCGGGCGCACCGATCAAGGAGTACCTGGCGTTCACACGCAATGAGTTGCCCAAAGCCCTCAAGTTTGCAGCGTTCGCGCGCATGCGCGAGTCTGCACAGTTCGTGCAGGAATACCAGGCCGCGGTGCTGCATGGGAATAGCGACACCGCCGCGACGTGGATGCGATTTGCAGCGGAGTTTCCGGGCGAGCGCGCGCCGGCGGTCGAGGCCATTCGCCTCGCCGGTGCGGACCTGGGCCGACGCCTTGAGACACTCACGAAGACCGTGAAGCAGAGTGCGGACAGCGGCGACGCCCAGTACGATGTGCTCGCGCGCTTTGGTGGCTTCTTTGGTGCGTCGCTCGCTTTGCGTGAGGCTGGCGTGGGCGATTTTGCTCCGGAGTTACGTGCCATCCTCGCGGCGGCCAGGACGCACCGCGACAAGCCCGCCATTCGGTCAGATATCGTGCGCGTGGCCAGCTACTACTTGCAGCAATGGGCCGGCGACAAACCCGCGCCGGACGATCCGCCGCCCAAGTGATCGACGGCGGTATACGTCATCGAGGATCCGGCGGCGGTGGCAGCGGCACTGGAGCCGATGCAAAGCGATACAACCATCCCATGTAGCGTACCCAGACCGCACCGTCCGCCGTGGCGAGGTAGGCGTTGTCCGCAAAACCGATGCGCGCATCCTGACGTTTGCGATCGGTCGTCGAGAAATGAAGCATCTGCGATCCAATCGTCATCGCGTACTGCACGATTGAGCGATCCTTGTAGTTGGGATAGTCGAGTTCTCGGCCGCCGTCGAGAATATCTTCCTCGTGAATCGTGACCGCGCCGTCGGCAACCATGAATCCGCCGCCGCTGGTTCCGTCGCGCACATTCGGATTCTGGGCGACAGTGATGGCGGGAAATCGCTTCTTGAGCGGGTCAATGATGTGCGCTTCATACGTGAGGGGCGACCACATCGCCCGCTTTCCCGGCGGGCCTGACACGTAGACGAAGTATTTGCCGCTTGGCCACACGAGCCAGTGACAGTGCGTGCAGTCTTTGAGAGCCGCATCAAATAGCTTTTCGTACGCGGGAATGTATTCATCACGCGTCATCAGCTCGATGTTCTGCTTCGTTGGAAAATGCTGCTCATGCCAGACAGGAATGATCTCCTTGGCCGTGAGCGTTTTTGTGTTGATCACGACAAACTGATCGCCCGTGTACATCATCAACTCGTCACCGATCATCCCCACGGACGAGCCATAGACATCTGCCGTGTTTCTGAGCTCAAGGTGGCGTTTCGCGCTCCCCTTGGTGTCCAGTTCGTACACACGAGTATCTGTACGTTCGGGCGGACGCGGGTCGTCGGGAATTCGGGTGCCGAAGTCCTTGTACGCCAGCGCGTAGATCGACTGCTTGTCGGGCGCGATGAAAAACGTCTTCATCGAAAAGCCGTCGGGGAGAACGATGTGCTCGAACGTCAAACCCGCAGCGTCAGTTTCGGGAAAGCGCGGATGTTCGGCAACGGTCGCCTTCTTCGCCTCGGTGCGCGTGCCGACGCAACTGGCGAGAAATGTGAACAGAGACATGAGCGAACGTACAGGTTTGTTCATCACCTGCCGAATATGCCACGCGGATCAATGGCCACCTAGCGATTGACAAGAAAAGTTGTCAATGATACGTTCTCCCAATGCTCGACATCCACGTTATCGATGATCCAGCGGCCGCAACGGTCGCTTTGGAGCCCACGCGAAGCCGACTCCTCTCCCAAATGGCAGAACCCGCTTCGGCGGCGACGTTGGCCACCCGCGTCGGTTTGACGAGGCAAAAGGTCAACTACCATCTCAACACGCTCGAGGCGCACGGGCTGGTCCGACTCGCCGAGGAGCGCAAGTGGGGCGGACTGACGGAAAGGCTGCTCGTGGCGACGGCCGCGTCCTATGTTGTCAGCCCAAGCGCCATGGGCCCGGTCGCCGTCGATCCGAACCGGGATGTCGATCGGCTGTCGGCGAGCTATCTCATTGCCTTGGGCGCACGCGTTGTCCGCGAGGTGGCCGATCTCGTACGGCGCGCGAACGAGGCGGGCAAACGCCTGGCGACCCTGTCAGTGGACACCGAAGTGCGCTTCCGATCGGCGGCCGACCGCGCGTCGTTCAGCGCCGAACTCACTGGCGCCATCGCGAAGCTCGTGTCGAAGTATCACGACGAATCCGCCCCCGGCGGCCGCGCACACCGCCTCGTAATAGTCGCGCATCCCCTGCCGCAGAACTCTCACTCCACGGTGCCATCATGAGCGTAACGCAAGAAGCCAACGGACGTCGCTCGGTGCAGGTCGAATTCGAAGTCAAAGGCACGCCGGAGGACGTTTGGCAGGCCATCGCCACCGGGCCGGGTATTTCGTCCTGGTTCGTGCCAACGGACATCGACGAGCGCGACGGGAAGCCAGTCGCCGTGAACTACCACTTCGGTCCGGGCATGGAAATACGCTCCGTGGTGACGGCCTACGACGCGCCTCGAACATTCGCCCAAGAGGGAGACGGCATAACACCGGGCTCGCCGCCGATCGCGAGCGAGTGGCGCATTGAAGCGCGTGCCGGCGGGATCTGCGTCGTCCGCTTTGTGCATAGCCTGTTCGCCAGCACGGACGAGTGGGACAACGAGCTGGAAAGTGCCAAGTTCGGATGGTCAGGCTTCCTGAGCATTCTGCGCGTCTATCTCGCGCACTTTCGCGGCGAGCGTTCCGCGATCATGCAGGTCACCACTCCCATCGCGAGTACGGAGGCGGAAGCCTGGGACACGCTGACCGCGGCGCTCGGAGTGACAGGCTTGCGCGTAGGGCAGCGTTGGTCGACGCCCGCCGGTGTCTCACCGCTCAGTGGCGTGGTGGAGTTGTTCACCGAAAATCCGTATGACGCCCTGCTGCGGCTCGACACGCCGGGGCCCGGCATCGCCGCCATTGGCACGGCGACGTATCCCGGTGGCCAGAGCGTGGCGGCGATGAACTTGTACATGTACGGCGATGAGGCGGCCGCCAGCGTCGCCCGCGACAAACCGGTGTGGGAGGCGTGGCTGCAGGACCTATTCCCGCTGCCCGCCGAGCTAAGCCCGAGCGAATGAGACGCAGTTGAGAACGCTCACCAGGACTCGCGCTCCCTTCGTCGGCAGACGACGCGCTGTGCAACCCGACGACTCGATAGGTAATCGAATCATCACGAGGCGTTCCGGGTTCGTCGGTGCCTGCGATCCGTGTAAACCACGGAGAACGATTAGCGCGTGTGAGTTCGAGCACGAGGCGTACGCGACGGCGCACCGCGCGACGGTGCACCGCGCGACGGTGCACCGCGCGACGGCGCCAACGCCGCCTTCGAACTATAGCGCGCGAAACGCGCTCACTGTGTACACCGGCGCGTCGGTTGCGGGATCTCCGACGACGATACGCACCGGGTATCCGAGCGTGCGGTCAAACTGGGCGCTCAGCGGCAACGAGCCATCGCGTGTCGACGCATCAAGGAGCGAAAACAGCCCGGTAACCGTGGGAAACAACGCGGCGTATATGTTCGCGACAGCGACGCCTGACCGGACGTAGCGCCGTGACTCAACGACGCCATTGCGCACCACGACCGTCACCGGTCCACTCATCTCCGGCAGACATTCACAGGCACGCACGATGGTGATGGTGTACGCCGCGGGCGCGAGGGACGTCCAGCGGGCACGCGCCGTGACAAGGTCCAGTTGGGGTGCCGTCGCGGATCCGCATGCTCCGCCGCCCAGTACCAATGCAGCCGCTAGAGCGGCGAAGCGAGATATGACTGAACGACTCGGCATGGCGCATCCTCCCGCGACTCGGAAAAAGGCAGTGGCGATTTGTCACAATACCCAAACTACTCGCCCGCGGGGCACGACACCGCACAATTTGCCGTCGAGCGCCTATCGGCCGTTCGGCGACTCGTGTTTCGATGTCATCGGTCCAGTCGCCCCGCGTACGTCAGCGTGCCAGTCGGTGGTGTGGCGCCAAAGTTCGCGGCACCGGTAATCGTGCCCGTACCTGTCGTGCTCGCGTACGCACCAGTTCCCTTTTCGACGGTCCATGTACCGGCCAGCGTCGCAGCCGTCGCGCTGGTAAACGTGAGCGTCGCACTGCCACGCATGGTGAGCGTGCCAAGTTTGCCCGTCAGCGTGCGCACATACGTGAGTGGCACCGGCGATTGCGTGAGCGGCCCGCCGAACGTGAGCTCTTCCGTGGTGCTGCCACTGTCGGCGCGTGCGCCTGTCATGGTGAACGCGCCGGCTGATGTGGTTTGGCCCGTCAACGACTGGGCAATGGCAATGCTTACCGGTCCGTTCGCTGTTGGGGCGGTGGCGTCGTCACTGCAGGCGGCAGTCGTGGCGGTGATCATCAGGAGTACTCCGGAGATGGTGGACGTCGAAAAGCGCATGTTTTGATCCTCGTGGTGTTGGGCTCGCGGGTGAGCCGTGTGCACAAGAACCTCGGGCGTCCACCAGGTGGTACGCACCACCCATCTGCGTGGTGTCTTTCGGGTGGTGATATCGAGCGGCGGTGCGCGGTGCGCTCGGCTCAGTCCACCAGCGCCCACACCGTCGAGGGCGGCGAGTCGGCATCACCGTCGGTGAGGGAGTGCACGGTCACGGTGACGTCGGCACCGACCAGAATATCGCGCAGCATGCCGGTGAGCACGATCTCTCCGGACTTGGTTGCGTGCGCCGTGTCCATCGCGCGCGCAAACGTGGCACCAACAGGGACGCCATCCGCCATCGAACACGCACCAACGTGCAGCGACATGCCGCCGGCACGCCCACGCCCTTGGTCGCGCAGTTGGCGCGCACATCGCAACGCGGCGCTCGGGCCGTCGAACAGGGCCGTCCACGCCGCATCGGACTGACGCAGGAAGCGCGCCCCGTGTGACTCCAGTATTGCGCGCGTCGGTCCGTCCAGCCGAACACCGGCCATGCAGAGAATGATCGCAATCCACGTGCGCACGTCGGGCGCTGCGTCCGGTTCCTGCATATACGACGTCACGATGCGCGCGAGCTGATCACCGTCAACAAAAAAGATGTGATCATCGCCAGGCAACTCCACGATGCGCGCATGCGACAGGCGTTCGGCGAAGTATCGTGCGGCCGATAGCGGCACCAGTCGATCGCCAATCCGGTGCACGATCAGCGTGCGCGTCGTGATCGATGGCAGCAGGGCGCGAATGTCGACCGCGCGCGAGTTCATGATGACGGTGGTCACCGCCGACGGACTTGTCGCCGCGCGTAAGAGCCGAGACCACCAATCACGGAACGCGAGATTGTCCGCACGTGATGGCGCGAAGCGATCGAGCGCCCACGGTTCGCCCCAGCGCTCCGGGAGCGGTGCCAACGGCGCGAACTGTTCGGCCTGTCCCGTCGCCCAGCGAAATTCCGTCCCATGTCCGCCGATGAACGGCGACGCTCCAAACAGAATCAAACCGTGCACGCGCTCGGGATACATCGACGCCAGCAACACCGCCGCCGCGCCGTTCTCGGAGGTGCCCATGATGAACACATGGGCCGCCCCCGCCGCATCCAGTACGCAGCGTGCATCGGCGACCGTCTGCTCGATTGTGGACCCGCTGACATCGCGGTCGGAGACACCGACGCCACGTTTATCGAACAGGATGACGCGCGCCGACCGACCGAGTTGTTCGAAGAATGCCGCGTACTCTGGCATCTCCCAGCCGAGGTCGAGGTGCGACACGAAGCCGGGCACGAAGAGTAGGGTGACTGGTCCGTCGCCGACAATCTGGTAGGCGATGTGTACGCCGGCATTGTTGGCGTAGCGAATTTCCGATCGCATCACGGCGGTGATGGGCGAGGCCGCCACAGGAGCGTCGAGCAATCCACGGGTCATGGCCACGCGAATCGCCTCGGCGCGCGACGAGACATCGAGTTCGCGATAGAGATTCTTGATGTACCACCGCACTGTCTCGGTCGAGAGCGACAGGCGCTGCCCGATGGTCGGCGCGGAGTGTCCTTCGGCGAGCAGCGTCAACACCTGACGTTCGCGTACTTTGAGTTGCTGCGGCATGTTGCAGTATGCCACCAACACGAGCGGCATCGCCAGCGTTCACCGCACGACGGCGAAGTTCACGGTCCTGCGACATATGCTGCGCCGACGAACGGCACGAAGGCCACTGCGGGAGAAGCCTGGCGGCGGCCGCCGATGCTGCCGCCATACCACACGGCGCGGGCCGCACCACTGACGACTCCGTCGCAACTCTTTCCCCACCGGCCCGTGGCGTACACTGCGCATACATGCGCGGACCGTCCTGTAGAGCAAGGCCAGCGATTGGACACAGCTCAACGTGCCGCGATGGTGATAATGAAACGTTGTACCCACCACTGAAACTGAACGTACTGGACGTCGCGTCGACGGACCCTTCCGCAGCGATCCCCTCGCGGATGAAGCGATAATCCGGCTCGGATGTACCAACGTAGGCCTGCTAGTGAATACCGCGCGTTAGCTGGGTGTTCGTTCGCTCGGCAGCAACGGCATTTCCCGCACAAAGGTCTCAACGCGCATTGGTGACACGCTGAACCGTTTCGCGGAAATCTCCCAGTCAACGAATGGTGTGTCCCGCGTTGCCGAGAAGTATCCCATGCGCATCATCCGCGACACGACTTCGTTGAACGGTCGGAGGATGAGTCCAGCTGTCCACAGTACCGGCACTGGAATCCTTCGCCGTCGGACCGGCACACCGAAGTGACGTTCGAGCAGGGTGACCAGCGCATCTTGCGACACGTTATCGGGCCCGCCAATGTCAATCACTTCGTTCGCAATGTCCGTGCGTTGCAGCACGCGCAGCGAGAACTCGGCGACGTCCTCAATGGCAATGAGGTTGCTGACCTTCAACCCGTCGCCGAAGATCATCGCCGTTCTGTCCTTGCGAATACCATCGGCAACCATGCCGACCCACGTTTCCATAAACGCGCCGGGCCGGATGAACACATACGGAACTCCGCACGGTCGAATGACCTCCTCAATCGCGAGCTTGATCCGAAAGAAGTCGACTGGGCTACTGGCGTCCATTCCCCGGGCTGAGAGATGGACGATGCGGTGCACTCCGGTGGTGCGCGCCGCGTTGCACAACGTTGCATACGCCTTCACATCAATCCGGTTCGGACTCGACGCACCACGCCCCATGACGTTGTTGGCGGTGGAGTAGATCTGTCCGATGCCCTCACAGGCCCGCGTGACCGCCGCGCGATCGAGCAGGTCTGTGGTGACGATCTCGGCGCCCGCCGCCGCCAGTGCCGCCAGCCGGGCCCGGTTTCGACCGAGCGCTCGCACCGGAATGCCGGCGGCGAGCAGTTTCCGGACGACCAGCCCGCCAACACTACCCGTGGCGCCAGCGACAAGGATCCGCGCATCGTTGTGATTCATGAGAACGTGCCCTCGCACGTTGGCCCGGGATCGGGAAGTGAGCCTCGACTCCGGCAGCGTTCAACAAAGGCGACAAACGCAGGAAGCGCCTGCATCCGCGCGAAGTCCGAATTGCTGAGCAGCGCCGGGTGATCGTTCCAGCACGCCTCCCATGCGCGTTCTAGCCATGTCATGGCTGTTTCGAATTTTCCTGAGAGCGCGTACACCGACGCACAATCATACGCGACGATACCTTCGTTCGCTTGGTAGAGTGGAAGAAACGCGTACTCGTTTCGTTCGGACAACAAGCGTTCCGCTTCGGCGAGTTCAGTGCGGGCTACGCCATGCACGCCAAGCGAGAAGTTCGCTTTGGCCGCCAGCAGGTGCGCGCGTACCACCGTGAAGCCGGTGCCGTTCTGACGAGGATGCGCACGACAAATCTGGATGGCCTGATGTGCCTCGATAAGCGCGCTCGCATAGTCTCCCCGGCGTCGCGCCAACTCACTCAGCCCATTGTGCGCGAGCGCCAAGTGCAGTTGTGCGTACAAATGCGCGGAGGACGCGTAGGTCTCGATGGCGCGACCAAACTGCTGCTGCGCTCGCTCTAGGTCGCCGAGCCGCAGTGCGAGGGCGCCGTCGAGGAAGAGCGCACCGATGAAGGCGATCCCACTGCGCCCGACACCCGATTCAATCGCCAACGCTCGCTCGATCGGGATCGTCGCCTCAGCGTATTGTCCGTTCGTGAGGTAGAGATCCGCCAATACATGATACGAGGCCTGGTATCCGGGCTCTGCACGCACCGCATTGAAGAGCGAGTGCACGGCTCGTGCGTGCATCCTCCACTGTGCCGCACCGGACTGCGTGACCCCGTAGAACGCCAGAGCGAGGAAGTAGTGGGCGATGGCGAGGTCGGGCTCAAGCGCAACGGCTCGCTCGCCAGCATGCACGGCCTCGTCAAAGCGACCGGCGCGACCCAGCGCGTACGCTTGCCACGCGAATGCTTCACCCAACCCCGCGTCGAGCGACGTCGCACGCTCCAGGTGTGTGAGCGCGTTGACGAGGTCGGTGGGGTCGGAACTCGCGATGAAGCCAAAGGCGTAGGAGAATCCCAGGCCGGATTGCGCCAGCGCAAAGTTGGGATCGCGGTCAAGCGCTTGTCGCAGGAGCGCTCGTGACTCGAGCATCGCCGTTGGTGTGAAATGCAGCTGCAGTTGTCGCGACCGCGCGAACAACTCGAACGCGCTGAGCGAAGTCGTCGCCGGTTGGGCCAGCAATGCGCGCTCCTGCGCCGTCACTTCCATCTTGAACAACGCCAGCACCTCGTCGACAATGCGATCTTGCAGGCCAAAGACCTCGCTCATGGCCCCGTCGAGCTTGGACGAGGTGATGATCGAACCAGCAGACACACTGCCAAAGCGCGGCGTGATCCGGATCCGATCGCCGGAGACCTGATAGGCGCCCCATACTACCCACCGCGCGCCCAGTGCACGCGCGACACTCAGCGCATCATCCTCCGACGCGACGGACCGCGTGCGTGCTGCCAGTGCGCGTGCCACTTTTTCGCGCCGCACCACCCGTACACTGCCGATGCGATTGAGATCGACACCGAGGGTTTCAGCGATACCGCCCGAGAGCCACTGCACACTGGGATCCGCGGTCACATTCATGAAGTCCAAGACGACGACGGAGTCGCCGACCGGCGGGGTCGCGCTCGGTGCGTTCGGTTCCGCAAGCGCGCGCGCGAGCTCGCCCGTAGATGCGATTCGACTACTCGGGTCCTTGTTCAGTGCGCGGTGCAGCGCCACCTCGATGTATTCCGGCACCTCGGCGCGGAGCGTGGTCACCGCGGGCGCCGGCTGCGTGAGATGCTGCGCGAGAAACGCCATGGCCGTTGGGCCCCGGAACGGCGCGCTGCCAGTCAGCAACTCAAACAGCACACAGGCCATGCTGTATTGGTCGGAGCGCGCATCAAGGTCACTGTCGCCGCCGGCCTGTTCCGGTGACATGTACTCCGGCGTGCCCAGCGCCAGACCAGTGCCGGTGAGCCGATTCCCGGCCGCTTGGCCAAGCGCGTAGGCAATACCGAAGTCAGCGACCAGCGCGTGCCCTTCGGACAGCAGAATGTTCTCCGGCTTGATGTCGCGGTGGACGATGCCATCGCGGTGGGCGTAGTCGAGCGCGCCGCACACCTCGATCATGAGCCGAACTGCTGGTGCGATATCGAACGGGCCGTCGCGATCGAGACGCTGCCGGAGAGATTCACCCCGAACGAACGGCATCACGTTGAAGAGATATCCTGCCGCCGCACCGGAATCGAAGAGTGGCACGATGTGCGGATGATTCAACCGCGCCGCGACCTGGATTTCCCGCCCAAATCGCTCGGCTTCGAGGGCGGCACTAACGGCTGGCCGAAACAGTTTGAGCGCCACGTCGCGATCGTGTCGTACATCGCGCGCCAGCAGCACGACGGCCATACCGCCCCGACCCAATTCGGACACGACGCCATACCGGTCAGCGACCGCCTCGGCAAATTCGCGCCACTCCAATGCAAGGGTTATCGGGTTGTTCGTCGACTGCGGTTCCATCGATGCGTATTCGCGTGGGTGGATGTCATCAATATCGTCGAGAGGGCGCGCGGGCTCACCACCGTGCAAATGCCACAGCCTACGGCTCGTCACCCGAAGCTGCAAGCCGCGTTCTCGCATACATCCGTGTGCCCGTTTGCCGGCGCGGGGCGTACTTTGCATTGCTGCATGTTGCGGGATGCCGTTCAATATTGAGCGGCATCGCCAGCGGTCACCGCACAACGGCGGTTCATTGCCGCCAACCTTCGGACCCAAGATCATGTCGCGAGTCGTCCGCACTACCGCTATTGCGCTCCTGCTCGTCGGCACGGGCGTCGTTGGCTATGGCCGCTGGAAGAACCCCGAGCGTGGCGCATTGGATGCGGCCGCGCGTGCAGGCGTGCCCGGGCGGTTCGTCACGTTGTCACGTGGTGCAACGCACGTCGATGTGAGTGGACCAGACACTGGTCGCACGGTGGTGTTGGTGCACGGATTTTCGGTGCCGTACTACATCTGGGACTCGACCGCTACGGCGCTCGCTGCGCAGGGATATCGCGTCATTCGCTACGACTTGTATGGGCGCGGTTGGTCCGATCGCCCAGATGCGGCGTATGACGGCGCCATGTACGATGCACAACTCGATGAGCTGCTCGATTCATTGCACGTCGCGCAGCCCATCGACCTAATGGGCCTTTCGTTCGGTGGGTTCGTGACGGCGCACTACGTGACCACGCACGCGGCGCGTATCCGCACGCTGACGCTCGTCGATCCAGTGAGTTCGTCGTCGCCGTTGCCCGGATTCCTGTCGCTGCCGGTGGTTGGACAATATGTCTGGCAGGTGACACAAATGCCTGGCAAAGCGGAGAGTCAGGCGTCAGACTTTCTGCATCCGGAGCACTTCCCGAATTGGGCAGAGTTGTACCGACCGCAGATGCGCTTCGATGGGTTCGGCCGATCGCTGCTGCGCAGTGCGGTGACGATGAGTCACACCAATTTCGACTCGCTGTACGCGGGTGTCAGCAAGACCGGAGTGCCCGTACTGCTGGTGTGGGGCCAGCAGGATCAGACTGTGCCAATCGCAATGTCGCGCGTCATTCGGAGCAACATTCCCGCGGTGGAGTTTTTCCCGGTAGACTCCGCCGGGCATCTCCCGCATATCGAGCAGAGCGCGATGGTACACGACCGCATGCAACAGTTCCTCGTCGCGCATCCTGCAGGTATGAAACAGATGCCCTGACGCGCGCACCTCCGCTGGCCATTGCGGAACAGGCAGAATCGCTGCAACATCTGTGCACAGGTCGCGGCTAACGCCCCACTCCCAGCTCGACATGGATGATGGTCCGAATGGAACGGCGCGCACGGACCTCACGCGACGTGTAACCGCACAGTATCACGCGGAAGACGCCGACACGGCACTCGCGCGCGCGCGCGCCGAATTTGCTGATCGCTATGACGTTATTCGGGTGCTCGGCAGTGGTGCATCGGCGGTGGTGTATCTCGCGCGTGATCGCCAAGGGGAGCAACTTGTTGCGCTGAAACTGCTGCGCTACGAACTGACGGCCGCAGTGAGCGAGACGCGCTTTGCGCGCGAGATTCAGATCGGACAAACCCTCCACCACCCGCGCATCGCGCCGATTCTGGCGTCGGGTTCGTTGAACGGGCGCTTGTTCTACGCGATGCCGTATTTCGATGGACAGTCGCTGCGCGACCTCCTGGCCCGCGAGCGAATGCTCTCGCTGGACAAGGCGATAGTGATCGCAACGCAGATCGCGCAGGCGCTCGACTACGCGCACGCGAGCGGCGTGATTCATCGCGATATCAAGCCCGGGAATATTCTGCTGGGTGATGACGGTGCCATTGTCGCCGACTTCGGTGTCGCACGCGCTGTGACGCTTGCGGCCGGTGAGTCGCTCACGGATTCCGGACTGGCGATTGGAACGCCGGCGTACATGAGTCCGGAGCAAGCCGGTGGAGAACGCGACATTGACGGCCGCGCCGATGTCTACGCGTTGGGCTGCGTCCTGTATGAGATGCTCGCCGGAGAACCGCCGTTTTCCGGACCCACCGCACAGGCGATCATCGCGCGGCAGTTTCAGGAGGTGCCACGATCGCTTCGCATCGTACGGCCCACGGTACCGAAGGGTGTCCAGCACGCGATCGAGCGCGCATTGGCCAAGGTATCGGTTGATCGTTTTGCGACGGCTGGGGAGTTGATGCGCGAGATTGCCGCGCACGGCGACGACGTGGTGACGAACACCGGCTCTCGCACAGCACCGTCGCATAACCCGCGCTCGCGATGGGCGCTGCGCGGTATGGGCGTTGCCGTCGCCGCGATGGTGGTTGTCGCAGTGACGTCATTGAGCGACAATCCGTGGTGGCGTTCGGGTGCCACGGGGCGCGCACTGCGTGCACTTGGCGCGATCGAGTCGTTGCCCGACACCGGGTTGTACGCCGTGATCGGGCCAGCAGATGGCACCGGCGTCGGCGCTGAGCTCACCAACGCTGTGCGATCTGCTACTGGGCAGTGGCGGGAGATCATCGTCGCCGATCCTCAGATGATCACACAGGCACGCAGCCGATTCGCCGATCGAGTGCTTTCGGTTGAGCAGGAGCAAACAGTGGCGCTGGCCGTGGGCGCGGGACGCTACGTGAGTGTGCGGACCAATCGTGTCGCCGATTCCCTGGACGTTGCTGCCACGTTGTTCGACACGCGCGCACGTCGGTCGCTGGCGACGGCGACAGTGCGCGTGCGTGCGACGGCACTGCAAATGGATTCGGTGTCCGCCGTTCTTCTGGACAGTCTGCTGTTTAGCGCCGAAGCACCGCATGTTGCTCGGGATGCGGGTGTGCGGAGTACCCGATCTCGAACCGCCCGCCTGGCATTCCTCCGTGGTCATCGCGCATTGGAGGACGGCAGGTTTGCGGCAGCCGATTCGCAGTTCTTCGATGCCACGCGAAACGACGCGACGTACGCCGACGCCTTGGTGTGGCTTGCGCTAGTGCGCAGCTGGCTCCCGTCGGCAGACCGCCCGTGGACGCAAACGGTCGACCAGTTGTCTCGGGCGATGGCGCAAGGGGCGTCACTGACGCCGCGAAATCGCCAGATAGCGGATGCCCTGACGGCGCAGGCGGCCCGGCGGTTTGATGTCGCCTGCGATACGTGGGCGCATCTGACGGACACCGACGCCCATGACTTCGTCGTGTGGTATGGCCTTGGCGCGTGCTTGCGTCACGATCGAGGGGTCGTGCGCGACCGCGCGAGTCCAACTGGGTGGAGCTTCAGGGCCAGTTACGAACGAGCAGTACGCGCCTACGAACGGGCATTCCGCTTGCGGCCCGCCATCCTGCGCGGCATGGGCGAGAAATCACTCGCTGATCTGCAGTCATTGTTCTTCACGCGTGTGGCGCGCGTTCGGGAAGGGACCGCCATTCCGCCAGACACCTTGCAGTTTACGAGTCAGGCCGAATGGTCCCACGATTCGCTGGCCTTCGTTCCTGTGGTCGATGCGCAGGCAATTTCCATCGCCGTTCCCGCCGCGGCTGCGGCCTCCGTCCAGTTTCAGCGAGAGCGACTGCACGCCATCACACAGATCTGGCGCGCAGAATTTCCACATAGCGCCGACGCCGCGGAGGCCGTGGCGGTGGCGCTCGAAGGTCTGGGTGACGCACGGGCCCTTGATACGTTGCGTCTGGCCCGAGGCTTGGCCGAGCGTCCAGCGGCACAGCTGCGCATCGCGGCGGAGGAAGTGTTCTTGCGGGTGAAGTTTGCGTTGCCGAATGACACGTCCAGTTTGCGTGTGGCGCGCCAACTCGCCGATTCGCTGATCGCCACACATCCGCCAGCCTCGACGAGCGAGCCGAGCGTTTTTTCCGCACTGGCCGCGCTCGTCGGACGCGCCCATCTC
>JANMKU010000169.1:0-19898 GCA_031372205.1 Gemmatimonadaceae bacterium | reverse complement strand
GTTGATGAAGCGCACATGCTCACGCGCGAAGCATGGAACGCGCTGCTGAAGATTCTTGAGGAACCGCCGCCACGGGTGGTCTTCGTGTTCGCCACCACGGAGCCGCAAAAAATCGCCCAGGCCGCGGCGCCGGTGCTGTCTCGATTGCAGCGCTTTGACCTGAAACGCATCGGCCCATCCGAGATCCGCGAACGACTCGCCATCGTGTTGGGTGACGAAGGCGTGACCTTTGAGGACGAAGCGCTGGCCATGATCGCCCGTGCCGCCGATGGGGGATTGCGCGATGCACTGTCGCTGACCGATCAGGTGTTGTCCATCGGCGAAAGCGGTCGGATTACCGCTGACAGCGTCCGAATCGCGCTCGGCCTCGTGCCAGACGAGGAGTACCTCGCGCTGCTCGACATCGTCATCGAACGCCGAGCTGCCGATGTGTTCCCCGCCGTGCAGGCGCTGGCCGACGCCGGCGTGGATTTTGCACTCGTCATGGCTGGTCTTGGCGATCTGCTGCGTGCGCAGCTCACCTACGCGCTCGGGGGAACGCCAACCGACTTGCCGGAACGCATGCGATTGGCACTGCAGCAGCGCACCTCTCGCGTGTCATCGGGCGACCTGTTGCGGATGCTGCACGCCTTGCTGGAACTTGAGCCGATATTTCGTCGCAGTGGACAGCCGCAGCTACTCATTGAGACCATGCTTGTGCGATTCGCCTTGCTCGATCGCACTGTTGATCTTGAGGAAGTGCTTCGTGGTTTTGGTGATGGCGGCCGAGACGATCCGCCGGCGCGCCGCGTCGCGCATGAGCCGCGCGTCGCGTCGGCACACGCACTGCCGCCCACTCCTGCAGCGATCATCGCGCCGGCATTGACGGCGGTGACAAGCCAGCCGTCCATCCCGCGTCCGCGACCGGCCACGCAGCAAGTCGCCGAAGCCGCTGCCGCCGTGCAACGCGCTGACGCGGTATCCACCCGAACGGCTGTCCCGCTTGAGTCTTCGCCGTCGACCAGTCCACCGCCCACGCTTGATGTGGTGCAGGCGCGATGGAAAGACATTGTCGATGTGGTGCGCAAAGGCGGCCGCGGTATGGTGGCCGAGTCGCTGCAGCGTCTTGTGCCAATTGAGATTACATCCCAGGGCGCCGTCCTGCTCGGGTACTCCACCAGTGACGATACCTTTGTGCGCGCCGTTGAATCCGCGCGCGTGGACGTGCTCGCGGCCATGCAAGGTTGTGTGGAGGGCATTGCCACGTTCACCCTTCGCGCGCAGACGTCGGCAGCGGAGTCTGTCGGACGAAACAAACGGCTCACGCAAGCCGAGGTGCACCAGCAGCGACTGCAACAAATGTCGGCCCGTGATCCCGTGCTGGATGCCGCGGTCCGCGTGCTCGATCTCGAACTCCTCGACTGACCGATTGGTCTGCAGTTTCCCTCCGCCGTCCCCAACGCACTAGCTTTCGGTCATGGCCGACATTTTCAAGTTGATGGAGCAGTTCAAGAACATGCAGGGCAACTTGCAGAAAGCGCAGGAAGACCTCGCGCGGCAGTCCTTCACCGGATCCGCTGGCGGCGGCATGGTGAGCGTGGAGTGTGACGGCAAGTTGCAGCTCAAGCGCGTCAAGATCGATCGGACCGTTGTCAACCCCGACGACATTGAGATGCTCGAGGAGCTTATCGTCATCGCCACCGCTGAAGCGCAAAAGAAGGCCGGCGAGAGCGCGATGAACGAGATGAGCAAGGTGACCGGCGGGATCGAATTGCCGTTCAAGCTTCCGTTCTGACCTGCCGTCGACTTCGGTAGCCGGTCCGCATATGTCCGTCATCGACGCGCTGACGAGCGAACTCGCTCGCCTGCCAGGCATTGGTCGCAAGACCGCCCAACGTCTCACCTACCACCTGCTGCGGCAGCCCGCGGAACAGAGCCACCGGCTCGCCGAGGCGATCGTGGCGCTGCGCGACCGTATCCGCGTGTGTGAACGATGTCGCAATCTCACGGAAATGACGATCTGCGCGCTCTGCGCCGATCCGCGTCGTGACGCCAGCATCATCTGTGTAGTCGAAGAAGCATCAGACATCGCATCGATCGAGCGCGCCAGTGAATTCCGCGGGTTGTACCATGTGCTCGGCGGGCGGTTGTCGCCGTTGGATGGTGTTGGACCTGACGATCTGGCGATCGCGTCGCTGCTGCAACGCATTCGGCCAGAACAGGTGCTGGAAGTCATTCTCGCCACGAACCCTTCACTGGAAGGGGAGGCGACCGCCTTGTACGTGCAACGACAGCTGGCCGCGCAGTCCGTGCGTGTGACGCGGATCGCCCGCGGGCTGCCCGTCGGTGGCGACCTGGAGTACGCGGATGGGGTCACGATTGCCCAGGCCCTGTCGGCGCGACGCGACATGGTCTAGCAGGGCCGGGCGCGCCTCACGGGGAGCCGCCTGATGGACGGGCCGCCGCATGTGGTTACCTTCGGATGCACCCGAGCGTTGATAGTGCGCGACGCCTTCGTTCCCGAGGAGCGTTCAATCCCTCTGTCCCTACGTACATGTCCGTCGGCGCCGCTACCTGGTCGTTCACTGAGGATGACTTTGGGGCCATTACCATCACGCTGCAGCGATTTCTGTACGACGCCAAGGCGCGCTGCGCATTGATCGTTGATCGCAGCGGCCAGCTTGTGGCGACGGTAGGTGAGCCGCCGAACTTCGACGCCACCGCATTCGCGACGCTCACCGCGGCCGATTTCAGCGCCAACGACCAACTCGCGCGGCTCATTGGGGAAAGCGACTTCAGCGTGCTGTTCCATCAAGGCGAGCGCGAGTCCATGTACCTCGCCGACATCGCCAGACGCGTCATTCTCGTCGTGCTCTTTGACAACCGAACAACACTCGGGCTGGTGCGCCTTCGCATGCGCGGCGCCGTGCAGGAGTTGACGAAAACCTTCGAGGGAGTGTTCGCCCGTGGTGGCACGTCGCAAGCGACGCCGAAAGGCTTCCTGGCTGGCGCCGAAGACGAGATCGACCGCCTCTTTCAGTAGGCGTTTGCGATGTCGATGATCAACTACGCGTCTCGCGAGATCAACTGTAAGATCGTGTTTTACGGGCCAGGACTCGGCGGCAAGACGACCAATCTTGAATACGTCTACAGCAAAGTGTCACCGAATACCCGGGGCAAGCTCATTTCGCTGGCTACGGAAACGGAACGCACGCTGTTCTTCGATTTTCTGCCAGTAGATCTGGGAACGATTCGCGGGTTTCGTACGAGATTCCATTTGTACACGGTGCCGGGGCAGGTGTACTACAACGCGAGCCGCAAGCTGATTCTCAAGGGTGTCGACGGCGTCGTGTTTGTCGCCGATTCGCAGGCGGAGCGCGCCGAGGCCAACATTGAGTCCATGCAGAATCTGTACGACAACATGGCGGCGTACGGGTATGACCTCACGCGCATGCCATTTGTCATCCAGTACAACAAGCGGGACCTGCCGAACGCCGCACCGCTCGCCGAGCTGCAGTCCATGCTCAATCCGGGATGGGAAGTAACGGATCAAGGGCGAATGCGTGGATTGGCGGATCCGTTTCGGCCGGGCGAGTATCTGGTGCACCAGCTACCGTCCGGGGAGTGGGTCGAACGTGCGCCGTATTTTGAAGCGGTTGCCGTGACAGGAGACGGCGTGTTCGATACCTTGAAAGCTGTGTCCAAGCTGGTCCTCAAGACGCTCGCCTGAGTACTCCGTGAACCTTCCCAACGCGATCACCGTCGGACGTATTGCCCTGACGCCGTTGATCGCGTGGCTGCCCTTTACCACGACGACGACGGCGCGCTTGCTCGCGTTCACGCTCTTTGTGGTTGCCGCGGTCACTGACTACTGGGACGGACACCTCGCGCGCCAGCACAACATGGTCACCGACCTCGGTCGTCGACTCGATCCGCTCGCCGACAAGTTGTTGCTCGTGGCCACGCTCGTGCCCATGTATCTGCTGCAGCGCCATTTCAGCGCCCTCGCCCCGCTTGCTGGTGCGCTTCCTGAACCATCGCCCTTTCTCTTCGTCACACCGCTCGGTCGGGTGTCGTTCCCGCTGTGGATGCTCATCGCGGTCTTGGGGCGTGAAGTGTGTATGACGGTCTTTCGTCAGCTCGCGGCACGACGCGGTTTGGATGTTGCCGTCATCGGACCGGCCAAATGGAAGACGGCGTTCCAGTCGCTCTGGGTGGGATCGGCATACTGTTGGTTCTTTGCCGTCACCCTTGCCGCCAAGAACCAGTGGCTTGATCGAGCGCCGTGGCACGCGTTCGCCAGCTTCAACGGCATCGTTGGGGTGCTGAGCATGACCGGCGCCGTCGCGCTCACCCTCTGGAGTCTGTGGCTCTATTTACGTCGGTATGGGCGACAGGTGTTGCAGGGTCCTGTTCGGGCGTCGTAGCCCACGTTGCGCCGTAGCGAGGCCTCCGGATTGTCACCGGGCCCGGGGCGTTTTGTTTTTCGCGACGCGCTAGCTTTCGCACATGAATCTTGAAATCGTCACGATCGGCGATGAGCTGCTCTTAGGCTTTACGATCGATACCAACGCGGCCCATCTCGCGCGTGAGCTGGCGGCTCTCGGCATTCGCGTCGTTCGCCGTGCCACCGTGGGCGACAACGCAGACAGCATCGCTGCCGCGGTTGAGGAGGCGCTCGACCGGACGGGCGCTGTCATCACCACTGGCGGCCTCGGCCCCACCGCGGACGACCGCTCCAAACCCGCACTCGCCGCGCTATTCGGCCAGGCGATGATCCTCGACGAGGCGATCCTTGCCAATCTGGAAGCGCGTTGGCTCAAGCGCTTCGGTCACGCGCTCCCCGTGAGCAATCAACAACAGGCGATGGTGCCGCAGGGCGCAGTGATTCTCCAGAATCGTCATGGGTCCGCACCGGGAATCTGGCTCGAAGACGGACGCCAACGATGGGTCGCCATGCTCCCTGGTGTACCGCGCGAAATGCGTGGCATGCTCGCTGACACGCTCATACCAAGACTGCGCGATCGTACCGGCAACGACGGACCGGTCATTCGGTCGCGAACAATCCGCACCGCAAACATCGCCGAGTCGGCCGTTGCGGATCGCCTCGGTGATCTCGCCGGTGGTGTGCTGGGTCTCCCCCTCGCGTACCTGCCGGGCATTGACGGCGTCGACCTGCGCCTCACGTCCGACTCCCTGTCGGCCGCAGATACCGACCTGCTGCTCACCAAGGCCGCGTCCTTGGTGCGAGACAAAGTGGCGCGGTACGTCTACGGCGAAGACGACGATGATCTCGCGGCGCTGATTCTTGCCGATTGCGCCGCGCGGCACTTCACCATCGCGGTTGCCGAGAGCTGCACCGGTGGTTTACTCGGGAGTCGGTTCACGTCGGTCCCGGGCTCGAGCGCGGTGTTTCTCGGCGGGACGATCGCGTATAGCAATGACGTCAAAGTACGCGAGCTTGCCGTGTCGGCCAGCGACATCGCCGAAGGTGGCGCTGTGAGCGAGACCGTGGCGAAGTCGATGGCGGCTGGTGTGCGAGAGCGGTTCGGCAGTTCCATCGGCATAGGTATTACTGGAATTGCTGGCCCCGACGGCGGCACGCCGGATAAGCCTGTGGGTACCGTGTGGGTGGCGATTGATGTTCGGGGTGTAACACATGCGGTACAGGCCGTCTTTCCTGGCGATCGCAACGAGATTCGCTACCGCGCTGCTCAACTGGCCCTCGACCGCGTGCGACGCGTGTTTGCCCACGACCACGAGAGTGTGGCGTGGATGGCCCGTTCGTGATGCTCGCTCTAAACTTTCAGTGACCGTTCGCGTACGGACGCAGAGGGGCGACCGGCGTGACCGGATTGTATCGCACCCAGCGTTCGACGTTGCTGTTTCCGCCCGCGCCTGCACAGGACTATGACCGATCCAACACACGCAGTTCCGCCCGACGATCACGACGTGCTCGACGCAGATGAGGCCACGACGTCCGCGTCCGAGCTTGACGCGTTCGAGAAAGAATTGCTCGAGCAGAAAGACCGCTACCTTCGGCTTGCCGCCGAGTACGACAATTTCCGTCGTCGCGCCGTCAAAGAGCGACAAGAGGCGGGGTGGCGCGCGCAGGGCGACCTCGTGCGGGGCATCCTCGACGCGCTCGATGACGTCACCCGCTTCGCGCACGTTGATCCGGCGACGGTGACCTCGCGTACGGTCGTTGACGGGGTATTGATGGTCGAGAAGAAGCTGTTCAAGTCGCTTGCTGGCCACGGATTCGAAACGATCGACCCGACGTCGCATCCGTTTGATCCGGCGCAGCACGAAGCCGTCAGCACCGCGCCTGCCGAGACGGCCGAACAGGACGGCATCATCGCGGCAACGTTTCAGGTCGGGTACGTGATCAATGGACACGTCCTGCGGCCGGCCCGCGTGGTGGTCAAGCAGTGGAGCGGCGACGCACCGCCTCGAGTCGGCTGAGCATGGCCAACGCCAAGGACTTCTACGCGGTACTCGGTGTGGCGTCATCCGCCTCGACGGAGGACATCAAGAAGCAGTATCGCCGACTCGCGAAGAAGCATCACCCCGACGCCAATCAGAGTGATCCGAAAGCGTCTGAACGCTTCAAGGAAATCTCGGAAGCGTACAACGTGCTTGGTGACGCGGACAAGCGAAAAGAGTACGATGACATGCGCCGCCTGGGGGCCTTCGGCGGCGGCTCGCGCGCGTCGTATGCGGGACAGGCGAGACCGGGAGGCTTTGGCGCGACGCGACCGGGGCAGCCCGGCGCCGGCACGTTTACGGACTTTGATGTGGGCGGGATCGGTGGGCTTGGCGACCTGTTCTCGTCCATGTTTGGTCAGGGCGCTAATCGACAGCAGAAAGCCGGCCCGGAACGCGGGGAGACCGTTGAGAAGACGGTGGAGGTGCCATTCCGCGTAGCGGCGATCGGGGGTAAGGTGCCGGTCGATCTGGAAGTCAGCGAAGAGTGCGGCACCTGTCACGGGGTTGGTGCGGCCCCTGGCGCGACGCTCAAACCATGCGGCGAATGCAGCGGACGCGGCGTGATTTCGTTTGGGCAGGGCAGCTTTGCCGTGAACCGACCGTGCCCTGTGTGCATGGGGCGGGGTCAAGTGCCAACCGAGCGTTGTCCGACCTGCAACGGCAACGGGGAACAGCGTTCACGGCGACGGGTGTTGATCACCGTGCCGGCTGGCGCGGAAAGCGGGTCGAAGGTACGCATGAAGGGGCAGGGTGGCAAAGGTGCGGCCGGAGGACCAGCTGGCCATCTCGTGATCACCTTTGACGTGCAACCTGACCGTTTCTACAAACGGGAAGGACTCGACCTCATTGGCACCGTGCCGATCAACATCCCGCAGGCCACGCTGGGTTCGCGCATCACGGTGCGCACCCTCGACGAAAAGAAAGTGACGATCCGCATTCCGGCGGGAACGTCGGCGGGCAAGCGCTTTCGCATTGCTGGGCAGGGGGTCGAGAAAGACGGCAAGCGAGGCGATCTCCTGGTGGAGGTGACGATCACCGTGCCGGAGACGCTGTCCGACGCACAAGAGAAAGCCATGCGCGACTTCGCCGAAGCCGGTGGACTCAAGTTTTGATGGCTGGCACGCGGCGCGCAGTCCATTCGGTCGTAGCGCTGTCGCTCGTTCGCATAGTGCTGTTATTGGCCGCCGCTTCGCTCACACTGCGCGCGCAGGTGTTGCCTGCCGCGACTGAACGCGCGCCTGCTGACGAGCCGCGGTGGCAGTGGGATCACTGTCTGGCGGGCATCACCTACGGCGGTCCGCAAAAGTTGGCCGTGTCGTGGGGAGGTGGACTCGTTCGGGAAGGCCTACGCGAGCGCAGTAGCGACTACTGCGCGTTTGGCGCAGCGAAATTGGGATTCGGTGGTGTGCGCGGTGCCATCGGCATGGGGCAATCCAGGGGACCGTTGGGCTCGGGTATGGCGCTGTCGGCCGATGTGTTGCGCACGTTCGCGAATCCAGGCGGCGCAAGCGCCAGACGCACCTACGTCGGTGTGACCATGCATCTCTGGCCAGTGCTCGGTTTTGGTGGGGAGATCGGCTACTTCGTTCGACTCGGCGACGCCGCCGGTGCAGCGCGCGCGCAGCGACATATCGTGACCTGGTCGGCCGGCTTCGGGTTCTAGCGGCGCACTGCGATGGCACCCGGCGCGGTCACTTGGCGGTGCCGCGTGCTATGTCACGCGGCAACAATGCGGAGTGATCGATTGCGGCCCGCCCGCAACGCCGAGTGCTCATCACGGAGTCCGCGTTCGATCACGCCGCCACCCAACACGCGCGCGTCATCGAATAGCACCATCGACTGACCCGGCGAGATGGCGGCGACTGCCTCGTCGAGAGCGAGTTCGATCGACTTGTCTCCAATCGCGACCACCGTCGACGCGATAGCGCGCGCGCGACTGCGCACCTGGACCTGCACGCTGTCGCCAACGCAAGGCGGCTCCACTAGCCAGTTGAGTTCGCGAGCCAAGACGCCACGTCCAAGCAACGCGTCCCGCGGGCCGATGACCACGGTGCGCTCCAGCGGCAGGATCTCGACAACAAACATTGGCTCAGGAAATCCGCCAGGCAGCCCTTTCCGTTGCCCGATCGTGTAGCGCGCGAACCCCGCGTGTTCGCCAATCACCTCGCCCGTGTGCAGGCGAAGTGGGCCCGGCGAGAGGGCCGGGGCGTCCGCACCCAGATGTGTTTCAAGCACCTTCACGTGATCACCGTCGGGCACGAAGCAGATGTCCTGACTCTCCACTTTTTCCGCCGTGCGCAACCCAAAGCGACGCGCGATGTCGCGAGTCTCGCTCTTGGTCTGTCCGCCGATCGGGAGCACCAAACGATCCAGCACGGCGCGCTCAATGCCCCAGAGGAAATAGCTCTGGTCCTTCGCCGGGTCGAGGCCGCGCATCAGCGCCGCGCGACCATCGGCGTGGCCCATCCGCGCGTAGTGTCCAGTGGCAAGCCAATGCGCGTCGACCGCGTCGGCCTTGGTGAGCAGATCACGAAACTTGGTGAACGTGTTGCAGCGAACGCAGGGAATCGGCGTACGGCCGCGCGCGTATTCGTTCACAAAGTCTGACAGCACATCATGACCGAATCGGTCGACGAGGTTGGTCACGTAGTGCGGAATGCCCAACGTCTCGCACACACGACGCGCGTCGCTGGTGGCATCGAGCGAGCAACAGGGGCGATCGGGTACGTCGCTGCCGTCACCATGCAGCTTCATGGTCACGCCCACCACATCGCACCCCTGTTCGACGAGGAGCGCCGCGGCGACAGACGAATCAACACCACCGGACATGGCGACAAGGACACGTTCGCCACGCTCTGGGCCGGGCACGTTCGTACGGACGGACATCACCATCAGTCGTATGCCGGGACAGGGGCCCCACGCGCTTTCGACGCGAGCACACTCAACGTCTCAACCACACGCGCGACACTTGCGTCGTCACTCAAACACCCAAGCGAGAGGCGCAACGACGCATTCGCAAGCGCCGCAGGCACACCCATCGCCGTCAGCACGTGTGATGCGGACACGCTGCCGCTCTGACACGCCGATCCCGCGCTGCACGCGATCCCACGCATATCGAGCGCCATCAACATCGATTCACTGTCCGTACCAGGAATGGCCACGTTCGTGATGTGCGGGGCGCGACGCGCGCCGGCACTGTGAATCACCGCGCCGGGAACACGCTCCCGCAGGCCGGACTCGAGCGCGCACTGCAGTCGCGTCAGTCGCGTGTGCTCCGCATCGTGCTCGGCGATGACCCGTTCGGCTGCCGTGGCCAAGCCAACCGCAAAGGCGACGTTTTCGGTGCCCGGTCGACGACCGCGATCTTGCGAACCGCCGTGAAACATCGGCTCGAGTGGTGTCTTGCGGCGAATGTACAACGCGCCAATGCCCTTGGGCGCGCCAAGTTTGTGCCCTGAGATCGAGAGCAGGTCGAACGTGGAGTGCGCCGCGTTGATCGGCACCTTGCCGAACGCCTGCACCGCGTCCGTGTGAAACACCGCCCCAACGGCTTTGGCGCGCTCGCCGAGTCCAGGGACATCCTGGATCACTCCGGTCTCGTTGTTCACCCACATCACGCTCACGATCGACACGTGGGCGTCGAGGCATTGCGCATAGTGGTCGAAGTCAACAACGCCGTCACCGCTGACGCGAACGATGCGCTCGTCGCCCCCTTCCTGCGCCACCTGATGCACCGCCGCGAGCACTGCTTTATGCTCGATCGGCGTAGTGACGGCGGCGCGCCGACCAGACTCGCGCAACGTTCGGGCCACACCGAGAATGGCAAAGTTGTCCGCCTCGGTACCGCCTGAGGTAAAGCACACTTCGTCCGCGTGCGCGCCCAGGCAACCAGCAAGCCGTTCCCGCGCATCGTCGAGCGCCACGCGAGCATCCCGGCCCCAACGGTGGACGCTGGATGGATTGCCGAAGCGTGGGCCGAAAAACGGAATCATCGCCGCCATCACGTCGTCGCGTACTGGCGTCGTGGCCGCGTGGTCCAGATACACAGGCTGGGTCATCTGGATAAACCTATTGCGGCAAGGGACGGCATGCACCACTCGACGCCGGATTGCCGACCGCTTAGGAGTCAGCGCAACGCGCACCTGACAAACACGGTGACAGCGTTCCTATGGACGACGGCGCAAAAGGGCCCGCACCGGGGCAGCGTCCGCACCGTGCACGGCCAACGGCTGGGCCAGCAGCTCGTAGGCGCCGGGGTCGACGCCATGCAAAGCCAGGTTCTCAAGCACATACGCCCCGTGCGCGAAGAGCGTGTGATGCACCGGCAATGCGGTGCTGCTGCGCGCATCCACACTCGGTGCGTCAGTACCCCAGAGCCGCAGACCACGCATCGCCAGCCACTCGGCCGCGGCCTCGTCCAGCACGGGCCACGCGTCAGGAAACGCTCCCTGCGATACTGAAAAGCCCGTGCGACACAGCAGCCGGCGTGGGACACGCATGATCGCGGCCGCGCCTCCTACAGCGGTCGGATCGGACCACGTTGGCGACAGCAGCGTCTCCAACAAGGCCCGGTCAATCACCGTACCGACGGGCGCACCATCGGGGAGTGCGATTACCTGCACGGTTCCCACAAACACCTGCGCGGGCAAGCTCTCGCTCGCCGCCCCGCCGGAGTCCACATGCAGCGGCGCGTCAGCATGCGTCCCCGCGTGCGCGCTCGTGGTCAGTGCGCCGAGATTCACCGACGCGCCGTCCTCACGACGCGCCATCCAACCGCAACTGAATGGCGTGTCACCTGGCCATACGGCGATGTGCGACGCAAACGGGACGGAGATATCAATCAGCACGGTCAGCCGTGCGATCCGTAAAAGGCGCTGCGTACGGCCCACAGCGACGGGAAGAAGCGTTGCGTGACGGTGCGCGCCAGATACTTCGCGCCGAGCGTGCCTCCCGTGCCGCCGGTGCCAGGGCCAATGATGCGCTCAACCAGTTGCACATGCAGAAAGCGCCAGCGCGCGAATCGCTGTTCGAATTCGAGGAGCCCTTCGACGAGCAAGAAGAGGGGAGTCGGACCTGGGCCCGAGTACAGCGCCTCGAGCGCCACGCCTTCGTGCGCCAATAGGGCTTCCGTTAGCGATTGCAACGTGGGTCGAGCGAGCGCGCGGGCGACCGCTGCTGGCGGATCACCGTGGTCGGCGATCGCGGCGAGGAAATGCGGGTCCCGCAATCCGGCCGTCGCTTCGATGGCGCGAAACTGGGCGCTCTGTGAGCCGCTTGATGCACCGAGATAGCCGCGGAACTGCGCGAACCGTTGCGGTGGCAATGTGTCGAGCGCCGACAGCTGTTGCGCGATGATTTCGGTGAGCACGTTCACCCGCTGTACGGCAAGCAGCGAACGCATGGTGTCGAATGTCTCCAACGCGTGGATCAGCGCGTCCAGTTCATGGAGTAACACTTTGAACCACAGCTCGCTGGCCTGATGCACGACGATGAAGAGCAGCTCGTCCGGATGCTCAGGGGTCGACTGAATGGTTTGCAGCGACAGGAGCGCATCCACCCGCAGATAGGTGCCATAGTCCATCGTGTTGTGCGCATCCGTCATACAACAACCTCGAGTGATGAGAGCGAGCGTGCGCGCACGGGCACAGGCATGGTGACAGGCGCATGCGTCGACTCAGAACGTCGACACTCCGAGCGTCGTGACGTCGTCCACGCGCATCGTCTCGTCCGTGAAGAACGGTTCACCGTATCGCGCCCGGATGAGCGTGCCGTAGTGCGCCGCCTGATGCATAACGACATCGTATAGCGCTTCGCCATTAGGGAAAACTTCGCCTGCCTGGATTGCGCCGTCGAATTGAGAGGCATAACACCGAATGGCGTCCAGCTTCCGTGCAAATTGCTCACTGACGTCGACCACGAACGAAGGTTTCACCGCGTCTTCGCGATACGTAATCACGTGCAGCAGCTTAAACGGGCGGAAGGCGGGCGCGTCGCCGGGCGCATATTTCGAGAGGCCAGCGAGAAAGCACGCATCTCGAATGAGCGCGCTGGCGAGCCGATGATCCGGGTGGCGCCCTCGGGGTGCCGGCGCAATCACCAACCGCGGGCGTAGCCGACGCAGCATCTGCACCAGCATCGCTCGCGTTTCGTCATCGTTGCGAATACCGGCGTCAGGTAGCGCCAGATTCTCTCGCGCGGTCAGCCCCATGACCTGCGCCGCCGCAGCCGCCTCGGCCGCTCGCAATGCCGCCGAGCCGCGAGTGCCCATCTCTCCCTGCGTCAGATCGAGCACGCCAACGCGACGGCCCGCGTCTACCGCGCGGATCAGCGTTCCACCGCAAGTGAGTTCTGCATCGTCGCGGTGCGCCGCGATCGCCAACAAGTCGAGATCGAACATGCGCGGACGATAGACGCCAAACACGTCGTGCGCTATGACGGCCGTAGGAGTTCCTAGCCCGCGCGTGCCAGATACGAGGCGACCCGCTCCGCAATTTGCTGGCCACCGGCTATTCAGTCACCAACGGACACACCGTTCGGATAATTGGATGCCGCTATGGTGTAACTCCGAGTGCTTGGTACTGGCTCGGGGGAATTCGAGCCGACTAGCACTAGCTCAACGTGTTGTCTTCGCGTTCGAGGCTGGGATTGGTCAAGCGGTGTCTACGCAGTTTGACATACAGGCTCTGACGGCTCACACCAAGCACTTCGGCGGCCGACGTGCGGTTGTCATGCGTCAGCTCAAGCGCAGCTTCAATGAAGTGCCGTTCCACCAGGTCCACCGTATCGCGCACGAGGTCGCGCAGGAACACCCGTCCAACCAGGCCAGTCAGTTCCTCTACGGCGCGCGTCAGGACGCGGGCACCCTGCGGTCCGGCGGCCAACCGTCGACCGATGTCCCGAATGGCGAATCCGATGCATGGTTCCTCGCCGTCTGGTACCCAGACGGCAGACACCTCGACTTCGCTCTCTGTACCCTGGGCACCGCGGGCTGTCGTCGCGATCAGCCGCACGGCCCCGTTCTTTCGCAACATGCCCAGGAACACTGGGAGGTCGGCACCCGGTCGACCAATGAACGATCCCAACGGTCTGTCGCGTATCTGCTCTTCCGTCACCACTTCGGCGGTGTCGAGGAACGATCTATTCGCTGTCAGGATCTGGCCGTCGAGGTCGGTGACCACGAAACCGTCGGGCGACCGTTCCAACAGGTCGAGCAGGCGCGCCGGGCTCTTTGTCGGCAAGCCTGAACCTGCGCTCGCTGTTGATGCCAAGCGCACGAGGAGCAAGGTCGACGCGTCTTGCCGAAAGCATGAGGCGGAAGCGTTGTACTCGCGCTCGCTGCTCCCCAGCGACACGCGCACGTCCCCGGAACGGCCAGAACTGCGCGCGGCGTACAACAGCTCGTTCAGCTGTCGTTCGACGGTTTGGCTGACTCCGAACGGAAAACTCCGCCCGATCAATCGGTCGGGTGGCTCCTCAAAAAAGGCACCCGCAGCCCGGTTCGCGTCCAGCACCTTGAGTGACACCGAGTCAATCACCAGAATGCCGTCACTCGCGATCTGGAACAGCATGCGATACCGGGTCTCCACATGCCGGAGTCGCCAGTAATCGCGCTCCATCGCCTGTTGCGACTCAACCAGGCGTTGCTGCAGCGCCGACACGTGCCGCATATCGCGACCGACCGCCACAAGAGCGCCAGCTGGTCCAACTCGAAGGGCCGTGTAGGCAACCGGGAGGTCCGCGCCATCAACCACGGTGTGGTTCACCTGACAGCGCTTGGAGACACCGCCGAGAGCCACTTCCCGAAGCAGCGTGTCGATTTTCATCCGCGTTTCCGCGGTGACGGTGTCGACCCAGGCGCGACCAATCCACTCGGTGGCACCTTCAAGGTGGGCGTCGCCGCTGCCAACGGCGACATCGCGAATCATCCCCGACGCATCGATGACGAGTGCGATGTCTCCCGCGGCGGCGAGTAGTGCGACCGCCGTGCGCGGATCCATCCCGCCAAACGCTAACTCATCGGCGTCGAAGGGATTCACTGAACTGGTCATGCGCGCGGGCTACCTCCGGCAGAGTGTTTGGCGCGGTGGCAGCCGTCAAGCCGAGCAATTTTCGCGCAGCGACCGGCGCTTCTCTCGCGCCTGCGGCGTAGGCATCGGCTCGTGGGCGGCGCAATGCGTGTCTCGTTGGCGCGACCGACGTTCGGGCTACTGTTCGTTGGTATTTCCACGGTGCCATACCGTGCCATGAGGAGGAAGCGCCGAACATTGCCACCGCGATCCGGTGGCGCAAGCTGCGGAACATTCAAAGTCGAGTACTATTTGGAAATTGTGGTTGTCCCGTCGACAGTCGATGATGCTGTTAGCCGTGCTTGGAATGCTCAGTGTGCTGGAGCTATTCGTGCTCGGCACGCCGAAGAATCTGCAGCTGTGGGATTGGTTTCTGGCCGTGCGCGGCTACTGAACCTCACTCGTAACGCAGCGCCTCGATCGGATCGAGCAACGACGCTCGGCGCGCCGGGATGAGCCCAAAGACGATGCCAATACTCACCGAGACCGCCACGGCGATAAGCGTCAGCGCGATTGGCACGGGTGCGTCAACGTTCATCGCCAGCGACGCGAGGCGGCCCAAGAGCAGTCCGACCACGATGCCAATCGCGCCGCCGATTCCTGTCAATGTTGCCGCCTCGATCAGGAACTGCTGCAGAATGTCGCGGCGTGTGGCGCCGAGTGCTTTCCGTACACCGATCTCGCGTGTCCGACTGGTGACGGAGACGGTCATGATCGCCATGACGCCGATGCCGCCGACCAACAGCGCGACCGCTGAGAGCACGATCATGACGAGGAAAAAAATGTTGGTCAGTCCGTTAAACGTGTCGAGCACCTGATCCTGCGTCACGATGTCAAACGTATTGCCATCGGCCGGGCGCAAGCGCCGCATTTCGCGCAGTGCCATGATCACCGCGCCCTGCGCTGCGGCGACCGATGTGGTACCGCGTGGACGGATGGGAATCCAGAGTGCGTTGGTGTGATCGACGTCGAATTGGCGATCAAGCATGCGAAACGGAATGACGGCGCCCACTGCCGATCCGGCTGGCGCAAAAATGTTCGCCGGCTCTTGCCAGAGACCGATCACCTCGACGGGTCGACCGCCAATACGCACCCATCGCCCAATGGATTGCTCACGACCGAATAGGCGCAATGCCGTGCGTTCTTCCAGAATGACAACAGGCGCGCCCGCTGTCATTTCGTTGCGGGTGAACCAGCGGCCCAATTGCAGTTCGCCACCCTGAATAAGCGGGAAGCCATCGTCGGCGCCGAAGATCGCCATCGGCTGTGAGCGGACGCCATCGGCTTCGATACGCGCGAGCACCTGACCCCAGAGCGCCGCGTAGCTGATCTCTGGCAGTCGACTGATCGCTGCCGCCTCGCGATCGCTGATGTCGGGTCTGTTGCGTACGTCTTTGGGCAGGTTATCTGGATTCAATGGCACCTGCGAGAACTTCTTTAACACATAAAACGTGGTGGGACCCGCCACTTCGAACGTGTGATTGATCTGGTCCTGAATGCCCTGCACGATCGCCGCCATCGCCATCACCGTCGCTACGCCAATAACAACGCCGAGGATGGTGAGTGACGAACGGAGTTTGTTCGCACGCAGCGTTTCGAGTGCGATTCGCACGTTCTCCGGCAACGCACCGACGCGACGCATGTCAGGTTTCCGCGCGCATCGCCGTGATCGGATCCAGTCGCGCGGCGCGCGACGCGGGATAGACGCCAAACAGCACGCCGATCCCCGCGCCCAGTGTGAGAGCCAGCGTGACCGACCACGCCGTGACGCGAGCGGGCAGTGGGGAGAACGCGGCAATGGTGGCGGCGAGCGCCCAGCCACTGAGCACGCCGAGCAAGCCGCCGAGGAGCGCGAGTGCGACGGCCTCCGCGAGGAACTGCTTGCGCACATCTGCTGAGGTGGCCCCCATCGCTTTGCGGAGACCGATCTCGTGTGTGCGTTCCGTCACCGCCATGAGCATGATGTTCATGATGACAATGCCACCAACGAGCACACCAATGGCGACGACGGCCGGCACCACGGCGAAGAGCACCGCCGTGAGTTGATTCCAGAAATCCACCAGTGCGTCGGCGGTGGTGACGCTGAAGTTATCGATCTCGGTGGGGCGGAGACCGCGGGCCACGCGCATCGCTTCTTCGGCGCGCGCCATCGCCGGCGCAACCTGCGCGGCGTCTCGCACCTTCACTGAAACCGTCGTCGTCTGGCGCAGTCCGTAAATAGACTCGAACGCGGTGATCGGCATCAGTGCAAACCCGTCGAACGACTGACCAAGCACGCGACCCTTGGCTGCGATCACGCCGATGATGGTGAAGCGCTGCCCCATGATGCGGACTTCCTGGTCGATGGGCTCCGCACCGGCAAACAGTGTCTTCGCCACATCCGCACCCACAACGATCACATTGCGGCGTTCGCGCACGTCAATGTCGGTGAGCGGCCGACCGGCAGCGAACCGGTAGTCCTGCACGACCTGGTAGCCGCTTGTCACGCCGAAGATCTGCACGCTGCCGAGGGTGCGGTCGCGCCAGATCACGTCCGCCTGCGGCGTGGGCCAGCCAGACTGCAGGCTGATGGCCACGGCGTCCGGGAGGGCGTCGCGGACCGCGTCGGCGTCGTGTACGTCGATGCGTGGCCGTCGCTGCAGCACGCGAAACTGATCGTCGTTGAAGAGCCCGAGGCTGATCGGCAGACGTCGTACCTGAAAGGAGTTCATGCCAATCATCGCGTCCGCGATGTTCTCCTTCACATACGCATTCATCCCCTGAATGATGGCGACGACGGCGACGAGAAAGCCGACCGAGACGACGATGCCGAGCAGGGTGAATGCGGTACGCAGCGGATTGACCCGCAGCTGGTTCAACGCAAGGCGTACAACGTCAATAAAACGCATGCTGAAACGTAGCGACTACTCGTGCCGCAGGGCCTCGATCGGATCGAGGCGTGATGCGCGAACGGCGGGCAGCATGCCGAAGGCGACGCCGGTCACGGCGCTGGCGATAAGGGCCGTGGCGACGATACTCATCGGCAGCGACGCCGGGATGACACTATTGGCGCGGATCGCCCAAGCCAGAAGTGCACCGAGCCCGAGACCGATCAATGCGCCTATCAATGTGAGGGTCGCTGCCTCAACCAGAAACTGCCAGCGAATAATCGCCGCCGTGGCACCGAGCGCTTTGCGCACACCAATCTCGCGTGTTCGTTCAGTCACCGAGATCATCATGATCGCGACCACACCAACGCCGCCGACGAGCAGTGCCACCGCCGACAGCGCCAAGCCCACGGCGAAGATGGCACCAAACAGTTGATTGAACGTGTCCATCAGCCGGTCCTGTTCGACCAGCGCAAAATCGTCGCGCGCACCCGGCTTGAGTCCGCGGCGCGCCCGCATCGTGGCGAGGACCTCGTCCATCACTTCGCTCTGGGTCGCACTGCCATACGGCCGGACGAGCAAGGAGAGGCCACTGCGGAATGCGTCGAGGTGGCGAACCGCACTCTGTAACGGAATAATCGCGCGCGGCGTGTCCGGGCCTTTCCCTTGTAGTGACTTGAGAAAGCCTGCCTTCGGCGTGTACACGCCGATCACGGTGAATTGGCGCCCATCGATCGTGATTGCCTTGCCGATCGGTTCCGACGAGCCGAAGAGTTGGGCCTTGAGCGTGTCGTTCACCAGCGCAACCGGCTGCCCCGCGTCGTGCTCGTTCTTCGTGAAATTGCGTCCCGGAAAAACGTCGGCGGCGTCGACCTGCGGCCATTCGCTGCTGTACGCGTCGTATCCGACGCTCTCCACGCGATTGTTCTTATACGAAAAGTTGCCGCTCCCGCCCAACGCGCCGATGACCGTCTCGACACCGGTGACGCGCTTGATCATTTCCCACTCGGAAAACGAGATCGGCGGGTTGCGCCGATCGGGGCACTTTTCGTCAGTGCCGTCGCACGAACTGATGCCAATGCCGCGACGCTGGACATAGAAGGTCGTGGCGCCGATGGACTGGAGATCCTGCTGGAAGGAGGCACGGATGCCGTTAACGACGGCGCCCATCGCCACCACAACAAACACGCCGATGGCCACGCCAGCAATCGTCAATGCCGCGCGCACCCGGTTGGATCGAATGGCTTCGAGGGCCATGCCGACACCTTCGAAGATCAGCAACAGACGGTTCATCGCTTATTCCTGCCTGAGCGCAGCGATGGGATCGAGGCGCGATGCACGACTCGCCGGATACATCCCTGCGGCAATGCCGACCCCTGCACCCGTGAGTAGCGCGGCGCCAATCGACCACAGCGCAACCGCGGCGGGCAACGGCGTCAACGCCGCGATGAGCTTGGCCAGCCCGATGCCGAGCGCAATGCCAATGGCGGCGCCCAAGGTACTGAGTGTGGCCGCTTCCACGAGAAACTGCGAGAGAATGTCACGGCGTTTCGCACCAAGTGCCTTGCGGATCCCGATTTCACGCGTCCGTTCGGCGACCGCAACCAGCATGATGTTCATGATCACCATGGCGCCCACCACGAGGCTGATCGCGGGCAGTGCAGTCCCGAACAGGATTAAGCGGCCCTTGAGCTGGTTGATGAAGCCGAACGCGGCGTCCTGCGTGACGAGACCGAAGTCGTCCTGTTCACCGGCGCGCAGGCCGCGAATTGACCGTAGCGCCCCACGAGCGAGTTCCACCCCTTCCGCGATCTCGGGCTGCGTGCGCGCCTGCACAATGAGCGATCCAATATCACCGCGCGGACGAATGATGCGACCCATCGGTGACGTGCGCGGGGCAATGGCCAGTCGGTCGAGGGAAAACCCAAAGACCGAGCCCTGCTTTTCGATGACACCAATCACCGTGAACGGCACGCCGGCGATGCGCAGCTGTCGTCCCTCCGCCGTGAGGCCCTGGAAAAAATGCTCGGCGACCTCGACCCCAATGACGATGACGGGCGAACCGGCCCGCACCTCCTGATCAGTGAAAGCGCGTCCCTGTTCAATTTTGAACTTCTTGATCGCGAAATACTCGGCGTCGGTGGCGACTGTTTGAATCTGCTTCGGTCGCGCACCCGGTGCCGACGCATAGGTGAAGTTCTCGCTCGTGACCGCGGAAGGCATCGACGGGGGAAGCACAGCGCGTACCGCGTCCGCGTCGGTCATTTGGAGCAGGGGGCGGCGCGAGACCATGCGCGAGTCCATCCCGCGATTGCCGCCGGGCCCCACGTTGTCAAAGCGACGGAGCGTGAAGGTGTTGGCGCCGATCAGTTTCCCGGCGAAATCTTCTTCAACGTAGCGCCCCATTCCCTCAACGATGGACACGACGGCGATGAGAAACATCACGCCAATCGTTACGCCGAGCAGGGTAAAGGCGCTCTTCAGCTTCTGTACGCGC
>JANMKU010000329.1:0-13976 GCA_031372205.1 Gemmatimonadaceae bacterium | reverse complement strand
ACCCTGGTATCAGGGCATCGAACTGTTTGTCGGCATGCGCCGACTTGGCAAGGAGGTGTACCTGATCGACTACAACAACGACGTGCACAATCCGGCCAGCCGCGCGAATCAGAAGGACATTGCGATGCGCATGCAGCAGTTCTTTGATACGAAGCTCAAGCGGGAGAAAGCACCGGACTGGATGGTGAACGGCATTCTGGCAAAGGACAAAGGCAAGGATCAGATCGCACCGGCGGTCAAGATCACACCGTAGACGGCGAGTTCGATCTCAGCTGGTGGATAACCGCGGCGACCGCATCGATGTTCACCGATGCGGTCGCCGTTTCGCTTTACGTCGCTTTACAATGAGTGCAGGAAGGTGATCAACGCGTTTCGCGACGGCGCCGGCAGCTTGCGCACGACCTCGCGCGCCTTCTCGGCTTCCCCGCCGTGCCACAACACTGCTTCCAGCAGGGAACGCGCGCGTCCGTCGTGCAGAAAATTGGTGTGACCGTTCACCACCCCAACAAGGCCAATGCCCCAGAGCGGCGCGGTGCGCCATTCATCCGAAACCGGGCACTGGCGCCGGACCACCGTGACTGCCAACGCCGGGTACCCTTGCACGAAACAACATGGACTCGAAGCGTTCGCCCGCGACTGGCGGACGGCCGCGTCCGTCGCTCGCGTGGCAACCTGTGCACGACGTGTTGTCGAAGACTGGACCGAATCCACTATTCGCGGGCGAGTCGCGCAACGACGCGCGTATCTGCACGAACCCTTGGACAACGGCATACCAACGCTCATTCCATGCGGCTGTGCGGAGCGTCACACGAGCGGTGCGCGGTGTCACCACTCGTCACGGCGGATTCAACTCACTGGCGCTTTACTCGGCACAATAATCGGCGCGAACCCGGCGGCACGCAGTGCTGCGTTGAGTCGCCCGAGATCGCCTCGGAGTGTGATCTCCAACGTTGCCAGGTGCGCGTCCAGCTCACCAGCAAGCTCGCGGTACACACGTTGGTGCGCCGCCGTTGGGCGTTCATCGCCGCTTTCAAGGTTCGCACGCAACCCCGTCAGCCGATCGTTCAATCGAATCGGAAACGCGATTTTATCTTTGGGACTCTGATTCCGTACCTGGTAGAGCTCGCGTTCGACATCACTGATTCGCTCGACAAAGTCCGCTGCGGCGCTGGTGATCGACCCTGCTGTTCCGCGCGCCATGCCAACCGTGTCGCGCGCGAGGCGTGTGCGCACCTGCAGACGAATGCTCCGAATGAGCAGTACGGCTTCGTTGGCCGCGCTCTCCTTGTCGCGAATCTGCCGTGCGAGCAGGAACTGCGCGCGGAGGTCGTCGTCGGTGACGTCGGTGAGTCGCGGATCTTTCGCAACACGCAGAGGCTGTCGTGCATGCGATACGCCCGCGGCTCCATAGGCCGTAAGTCGCACCTCATAGCGCCCCGGAGGTGCCCACATGCCGAGCCGGGGATCGCCACCTTCGAGCACGATGCCGGGAAAAACCGTGGCGCCGGAGTATCGCAAATCCCACGAGGTGCGGTGCATCCCTGCGGCGACCGGCCCCGCCGAGAGCGAACGCACGAGTCGTCCGTCGAGTTCTACGATATCAAGATGCACACTGTCCGCGCGTTCGGGCACGTAGTAGTCGAGCGCCGCATCGTAGACGCGTCGCACGGCCAGCGTCGGCTCGAGGAGCGTGAGGGTGCTCGTTGTTGTGCCGTTCAGCATGTCCGACGTGATCTGTCGCAACGGGGCAATGTTGTCGAGCACCCAGAAGGCGCGTCCGTGCGTAGCGATGACCACGTCGCGCGCGACGACCACGAGATCCGACACCTGCACGTCGGGAAGATTCTGTGACAGTGTCCGCCAATGTGCACCGTTGTCGAACGACACGTACACGCCATGCTCCGTGCCGGCAAACAGCAGCCCCGCCCGCACCGGATCTTCGCGTACGACGCGAACAAAATCGTCAGGCGCCATCCCATGCGTGATGCGCGTCCACGTCTCGCCATAATCATCGGTTCGCCAGACATACGGTGCCCGGTCGTCCATCTGATGACGTTCGGCGGCAATGTACGCGGCGCCAGCGCGATGCGGTGAAGCGTCGATGCGGCTGACCCGAGTGTTTGGTAGCAAGTCGTGCGGTGTGACGTTGCGCCACGATCGGCCACCGTTGCGCGTGACGTGAACGAGCCCATCGTCAGAGCCCGTCCAAATGGTATTCGTGTCACGCCGAGACGGAGCGATCGTGAAGAGGGTGGCGTAGATCTCCGGACCATCCTGGTCGAAGACGATCGGACCACCACTGTTGCCCAGCGTTGCCGAATCGGCACGTGTCAGATCGGGGCTGATCTTGCGCCATGTGCGGCCGTCGTCGACCGTCTTCCACAAGTATTGCGATCCGGCGAAGAGCACGCGCGGATTGACGCGCGACACGGCCAACGGGTACGTCCAGTTCCAGCGTTCCGGCATGGCCAGTGCCGGCTCACCCATGACGATGCGCGGGTTGGGTTGTATGTCACGCGTTTGTCCGGTGCGCCGGTCGAAGCGCGAAAGGGTGTTCGTCGAACCCGCGAAGAAGACATCCGGCGCACCTGGCTTGGGCGCGATATCAGCGCTTTCTCCACCGCCGACTTCGTAGAACCAATCGCCGCTGTTGCCGCGTGGCGGCGCGAGCATGGCCTCGCCACTTGGCACACACACGGTGGTATTGTCTTGCTGTGCACCACAGACGTGATACGGCACTTCATCGGTGGTGGCGACGCGGTAGAGTTGCGCCGTGGGATAGCGTTGACCGGTCCACGATGCGCCTGCAGTCACGGACACACTCGCGCCGCCATCATTGGCTTCGATCATCCGCCGAGGATTCCCCGGGTCGATCCAGAGGTCATGATGATCCCCGTGCGGCGCGTCGATGGCCTTGAAGGTCTTGCCACCGTCGGTGGATTTCTCGAGCAAGAAATTGAGCACATAGAGCGTCTCGCGGTCCTTCGGGTCCGCCGCAATGCGCAGAAAGTAGAACGCGCGCTGCCAGAGATTGCGTCCGGCGTTCACCAGCATCCATGTCGCACCAGCATCGTCAGAGCGATACAAGCCGCCGTCTGTGGCTTCGACATTGGCCCACAGGCGACGACTGTCTGCGCCCGAGACGGTGACGGTGATCTTGCCCAAGACCCCGCGTGGAAGCCCGGAATTTCGAGACAGCTCCGTCCACGTGTCGCCGCCGTCGGTCGACTTGAACAAGCCTGAGCCTTCCCCACCGCTCCAAAGCATCCACGGTCGCCGGTACACTTCCCACAGCGTGGCGTACAGCACGCGTGCATTGTTGGGGTCAATGACAAGATCGACGGCGCCTGTGCGGTTGTTGCGAAACAGGATCTTCGACCAGGTGGCGCCGCCGTCGGTGGTGCGATAGATGCCGCGATCGTCGTGTGCCGCGTATGGATGCCCGAGCGCTGCGACGTATACACGATTCGCGTCGGTGGGATCGATGCGTACGCGGGCGATGGCCTGCGTGGTCTCAAGTCCCGCACGCGCCCATGTGCGCCCGGCGTTTGTTGAGCGATAGATGCCGTCGCCCTGCATGATGTTGCCGCGCAGCTCGGTCTCGCCCATGCCGATGTACACCACGTCCGGATTGGACTCCGACACTGCCACGGCACCAACCGACGAACTCTGTATCTGGCCGTCTGTTGTCGGCATCCATGACGTGCCACCATCGACCGTTTTCCAGAGACCGCCACCGGTTGCGCCGAAGTAGTACTCCAGTGGACGACGGGCTGAACCGGCAGCGGCAATGGATCGTCCGCCGCGATTCGGTCCGATGTTGCGCCACTGCAGCGGAGCGAAGAGCGCGGCGTCGCGCGGCGATTGCGCATGGAGGTGCGGCGCCGAAAAGCTCGCGAGCGCGAGCAGGGTCGCGAATTGTCGGGTCACCAGAGCACTCAGCTTTGTTTGGGATAAGGAGCGTTGGCTGCAGTCGAATTCGACGCGGGTCAGGGCCGTTCCCATTCGCCCCTGAGCCGCTGCATCAAGTCGTTAACCGTCGGAAGATCGTCAACATGCTGGCAACTCGTGCCGGCGTACAGGCACATGGCGTCCGGGTTGCCTTCCGTGTCGGCGAGCGGCGGAGCGTCGTCGTAACGAAAAAACGTGCGGCCGGCTGCATTGACCGCGACTCGGTCGCCTTCGCCCGGTCGTCGACCTGCCGGAGGACAGCCCGCGTCTTCCCACGTTTCGAGTGTCGAGTTGCGCAGCACACGATGCGCGGCATAGGGCCAGCCGCCATCGAAGCAGACGGTGAGCGTCGCGTCCGTCGCGCCGGCTTCCACCAAACGACGCTTGTAGAGTTCATGCGCGAGCGATTCGTGTGTCGCGACGAAGCGTGTGCCGAGCATCGCACCGCACGCGCCAGCGGCTAGCACGCGCGCGATGCCCGCGCCGTCGCCGATCCCACCTGCCGCGATAACCGGCGTACCGTTCGCGGCCTCGACGATGCGCGGCAGTATGTCATCGAGACTGCGCGTGGCTTGCACATGACCGCCCGCCTCCACGCCCTGGCAGATGAGAAAATCTGCACCGAGATCGAGTGCGCGCCTGGCGCCATCAACCGTCGTGGCCTGCACGCCGAAGCGCGCGCCGAATGACTGCAGAAGCGCCACTTCACTTGCGGGCATGCCCCACGAAAATGTCACGATGCGCACGCCCGCTTCGAGAGCGGCAGCGAGCGCCGTACTCGGGAACGCAAGGACGAAGTTGGCCTGCACGGGACGGTCCGTTTCCGCCCGGACCTCGGCGATGAGTCGGCGCGCATTGTCCGGCGTGGTCCACGTGAGAGCTAGCGCGCCCAAACCGCCAGCGCGCGACACGGCGGCGGCGAGTGCCGAACCCGCGACACTGCCAACTGGCGCCTGGAAGATCGGGTACTGCACTCCGAGCGAAGCGGCAAACGCTGTCGCGTGATTCATGGATGGTGTCCTATGCTCGTAGTTGACTTTCTGTGTCGATACTAGTCATAAACAACTAGCCGTTAAGAGGACTATACTGTGACAGACCCTCGATTCGCCAAGGTGTTGGAGGCGGCCGCGCACCTGCAGCAAATCCTGCCCGATGCAGTGCTCGTTGGCGGGACCGCGGCCGCACACTATGCCGCGCATCGGATTTCAATCGACGATGATCACGTGCAAATCACCCCGTGCGCGTGCCGACCCTGGAAGAGATTTTTCGGATCAAGTCGTGGTTAGTCCTTCGTCGCAACGCGACACGCGATTATCTCGACGTCGTCGCGCTGGCAGATCGCGTAGGCTTGAAGCGGGCCGCCCAGTCGGTGCTGAGTCTCGATGAATACTACGAAGATCAAATTGGCGCTAACGGACGACGAATTGCGACGCAACTCGCGAAGCAACTCACGGAGCCTGCGCCTATGATCGCGCGCTGGTGGAACTGGCCCACTATCGTGAACTCAAGGCGCGCTGGCGCGAGTGGACCAATGTTGCTGATGCCGCCCGCGCGCTGGCCGACGACTCGAGATTTCCCAGACCGATGTGTCAAAGCTGGAGCGACGCGCCGATATGCGTGTCTCGTCCCTGGCGTCGTACGCGCGTGCGCTCGGAGGTACACTCGAACTTTCAATCACGCTACTTGACACGCAAGAGGTCATCGCCTTGCAGATTGGTCCACCGGCATCGTCGCGCGATGACTAGCGCCATGTCGCACGCTGCTTCGATTTCCTGTGCCTGCTATGTGGGAGACGGCGGTGTCTGCTTCTCCCAGACGAATCGGTGCAAGAAGTCGGCGGTGTGTTCGTACATGTCGAGCAGGCGACGATGCAGTGCGGCTTCGTGCATATCGTCGGGTACCACGAGGAGTTCGAAGTAGATGTTTCGCGCACGCAACAGCGGAATGAGTCCGATCGTCTGCGATGCATCAAGATTACGATCGTCGTCCCCTTGCCACAAAAAGACCGGGGATTTCCACGTGTTGATCGCGGCGATGGGCGAGGATCGATACGCGAGTGAGCTGTCGGTGATGGTGTTCGTATAGAGGTGCAGGCCCGCGAGGTCGGCGCCCGCCACAAAAATGTCCGAATTGCGAGCGAGGGCCTGGGCCGTCAGCAAGCCGCCGTACGATTGCCCGTAGATGCCGATGCGCGTCGGATCAACGTCCGGTCGCGACTGCAAATATTTCGCGCCCGCAACGACGTCCTGATACTCGGCGTTGCCGTTGACGAAGGTGCCGGGCGCATTGGTGAACGACTTCCCGTACCCGGTGCCCATACGAAAGTTGACCGAGATCACCACATAGCCTTGATCAGCCAGCCACTGATTGAATGCATACATCAGCGTGTAGGCGTGCATGTAGTGGTAGGTCGGCAGCATTTGACGCGGCGGCCCCCCCTGCACGAACACCAAGGCGGGACGGCGTTCACCAGGTTTCAGATCTTTCGGCACGAAGACTTGGTTGTGCACCTCCATGCCATCGGCCGCTTTGGTGATCACAATGTCTGGCGTCACATGCGCGGCGGTCGGGAAATCTTTCGGCAGCGTGGGGAAAATGACGCGCGCCACGCCGTTCTCGCGCGACATCACCGTCACGGCGGGCGGTTGCGCCGCGCCATACGAGAAGTAGGCGAGTCGCTTCCCCGACGAGAGCGGCGTCGGGTCGGTCTCCGCGTTATGTCCAACGGTGACTTGTTGTGGCGTACCGCCCGCAACCGGAACCGCCCACACGTGTCGGCGCTCGATGTCGGTGGCGTTCGTGTAATACAGGAACGTGTGGCCGTCGCCGGAAATCGCGCTGCCTTCGATGAGGCCGTCGGTGGTCGTCAATCGCACCGGCGCCGGATTTCCTGCGGCAGTCAGACTCACGCTATAGAAACGATCCCACTCATCGCGCGGCACCTGGACGGGGAACACGATGTGGTCGCCGGCCAGTCGCATGTTGCCAATGGTCGCAAAGAGCGCGTCGCCGGGTTGGTTGTGCCACACTTCGTGCGCGGTGCGCGTACTCACGTCCGCGATCATGAATGATTGCGTGTACCCGCCGGAGAACGCGGCGCTGAACAGCCCCGGTACGGTGAGCAACGGATTGCTCGATGCCGCGGCACCGCGCCCTGCTCCACCGCGTCCGGCGCCACCACCGCGCCCACCGCCACAGCCGGATTCTAGGTCCACGATTGCTTTGCTGCTGGCCGAGGGCGGAACGGCAGCGGCGCCCGCCGGGAATCCAATGCCGCCATCGCCCTGCTGCGTGTGTCGCCCGAACGGCACGCCGGGCCGTCGCGAGAAAAAGAGTCGCTTGCCATCGGGGAACCACATCGGACTACCGTCGCAATCGAAACTCGGCGCGATGTAGTCTACGGTGCGGGTTGTCCCATCATAGATGCCGATCAACGAATGATTCAAACGGAGACTCACAAACGCGATCTTTGATCCGTCGGGCGACCACTGTGGGCTGCCATTGCTGCCCCACACCTTGATGAACGGAACGCCGCCCGTATCCATCGCTGTCTTACGGCCACCCGTGACAAGACTAACGCGATAGATCTGACCGTCCTTCGCCGCGATGGCCCAGCGACCATCTGGCGAGGGCACGAAGCCGTCGCCGCCGGCGACTCGCCATGCCGGACCACCACTGGTCTTCACCGCCCACGTAGCATAGTCGCCGCCATCAGGGTTGTGCGACGGATTGGCAATCCATCCCTGGCGATTCGATGCCGTGCCGCGGACGAAAAGCACGGTCGATCCATCATCCGACAGCGACACGGTCGGGATCTCGATGCCGTCATCCTTGAAAAAGCTCGTCAGACGGACAGGCGTAAAATCGGGCGCGGCCGCCGTGTAGACGTTGCGCATCCCCCGGTCATACGCGATCCACGCAATGCGGTCCGCCCGTTTCGCGGTGACGAGGTCGGTGGGATACGCGGGACTTAAGAATTGCGCAATGGTGGGCTTCCCCTGGGCTGGGACATGCGGCGCGAGCGCCAGGGAAAGCGACAGCATCGTCACGAGCGCGACGCGATGCATACACAGCCTCGAAAATGGAAGACGGGAGTACAGGGCGCGGACCAACGTACGGCCCACCCGACCGATTCGCGAACGGGTAATCCTACTTGCACACCGTCATGTGGGCCAGTTTGGTTCGCAGTTGCGGTATACCAGAGCGGCTCGTATGTTGGCCCCACGCCTTGTTGGACTGCACGAACCCACCGCATGCATCAGACGACCGTCCCCTTGAGCCTCACGGACACCCTGCCGACCGCGTCACCCCACCACGCGGCGGCGAGCGCTATTGACGTGCGACCCGTCACCGCGCTGTCGGAGTTTCGCGCGTGCCAGGACCTGCAGGACGAAGTGTGGGGTCCCGGGTACACCGACCGCGTGCCCGCGTCGCTCCTGCAAGTGGCCACCTATGTCGGCGGCATCGTCATCGGGGCATTCAGGGACGGGGATGTATTGATCGGGATGGTCTTTGGGCTGACCGGCTTTGACGGTGACGAGCGAGTACACTGGTCACACATGCTGGGCGTTCGTGATTCAGCGCGCGATCTTGGTGTTGGTCGCCTGCTCAAGGAGGCCCAGCGAGACGTGCTCGCCAAACGCGGGGTGCTGCGGATGTCCTGGACCTTCGATCCACTGGTCGCGAAGAATGCGTATCTCAATCTCAACCGACTTGGCGCGCGCGTCGTTGGATACGTCAACGACATGTACGGAACGTCGACCAGTCCGCTCCACCACGGCGTGCCCACAGATCGCTTGATTGTCTCGGTCGGTACGCACGCCACCGCACCCACCCAGACCGCCGTCACCACCGAGCCGCGTCGGCAGCCCGTGTTGACGCTGGCGCCGCGCGCCAGCGATGTCGTCGTCGACCTGCGTGTGCCGCCGCCGTCTCTCTGGATCGAGATTCCGAGCGACATTCGACTCGTGAGCGAGCACGCGCCGGAGGCGGTCGCGGCGTGGCGTCACGCGGTGCGCAAGCACTTCACGTGGGCGTTGGCCAATGGATACGAGGTGCAGTCGATCCACCGCGACGCCAACACCTCGCGCGCCTTCTACCTGCTGTCTCGCGGTGCACGCACATGAGCAACGTGATCAGCACAGCCCGCATAGCGTTTCAGGTTGATCGGATCGTGCTTCGCGAGATTCGGCTGCAGCTTCGCGAACCCTTTCGCATCTCGTCTGGCGTGATGGCCGAGCGACGGATCGCGTTGCTCCAGCTGCACGATGTGAGCGGCGCGCACGCCTGGTCCGAATGCGTCGCCTTTCAACTGCCGATCTATACGTCGGAGACGATCGACACCGCGTGGCTGGCGATTCGTGAATGGCTGGCACCGCGCATACTTGGGCGGTCGTTCGATGGCCCAGACGCCGTCCATGCGGTGCTCAACGCCAACATTCGCGGCCATCAGATGGCCAAAGCGGCCGTGGAGATGGGCTGCTGGGGTCTCGCGGCAACCGTCAGCGGCACGTCGTTATCCGCGTTGCTTGGCGGAACGCGTGACCTGGTGCCCACCGGCATCTCGTTGGGCATTCAGCCGGAACCCGCGTTGCTCGTCGAGCGGGCCCGCGCGGCCGTCGCGGCTGGCTATCGCAAAATCAAACTCAAGATTCAGCCCGGGCAGGATGTGGCGTATGTCCGGGCCGTGCGCGAGGCGTTGGGCGCTACCGTCGGACTGATGGCCGACGCCAACTCGGCGTACACACTCCGCGACAGCGAACAGCTCGCGCAACTCGACGCGTTCGACCTGATCATGCTGGAACAGCCGCTTGGTGATGATGATCTGGTGCGTCACGCCGAGTTGCAGCGTCGCATTGCGACGCGCATCTGTCTTGACGAATCGATCACGTCGATCGATCGCGCCGAAGACATGATCGCGATGCAGAGCGGTCGCATCATCAACATCAAACCCGGTCGTGTGGGAGGATTCACCACGGCGAGGGCGATTCACGATGTCGCGCAACACGCCGGTATGCCCGTCTGGTGTGGCGGCATGCTCGAAAGCGGCATTGGGCGTGCCTACAACGTGGCCCTCGCCTCACTCCCGAACTTTTCGCTGCCAGGCGATCTAAGTCCCAGCGCGCGCTACTGGGCGCGTGACATCGTCTCGCCGGAATGGACCATGAACGACGAAGGCCTGGTGCACGTCCCGCGCAGCCGACCAGGCATCGGCGTCACCGTAGACGAAGACTTCGTGAACGCGTTAACCGTGCGCGTTGAGGAGCTGCGGCCGTGACGGGCACCGGTGTTGGTGTGTCGCCCGCACTGCGAGAACGACTGATCGCCGTTCGGCGCGACCTGCATCAGCATCCGGAACTGGCGTTTGCAGAGGTGCGCACGCGCGACGTGCTTGAGCGTGAACTGCAGCGGCTGTCGCCCACACGCATTGATCGCGTCGCCGGGACGGGGCTCATTGCGCGCATCGCCGGGAACGATCGCAGCGCACCGGTGGTCGCGGTGCGGGGAGACATTGATGCGCTGCCCATTCACGAGGCGACGGGATTGTCGTTTGCGTCGCAGCATGACGGGGTGATGCACGCCTGCGGCCACGATGTGCATGCGGCGTGGACGCTGGGCGCCGCCACGCTGTTGCGCGAGCGACCGGCCACGGGTGATGTGCTGATCGTGTTCCAACCGGCGGAAGAGATTGGCGAAGGGGCACAGGCGGTATTGGACTCCGGACTCCTCGACGATGTCCAGGCGATTTTTGGCGCACATGTCGATCGTCGCTTCACGGTCGGCCATGTGGTGGCGCAGTCTGGTCCGCTCGCCGCATCGGCCGACGTATTTGACATCCTGTTGACCGGGCGAGGCGCGCACGGCGCGCGACCTCATGAATCGGCGGACCCCGTGGTGTGCATGGCCGCTGTGATTTCTGCACTGCAGACTATCGTCGCGCGTCGCGTGAACCCCGCCCTGCCAGCTGTGGTGACCGTCGGCGTGATCACCGCTGGATCGGCGCCAAACATTATCCCCGAGCGCGTCGAGCTGCGCGGAACGATTCGCGCCACGGACCACGTGACGCGGGCCTTGCTGCACGATGAACTCACGCACATCTGCACGCACATCGCGGCAGCACATCACGTGAGTGCGCGCGTGACGTTCAGTCGTGGTGTTCCACCCGTGATCAACGATGCAGACGCCGCGTCATGGGCCGCCGCCGCTTCGGCTGGTGTGCTCGGCCACGATGCGGTGGTACCGCTTGGGTTCACCAACATGGCCGGCGAGGACTTCGCCTGTTATCAGCAACGCATGCCGGGATGTTTTCTTCGCATCGGTGCGCGCGACGGGGGTGAAGAGGTGATTGCCGCGCACTCGCCACGATTCGATGTGTCCGAAGACGCCATTGTCGTCGGTGCAACGGTGCTGGCCGAGTGCGCGCGACGCGCGTCGTCGGCACTCCTGGCACGGGCGTGACAATTCACACGTGGTCAACGGTTGGCAGGGGGACACTCAACATGAAAGTCTTTCGCACACGTACTCGGTGCCTCACGCTCGGGCGCGGCCTGCTCTTGCTTGCCTGCGTGGGCGCGAGCGCATGTCATAGCGCGCGAGTCGTTGGCGGCGGCGCGCCTCGGTCGGCCGACTCGACATATGACGTGGTGATCGCCAACGGACGCATTGTCGATGGGGCGGGAAACGCGTGGTTCTACGGTGACGTGGCAATTCGTGGTGATCGTATTGCGCGGATCGTGCGACGTGGATCGTCGATGCTGCTCACAGCGCGTCGACGCATTGACGCGACCGGACTCGTGGTCGCGCCGGGTTTCATCGATATCCAGGCGGGCGGCGACTATGTCAACGGCGATGGTCGTGACGTCAGCAAAGTGACACAAGGCATTACGACAGAAATTTTCGGAGAGGCGTACACGGCCGCTCCGATCAGCGAGCGATCACTGGAAAACTTGGCCCCACCGAATGCCGCCACGGCACGGCGGTTCATGGGGCCGCGCGGCTTCGATGCGTGGTTGCGTGCCATGGAGACGCACGGCATCACGCCAAACGTCGGATCGTTTGTCGGCGCGAGCACACTCCGGCAGTACGGCATGGGTATGCGACTGGGGACGCCGTCGGCCGACGCGCTCGACGCCATGCGAGGGGCGATGCGAAACGCGATGGAGGACGGCGCATTCGGACTCGGCAGCGCGCTTATCTATCCGCCCGGCAATTTCGCCAGCACCGAGGAGCTCATCGCGATCGCCAAAGTGATGGCGCCATATGGTGGGATCTACATAACGCACATGCGCTCCGAAGCAGACCAGGTGCTTGAGGGCATGGATGAAGCGCTGCGTATTGGACGGGAAGCGGGAGTGCCCGTCGAGATCTATCATCTCAAAGCGGCCGGTGTTGGCAATTGGAGCAAGCAAGCCGCCATGATTGCGAAGATCGATTCGGCGCGCGCGTCTGGCCTCGACGTGCAGGCCACGATGTACCCGTACACTGCTGGTGGCACTGGACTCGCCGCGTGTTTGCCACCGTTTGCGTCAGCCGACGGAAAGTTGCAAACAATGATCGCCGATCCGGGCGGTCGCGCCAAGATACGCGCTGAAGTGGAGCATCCGACGTCGTTTTGGGAGAGCCTCTGTGAGCAAAGTACGCCGCAAGGCGTGTTGATCGGCGGCCTGCGAAATCCGGCGAACCAGAAATGGATCGGGCACCGACTGTCGGAAATCGCCGCCGACATGGGGAAGGATTGGCTTGACACCGTGATGGACTTGCTCCGAAGCGAACAGCGAGACATTGGCACCATGTACTTCTTGATGAGCGAGGACAATGTGCGGCAACTGCTCAAACAGCCGTGGATGATTATTGGCACCGATGCTGGGGGAAGTGATCCCGATAGCACGAAGGCGATGACACATCCACGCGCCTACGGAACCTATCCGCGCATTCTCGGCCAGTATGTGCGCGACGAGCATGTGATCGGGCTCGAAGACGCGGTGCGCAAGATGACGAGTGCCGTCGCGACTCGGCTGCTTATTCCGGACCGCGGTGTGCTGCGGCCCGGGATGTACGCGGATGTCGTCGTGTTTGATCCGCAGCGAATACAAGAGCATTCCACATATGAGCGACCGTTGCAGCTCTCGACTGGAGTGAACACGGTGCTCATTAACGGCGTCGAAGTCGTGCGCGACGGCCGTCACACAGGGGCCAAGCCGGGGCGCATCGTGCGCGGGTCCGCGTGGCGCCCTCTGCCTCATTGATCCACCAACAGGAGCATTCAGGATGCGCACTCGGTTTTGGAAGCACGTGACGCGGACGACGAAGCGGGTCGTAGTCTGTCTCGTCGCTGGGCTGATCAGTTCGACCTTGTCTTTGCGGGTTGTGACCTCGCAAGCGGCGCCGACGTCGCAAATCACTGGGCGAGTGATCGACGGTCGGAGCAAGCTGCCGGTGGTCGGCGCGTCCATTCAAGTTGTTGGCACACTCTTTGGGACCCAAACAGATCAAGACGGTCGCTTTCGACTCGGTGGCTTGCCGACCGGAAAGGTGTCAGTCTCGGCGCGACGCATCGGATACGCCGCCCAGCGGATGGATGCAACGCTCGGCGCGCAACCTGTCGTGCTCAATTTCGAACTCGCAACCGCAGCCGCAACGCTCGATGAAGTGGTGGTGACGGGCACTGCTGGCGGTGAAGTCCGTCGCTCGATCGGAAATTCAGTGGCCTCGATCAGCGCGGATGACGCGATGTCCAAGTCCGGCGCGCAAAGTGTCGCCACGCTCATTGGGGCGCGCGCGGCCGGCGTGATCATCGCGCCGAGCACGGGTCGCCTCGGTGCCGGTCCATCAATACAAATCCGCGGCCGAAGCAGTATTGGTCTCGATAACTCGCCGTTGCTGTACGTGGACGGTATTCGCGTCAACAACGCCACCGCCGCGGGTCCGGTTGGCCCTGCCGGTCGGCTCGGGACCCAAGGTGCAAATATCGGTGGTCGTCTCAACGACATCAGCCCTGAAGACATCGAAAGCATCGAGATCATCAA
>JANMKU010000314.1:0-11932 GCA_031372205.1 Gemmatimonadaceae bacterium | reverse complement strand
CTGGGTGATCGATGTACATCGATCACCCAGAGGTGATTGAGCCGCAAATCGCCTTCATACACTTTCGGGTCATCGCGGCGCCTGAGCTGCGCTTCCCTCTCGCGAGGGAGCGTATCCGGCGTGGTAAACGCGATACGTTTGCCATCGGGCGACCAGCTATAGGCAACGACACCGTCACGCGCCGTCGTCAGCGCCCAGCCCTCACCGCCGTCCGCATTCAGCACCCAGATCTGCGGCTTCGGTCCATCCTCCCCGACCGCCGTACCGCGAGCACTGACAAACGAAATCATCGACCCGTCGGGTGACCACTGCGGTTGCGACTCGCCGCGCTCGCTCGATGTCAGCTGTCGCGCCGCGCCACCGGCGAACGGCACAATCCACACGTGCGAACGTCGATCATGCTTGTCGCCGAGTGCGGTGTCGCCGCGTGCATTGGCGTGTTCCCATGCGGAGACGGTGTAGAGTACACGTTCGCCGTTGGGCGACAGCGCCACGCCACCCACCCCGCGTATGCGCATAAGGTCGTCGGTGGTCATCATGCGCTTACTCTGCGCGACGAGCGCGGGCGGTAGCACGAGCGGAAGCAGCAATACCATAGTGGCGAGCGGTGCGATCGGCGAACGACGCGGTGGCGACAACGGCATGGCGGTTCTCCTGCGAGGGACACGGGGCCGGTGTGGATGGTCGACCGACTGTCGAATATGCGACGTCGCGGGGTCCTCGACCAGTACCAAGTGGCGTGGACTAGCCGTGGCGCCCGGCAGCGCGTACCATGGCCCCATGCCTGAGCTGCCAGACATCACGATCTATCAGGACGCCCTGCGCGAGCGATTGCGTGATGCGCTCGTGCGCGAGATCGTGGTCGTGACCCCGTTTGTCCTGCGTTCGGTATCGCCACCATTGTCCGATTTTGTCGACGCACCAGTGTTCGGCGTGGAGCGACTTGGCAAGCGCGTGGTGCTGGCATTCGCCGGTGACCGGTTCCTGGTCATTCATCTCATGATTGCCGGACGGCTGCAGTGGGCGCCACTCGGCAAGAAACCAATGGCCCGTGCGGCGATGGCCCGCTTTGAATTCAGTACGGGATCGCTGGTCCTCACCGAAGCTGGTACCACTCGGCGCGCCTCGCTCACCGCCGTGGTGGGTCGCGAGGCCTTGCGTGCCATGGAGCGCGGTGGGCTGGACGTGTTCGCATCGACTGACGCGGCGTTGATCGCGCGACTGCGCAGCGAGAATCACACGCTGAAGCGCGCACTCACTGATCCGCGGCTCCTGGACGGCATTGGCAATGCGTATTCGGACGAGATTCTCCATGCGGCGCGTCTGTCGCCGCTACTGCTCACGCAGCGTATGAGCGACGAGGCGGCGGGTCAGCTCATCACCGCGGTACGATCAACGCTCACGATGTGGACCGACCGACTTCGCACAGAGCTGAATGGCGACTGGCCCGTGAGGGTGACGGCGTTTCGCCCAGAGATGGCCGTGCACGGGCGGTATGGTGCACCGTGTCCGGTGTGTGGTGCTCCCGTGCAGCGCATCCGGTATGCGCAGAACGAAACGAACTACTGCGCGCGCTGCCAGACCGGAGGACGACTGTTGGCGGACCGCGCCATGTCCCGCTTGTTGAAGAGCGATTGGCCGCGTTCGCTGGACGACCTGTAACGAGTTGCCTTGCGCGACGCGAACGGCCGAGTGCTATCCCAGCAGGCGCGCGGAGGCGTCAATGAGGCGAATTCCCACGACGCGGTTCCGTCCATCGCGTTTCGCTGCGAACAGTCGACGGTCTGCTTCCGCGAGCAGTTCGACGACGGTCGTGCCATCCGCTGGATAGCTCGCCACACCGGCGCTCACCGTAATCGGGCGTGGCTCGCTGGCGCCGTGTGATAGCACTTGTCTCGCAACGCTCTCCCGAATGCGCTCGGCGCGCGCGACGGCGTCGGGAGCGGCCGTATCGCGAAAGATCACCACGAACTCTTCGCCGCCATAGCGCGCAACTAGGTCACGCCGTCGCACAGCGAGTTCAAGCGCGCGCGAGACGACGCGCAGCGCATGATCCCCGGCCGCGTGCCCAAACTCGTCGTTGAACTGTTTGAAGTGATCCACGTCAATCATGGCAATCGACAGGGGGACGTCGAGTCGCACGGCCCGCAACAGTTCACTCTGGCAGTGTTCGTCGAAAAACCGTCGGTTGAAGACGCCGGTGAGTGGATCGGCGTTGGAGAGCGTGTGCTGCGTCTGGATGCCGTGCACGATGTAGACGTTGAGCGCGGTTGCAATGATCAGCACAATCACCCGCGACACCTGGTCGGACCACTGAAATCGACCGTAGATGCTGGTGACGCCGGGTACGTTGAGCGGAAAGTATGTGGTGACAAACAGAATGGTGCCGCTGAACTGCAGGATGGCAATCACGCCCGCCAACAACGCCACGCGCTTGTCGTACCGCAAGCACGTGCCAGCAAGCGCCAGGAAGTACATATCGTATGTGATCTTGCTGTTCACCACGACATGTGGATCACTGGCGTAGGCGAAACTCAGCTGGGCGAGCGTCACGACACTGACATCGAACACACTGGTCGCCAACGGGATCCACGGCTGCCCCCCGTCACGTCGGACGTAGAGCCACAACACAACGGAGGCCAGAAAAACGCACGCCGTCAGTGCGAGACCGATCAAGTGCTGCGGGCGCTCGTCGCGCGCCGCCCAGAGCAGATTGGCCAACGGCACCAGAAGCAGCGCCAACGTGATCAGAATGCGAATGCGCGCAATCAGCAGTTCGCCGTCACGACCGGCATCCAGCAAATACTGCTCCGGCGCTTGCCAGAAGCCGCGACCTCCAGAACGACTCAACGGCGCAGAATCGGGTACGCTCGACATGGAGTCGGATACCGGTAGGTCACCACGAGGCGACGGCGTTGACAGGCGAAGGGGCGCGGCGCGATCACCATGCCGCGTCAGTGCGGGACATATTAGCGCAATTTCGTCGAATGCAAACAGCGCGCCCGTATGTCGGCGTATTCGCCCGACGTGCGGGGCTCCCCACCGACTCGACGGCGCCAGTCGTCGAACCCTGATGCTTGATATGCCCAATACGACGCGCGGCGCCGAACCGAAGTCCGACGCCGCGCGGTTGTTCACAGGGTGACTTACGGCTGGCGCTTCGCCGTGAACGGGGCCGCGCCCATGCCGGCGAGTTCCAGTTGTCCAGTCATGTTGTCCTTGTCCTTGAGCAGGCCGGCGGCGCGGATGTCGAGCACCTGGCCCCCCATGTCGACCGAGAACGCGAATCGCACCGTATCGCCCTTCACATTGCCGGCGAGGTTGCGGCTACCAATCTGCTCGCTCTCGATCACGCCGGTGAGCGCTTCGCCCTCCTGCTTGAGCGTCAGCATCGATTCGTTGGTCGTACCTTGCATGTCTACGGCGACCGCCCATTTACCCGAGACGTCGGCAAAGGCGCGCTGAGCGGCAGTGGCGACCGTGGCGATGGAAAGCAGCAACGCGGTCGCGGCGAGCAAACGACGTGGTGTGAAAGAGCGCATAGTCGGGGGTGTGACAGGTGAGGGCTGCAGAACGGCGTGAACGAAACTTACCAGTGTTACCTGACGCGTTGTGAAACGAAGTCCCATACCCGGGCTGAACCAAGGTGTTTCGCGACAACTCGACCGGAGGCGTCGCGGGTGAACCAGACACTTCCTCCGCCCACCCTGAACGCGTCACGATAGGTCGGCGTTAGTGTGTCCGTTACCCCGGCCCGCGGGCTCAGGAGGAGAATACCATTACCCGCCTTCACGTCGAAAGTGACGCCGATCTCGTCATTCCGATAGCGTCCCGCCAGGGCGGAAAGGTCGACCGGTGACGGCGTCCATGGCGGTCCGGCGAAGACGTACACGACCGTGTCTCCGTCGGCGGTGGCCTGTTTGAGGGTGCGAGCCTTGCCGTCGGCGCCACGCTCCATGCGGACGCGCGTCGCACCGAAGGCCACGGTGCCGTCGCGCAACGAACGACCGGCCGGACCTCCCGCTCGCCGCAGTTGGCCGTTGGTCAGTTCGAGCTCCAAGGGCGTGTTGGTTCGCGTATCGCGATAGAATCCGGCGAAATTCACCAGGTCGGCCTGCTCCGTGGGCGACGGCACCGTATCCATGGTTGCGGCGCGCGGCAGATCGGGCATCAGCGCATCGACGATGGCATGCGTGTACGCGGTGGCGCCCGCGCCGGCAGCGTTGCACATCACGGCGATCGACAAGTTGTCGCGCTCCGGATAGCGCGCCAAAAATGTGCTGTAGCCGGCGGTCGATCCGGAGTGCGAGACTTCGCGCAATCCACGATAGCGGGTCTGCACGATGCCGAGTGCGTACTGAATCTCAAGCCCGCTGGTGAGGCGCATGCGTCGCATCATGGAGTCGACGACCGCCGCGCCCAAGGTCTTGCGTGTCAAGGCCTCGTTCCATGCGAGCCAATCACCGACAGTCGTAAGCAATCCACCGGCACCAATCACGTTGTCGAACGGCATGTCGAGGTGCCATCCGTCGGGTGCGCGGCTGTACGCTTGCGCGAGGCCCGGCACGATGCGCGTGAAGTCATCGCGCCAGCGCGTATGCGTCATGCCGAGCGGACGAAAAATGCGCGTCTCGGTGAAGGCGGGGAATGACTGGCCGGAGACGCGTTCGATCAACGTGCGCAGCAAGAGAAAGCCGGAGTTCGTGTACGAGTAGTAATCGCCGACGGCATAGTTGAGTGCCGTTTGATGCGTGATCAGTTCGAAGAAATCCGATTGCGTGTGCGCTCGCGTGCCGCGTGGCCATCCTTGCCACTCCACCAGATTGCTCCACTCGCGCAGTCCACTCGTGTGCGTGAGCAGATGCCGAATGGTGATCGGGCGCGAATAGACCGGCAACTCCGGGAGATATTTTCGCGCGTCGTCGTCGAGCGACAATTTGCCGTCGGCCATCAGCAACAACACGGCCGTCGCGGTGAACTGCTTGGCCACCGACCCCGATTCGAGAATCGTCTCGCCCGTGATTGACCGATCGGCCACGATGTCCGCCATACCATACCCTCGGCGCACGAGCACCTGACCGCCGCGCGCGATGCCTACCGCGCAGCCAGGTGTGTGCGTCGAATTCCACGGCGCGAAGACCTTGTCGGTGATGGCCGAAAGATCTGGCGTCTGCGCGGCAATGAATGCGGGAATACACCACGCGATCAACGCAGCGGCTCCGCGTGAACGTCTACGTGTGAGCATGAACGGCACCGTCGACTAAAGTCGAGCGTGGAGTGACGTGAGGACGACGAAGCGCGCTGACCGCGAGCATCGCCGTCACGTTGAGGAGCAGGGCCACGGTCCCAATGTTGATGTCGGTGATGCTGTGCGGCAGACCCGGAAACAGCTCCGGCAATTTTGCATTCGACAGCGTGATTGCGGCAACCGTCGCTTCACCAACTACAATGCCGGTCATCGCACCGCGACTGGTCACCCACGGCGTGCGCATGAGACTCATCACGAGACTTGGAAAGAGTTGCGTCACCATGCTGTAGGCCATGAGCAGCAGTGTCACCAACGTATCGCCGCCGCGAAAGGTGAACACCAGGGCGACGGCCGCTACCAGCGGCACGAGTGCACGTGCCAGCGCGATCGATCCCGCGGGGCGCGCAACCGTCGCCGGTCGCACCATGCGGGACAGTGTGGTGGCAATGCTCATGAGAATCAATGAGCCGGGCACGAGCGCGGTGAGCAAACCCGCCGCTCCCACCAACCCCACAATCCACGGACCAAAGGCCAGCTTGGTGACGCGGAGGAGCGCGAGGTCCACATCACTTCCTGTGAGCCCGGGCACGGATAACAACGCCGCAAAGCCAATGAAAAACACGAATAGGAGGATGAGCTGATACAACGGCATCAGCACGGCGTTTCGTCGAAAGACCGCGGCGTCTTTCGCCGTGAACAGACTGCCGAACGTGTGTGGCCACATGTAGAACCCGCACACCGTCAGCAGTACGGTGCTGGCGAACCAACTCGCGGACATGCCGGTTGCCGGTAACGCCAGAAAGCCCGGATGCTCCGCGTTGATGCGCGCAAACATGGCCCCAACGCCACCATGCAGCATGTTGGGCAACGCGATCGCCAATCCGACAACCGCCGCGAGGACGAGTGCGTCTTTGAGGGCCGCCGTCATCGCCGACCCGTGAATGCCGGAGAGCATGACATACACGACGGTGGCAATCGTGCCCACCCAGATGGCTGTCGTCGAGCCAATCGCACCGTAGCTCGTTTCGGCGACAATCAGTCCGAGCCCCTTGAGCTGCAGCACCAAATACGGAATGAGCGCCGCAATACTCACTAACGCCACCAAGCGCCCAAGCCAGACACTCTCGTACGCGCGCTCGTAGTACTCCGCCTGCGACAACACTCTCCAGCGTGTGCCGCGCGTCCAGATCGCAGGCAATAACCAGTACGACATGACGTATGCCACGGAACCATACGCCACGATATAGAACGCTGGTGCACCGCGACCGTACGCCCACCCACTGCCACCGAGAAAGGTGAACGTGGTGTACACCTCACCGGCCAAGAGCAGGAATACGAGCAGCGTGCCAAACGTGCGCCCACCAACACTCCACTGTTCGAGACTCATGCCGCTTTTGGCGCCGCGCACACTGAGCACCAGCGCCACCAGCAACGTGAAGCCAAGAATGGAGAGCGAGATGGTCATGGTACGGCCGCGCGTCGTCGGTCGAGTGCGCCGATAATTGCCATCACGGGCGACGACACCACCACCCATCCAACAATCCATGCCAGAAGGAACGGCATGCCGAGCACGAACGGCTCTACCCGATTGGCAAACCACGGCGCGCCAAGAATCGCCACGACGGGGACAAAGGCCAACAGGTGGTAGACGCGAAACCGCGACATCGATGACGTCAGCCGAGGAGGTCGAGCGTGGCCGCGACGAGATAACGCAGTCCGACATCGAGCGCGCGTTCGTCGATCTGGAAGCGGGGATGATGATGCGGGAATGCAATGCCGTCCGGCACGTTGCCCGCGCCAATGAATGCGAAGACTCCGGGCGCCTTTTGTTGGTACGCCGAAAAGTCTTCGCCGCCCATGGTGGGTCGGAGCGGAAAGAGCACGTCGGCGCCGAACGTGCGTGTCACCACCGATTCAAGTCGTGCCGTGAGCAATGGATCGTTCACCACCGGTCGATAGCCGCGTTCGACGGTGAAATCAAACGTCGCACCATGCGCTTCCGTCACGCCCTTGATGACGCGTTCCATGAGTTCGGGCACCCGCGTGCGGAGCGTCGCGTCGAACGTGCGTACCGTGCCGGCGAGATAGGCCGAGTTGGGGATCACGTTGTAGGTGCTGCCGGCGACGAACTGCGTGACTGACACGACGACCGGGTCCAGTGGATCCACGGCGCGCGAGACGATCTGTTGCAACGCCGTGACCACAAGTGCGCCGACCGCGATCGGGTCGACGGTTTCATGCGGTGCCGCCGCGTGGCCACCGCGTCCGATAATGTGGCACTGAAAACTGTCGGGGGCCGCCATCGCTGGTCCGGCAATGAGTCCAATCAGCCCGTGCGGCAGTGTCGACCACAGGTGCAGACCGATCACGTGTGCCACGCCGTCCATGACGCCCCGCTGGACCATCTCCTCCGCACCGCCCGGTGCCAGCTCCTCCGCATGCTGAAAGAGAAACCGGACTTCGCCGCGCAAGGACGCGCGGTGACGCGCCAGGATCGTGGCCAGCCCCAAGGCAATAGATGTGTGGCCGTCGTGTCCGCAGGCGTGCATGGCGCCGTCCACCGTGGAGCGATAGGCGACGTCGTTCTCCTCAAGAATGGGCAGCGCATCGATGTCCGCCCGCACCGCAATGACTGGACCCGGCTGCTCACCGCGCAGCCGCGCCATGACGCTGGTCTCGGTCGGGCGCGAGATCTCCAGCCCATCAATAGACGAGAGGACGTCACGCACATACCGGGCGGTCTCGTGCTCGTGGAACGCGACCTCGGGGTGCATGTGCAAATGACGCCGCCAGGCCACCACTTGCGACGCCATGGTGCGCGCCTCGTCCAACAGCGTGGTTGCAAGGAGTGCAGGTGCGATCGTGGTGGCGGTCATCGGCGGTACGGTTGAGAGGGCGGCGAGCTGGCCGGTTCGTCGTCCCTCCAAGCTGACCCGTGCGACCGAGCGGGGCCAGAGCCGAAGCGGCGGATGTAACTGGACGTCACGCCCGCGCGTAGGTTCAAGCATGCAAGCCACCGTGACGCAAACCGCCCCGCCAGCGCCGCCGCAGCCCCCGGCGGCCATTGAGTTCTCTGCCACGGAACTCCAGGCTCGGCCCATGACGCAGGTCGATGTCGACGCGCTCAAAGCCAAACGGTCGGAGCTGTCGCGCCAGTTGTCGTCCGTGCAGGGACGCCGTGATGAAGCCGCGCGAGCACTGCTGAAGAGCCCCGCTGGAACGGCGCGCACGGGCATTGAGCAGCGCCTCGCCGTGATAGACGATCGCATGGTGCAGTTGGAGCGGGACATCGCAGTTAACGGTCGGCAACTGGCACTCGCACCGGGCGCGCTGGTCGCGAGCTCCGAGGCCGAAGCGTCGAGTCCGGGGCGGCAACAGCCAAACGCCGGTCAGTGGACGGCGATGATCATTGTCTTTACGGTGTTGGTGTTGTGCCCACTCGCGCTGGCGTACGGGCGCGCCATCCTGCGGCGGGCGAGTATCGCGAAGCCGTCACCGCAGCTGCTGGAAAACACGCAGCGGCTGGAACGCATGGAACAGGCGGTCGACACGATCGCGATTGAGATCGAACGCATCTCCGAGGGACAGCGATTCGTCACCCAGTTGATGACGAAACGTGCCGAACCCGCTGCACTCGGCGAAGGCGCGGCGCCAGCACAGCCGATCGTAGTACCGCAACCGGAACAAGTGTCGTTCGGACGACGCTGAACGTTCGTCGCGCGAAGCACCCCTCACACGAGGCGTTCTCGAAAGGTTCGTGATTACTGCTCGGCGATGCGGACCGTACTGCAGCTCTGGTCGACGTTGGTCACGAATCGCGAATGATGCGTGCCGCCGGGCGCATCATAGACTGTGACGGCGGCATTCCATTTGTCGATGAAGTGTTGTGCGGCCGTTGCGTCTCGCGTGCCCACTTGCCGGAATAGATCATCCGAACACTCCTTGTCCGTGGTGCCATGTCCCACGAGACCGGTGAGGAAGTCGTGATACGCCAGCAGTTCGCTCCGGGCAACGGCTTCAAGGTCGGTCACGTGCTCTTGTTCGTGCGCGCGCACTTTGTCATGCAACGCCGTGCTGTTCGGCTTGCCGCGAAGTTCGATGGCCATCGTGCCGTTGCCGGCGGTTGTACACGCGGCTGGGGGATTGCGTAGCAGACTGCGGCTGTACGCGCCGGCCCACTGGCCGTTGGTCGGGGCGGTAATGACGCGAACCTTGGCCGACACATTGATGGCGATGTTCTGCGGATCGACCGACGCGGATATGGTGGTGTCGCTCTTCTTGACAGTGACGGAGGTCGGCTGCAGTGCCTGCCACACTTGTTGCGTCGTGGGCAATGCGTGCCCGTTCACTTGACTGTCGGTATTGCCAAGGATCGAACCACCAACCACGAGCGGGATCGGATCTCTGGTGGTCGGCGTCGGCTGCGTGAAATCGAACTTGCGAAACACCGTGCCGTGTTGCGGGTGCATGGTGTGCGCCAATTCGTGCGCGAGCAGTTGGTCGCCCTCCGGCGTGTGTGGGCGGAACTGGTCTCGTGCGAAGGCGATGTGATTGCCACTCGTGTAGGCGCGCGCGCGGAGCGATCTCGCGGATGCCGCAGCGTCCGCATCGAGATGCACACGCACGGTTCGGAAGTCGCGTCCAAAGCGCGATTCCATGGACTCCCTGATCGCCGGATCGAGCGGCTGTCCAGCGGTGCTGAGCACATCTGCCGCATGCTCCGATGCGCGAACAGCGATCGCGCTGAAATCGTGCCCGGTCTTTCCGGCACAGGCGTGCGTCGAACAGGGGTTGGCGCCCTCGTGGTCACGCGTCCTTGTGGACATCCGTGACACTGCCTTTGTGGCGTCGGTGCGTGTGCGTTGTGGTTGCACACTGGCGCGTATCATCAGGATACTCTCGTGGAAAACACTCTGTGCTGAGCGACGCCATACGCTGCGCCAATCACAAGGATGGCAGATAGTATGACGCGACGTTGCGTGGTTGAGCAATGCACCGTGTATGGTGAATGCGCAGTGAGTCAGTAGCGAACTAGGCCGCTACAACGTGACCGGTATCACCGGGATTCGACGACTAGATCCTTCGCTCCGGTGATGTCTAGATCCATGGATGCATTGCGAGACCACGCATGCCACGTATCGTTGCGAGCATATCACGCGACCTCGTACGGCACGAAGTAGTGCGTGCTCGGGGTCGCGTGTGTCGTCGCTAACGCCCACGCTCGCTGCGTCATCCATTAGCAGGAGTAGACATGCCCTCTGCGTTGACTTATCCCGGCGTTTACATCGAAGAGTTGCCGAGCGGTGTCCGCACGATCACTGGAGTGCCAACATCGCTGACGGCATTTGTGGGTCGCGCCTGGCGAGGCCCACTGGATGAACCGGTCAAGATCAACAGCTATTCGGACTACGAGCGCACGTTTGGCGGACTCTGGCGTGGCAGTACGATGAGCTACGCGGTGCAGCAGTTCTTCGCCAACGGCGGCAGCCAGGCGATCATCGTCCGTGTGGCTACCCGCACAGGTGCCGGTGCGGCGGCGGCCGCGACGATCGACCTCGGTGGCGGCACGACACTCGCGGCGGCAGTGCTGGGAACGTGGGGGCGCAATCTGTCGGTGACCGTCGACCAGAAAGTGAAGGATCTCCTCGATACGAACCTCTTCAACCTGACCATCGTCGACGATCCGAATACCACGGCGGACAGTCAGAAGCGGGGTGGCAGCGGCGCGCAGGAAGTGTTTCTCAACGTGTCGCGCGATGCAGCGAGTGCGCGCTTCGTCACGAAAATCATTGAGCAGCAATCGAACCTCGTGCGCGTGACGGCTGTTGGCGCGGCGCGACCGGCGGCAGCGACGGTCAAAGCGGCGGTAGCGAGTGGTGCGGATGGCGTAAGCACGACAACGGTCCCGTTGGCCGAAGCAGAGGTTGCCGGAGACGCAACGGCGAAGACGGGGATCAACGCACTGCTCAAGACGGACATTTTCAATCTGCTGGTGATACCGCCACTGACCACGTCGGCGACGGCCAACGACACGCCGACGACCGTGAACGACGTGACGATGGCCCTCTGGACAGCGGCCGCTGGACTGTGCAAAGCGCGGCGCGCGTTCTTGCTCGTTGACGCGCCTTCCAACTGGACGGTGGCCAAAGCGGTCACCGACATCGGCGGCTTCAGTGCGGTTGAACGCAGTTACGCGGCCTTGTACTTCCCACGATTGCGCGTGCCCGATCCGCTACAGGAAGGTGGCCTGCAAGACTTCGCACCGTCTGGTGCGATGGCCGGCATCATGAGTCGCACCGACGCGGAACGCGGCATCTGGAAGGCACCGGCTGGTATTGAAGCTGGGGTGCGCGGTGTGCTAGGGCTTTCCATCAACGGACTGCCCGCCAATCTCAACGACAAGGAGAACGGCGATCTCAATCCGCTGGGCGTCAACTGCATTCGTGCTTTCCCAAACATCGGGCACGTGTCGTGGGGCGCGCGCACGCTTGAAGGGTCGGACATTCTGGCGTCGCAGTGGAAGTACGTACCGGTGCGACGGCTCGCGCTCTACATCGAAGAGAGTCTCTTCCGCGGCACGCAGTGGGTGGTGTTCGAGCCCAACGATGAACCGCTCTGGTCGCAGATCCGCCTCAACATAGGGGCGTTCATGCAGACCCTCTTTCGTCAGGGGGCGTTTCAGGG
>JANMKU010000298.1:0-15344 GCA_031372205.1 Gemmatimonadaceae bacterium | reverse complement strand
CCACGAGCACGCCGTGCTTGCGTCGCATCTCCCGGTAGAACCACTCCATGCGGAACTCTTTGCGCCCATCCGTCCATCGCGTGAAGTCTTCAGGTGTGGCAAGAAATCGCCGATCCGATCGACGTACCACCGTGACACCCTCGGGCTGCAACAGCAACTCGGCGCGGGCGATTTCGTCCACCATGTCTTGCTCGCGCCCCTCGGTGAGAACGACGCGCGTCGCGCCGAATTCGCTCGCCGCCGCAACGAGACCGTCCGCGTACGACGGCGCGGTGCGTATCGCTACGCGGTAGCCGGCCTGTACGAGCGATTCGGCGAAGTGGTGCATGGCCGACAGCACGAGCACGAGCTTCTGTCGATGCCACGGAAGCGCGGCACCTTTCGCCACTGACTCGAGGAACACCACCACGACGTCTGGGCGCGGCGTGCGCGGAATGTTGGCGACGGACCGTGAACACTCCCATGGTGCGACGAAGGCGATGGTGCAGGGCAGCATGCGAGTGCAACGACGTGAGGAGGGCGCGCGTTCCCGGCGTGACCCGTGCATCCCTACATCGACGAGGCGCGTGGAATCGCCGACGTTGGAAGCCCAACCGGCTAGCGCTATCAAGCAGTCGTTCGAACTCCAACTGTTCGCCACGGACGGGTTGGCCGCCATACTGTACTGCGGTGGCATGGCGCGTATCCCTGCGCCCGCGCATGATTGTGCATGAACCCCGACACGTACGCCGCCGCTGAGCCCACACGCCGCGACTTTCTGAAAGCCGCATCTGCGGTAGCCGGTAGCGTCGCGCTGGGCGTCATGCCTTTACCCATCTCGCCCGCCGCCGCGAGCACCGCGCGTGCACCAAGCGTGCGACTCGGCATTGCCAGTTACTCGCTGCGCGCTTTTCCGCGCCCGCAGGCGATCGCGATGCTGCGCACCCTTGCTGCGCCGTACGTCAACATCAAGTCCAATCACCTCGCCTACGACGCGAGCCCGCAAGAGTTTGCCGATGCGCGCGACGCGTTCGCCTCGGCCAACCTGCAATTGGTGGGCGGCGGCACGATCACGTTCGATGATGACACCGATGCCGGCGTCAATCGCTACTTCGCGTATGCCAGGAATGCGGGGATGCCGCTCATTGTTGCGGCATGCGCGCCGACTGTCTTGCGGCGCATTGAACGATACGCCAAACAGTACGACATCAAAGTCGCCATCCATAACCATGGACCCGGCGACAAGTTCTTTCCGTCGCCCTACGACGTGCTGCAACACGTGCGCGGAATGGACGCGCGCATGGGGCTCTGCATTGATGTCGGACACACGGTGCGTACCGGCACCGATGTCGTGGCCGCGATTCGCGATGCGGGCAGTCGACTGCATGACCTCCACCTGAAAGATCTGCGCGACTTGCGCGACGTGAGTAGCCAGTGTGTCGTTGGGGAAGGCGCCATCCCGATTGTCGACATCTTGCGGCAGCTCTCGAGCATGCACTTTGCTGGATGCGCCAATCTCGAGTACGAAATTGAGGAGCAGAATCCGCTGCCCGGCATGCAACGGTCGATGGCCTATTTGCGTGGTGCGCTCGCAGGCATTGATGCATCCACCAAGCGGAAATAGCGGGGCGTGACACGCAGGCGTCGGCGATCCATGTATGGGCGATACGTGCGCGGGCGGTCCGTGCGCCGCTGCGTGTCGCTTGCGTGTGCCCTGCTGCTCGCCGCGTGCGATCAGCGCGGCACCCCCGTCGCACCGGTGCTGACGCCGGAACACGCGCTGCGCACATTCAAGCTGCCGCCCGGCTATTCCATGCAACTCGTCGCGGCAGAGCCGCTCGTGCACGACCCCGTGGCGATCGACTTCGATGCCGACGGCCGGATGTACGTGGTCGAGATGAGTGGTTTCATGCCCAATGTGGACGGCCGCGGCGAACAGGTGCCCAATGGCAAAATTGTCGTGCTCGACGATACCGATCACGACGGCACGATGGACCGCCGCACCGTGTTCCTCGACAGTCTGGTGTTGCCGCGCACCGTGTCGGTGCTCGAACATGGTGTCCTCGTTGGCGCACCACCATTTCTCTGGCTGGCGCGCGACACGACGGGCGATTCCCGCGCCGACACACGCGTGGTGGTGCGCAGTGACTTTGGTAGCCGAGACGATAATCCAGAGCATACCGCGAACGGCGCTCTGTGGGGCATCGACAACTGGCTGCATGCGGCCAACCACCGCCAAGAGCTCCGCCTGCAGCGCGATGGCACCTTCGCCATGCGCGCGACACCATCACTCGGCCAATGGGGTGTCTCAAGCGACGCATACGGTCACCTCTATCGCAACAGTAACGAAGACCCGCTGCGCACAGACCTTGTGCCACCACATTACACGGTACGGGACACTTCAGCCTTTCCGGCTCGCGGCGCCTACTCAGCGCTGACCACCAACGTGCCCGTCTTTCCGTCGCACAAAACGCCAGCGGTCAATCGCGGCTATCGCGAGAAAACGTTACGTCCCGATAGCACGCTCGCGCACTACACGTCGGCCGGCAGTCCGACGGTCTACCTTGGCGATCGATACCCGGCTGTCATGCGCGGCAGCGTGTTTGTCACGGAATCGGCCGGCAATCTCGTCGGGCAATTCGTCGTCACTGACAGCAGCGGCGCACCACGCTCGGCGCGACGCGCGCAGGACAGCACCGACTTTCTGACGTCGACCGACGAGCGTTTTCGACCGGTGAATCTTGCCAACGCCCCCGACGGCACGTTGTACGTGGTCGACATGTATCGCGGCGTCATTCAACATCGCACGTACATTACCGACTATCTCGAACAGAAGATTCGCGAACGCGGTCTCGAACAACCGGTGGGCCGTGGACGCATCTATCGGATCGTGTACGATAGCGCTGGTGTTGGACCGGTGCCCCAGATGCGGGCGATGTCTGCGAGTCAGCTGGTGCACACGTTGACGCACACGAACGGTTGGTGGCGCATCACCGCGCAACGGCTGCTGGTGGAGCATGGCGACACGACAATCGCACCCGCGTTGCGCGCACTGCAGCGGCACGCGGACGACCGCGTTCGCCTGCATGCGCTCTGGACCCTCGACGGCCTTGGGTGCATGGATACGCCGTCGGTGCTGGCCGCGCTCATCGATACGTCGCCGCACGTACGCGCGGCTGCCATTCGCATCGCCGAACCATGGATCGCACGCACCGATCCGCGCATCCACCGAGCCGTGAACAGCTTGGCGCGCGACTCCGCCGTCTCGGTGCGTCGTCAACTGGCTGCGTCACTCTCCGTGTTCCCAACAGGCCAACGCACAGCGCTTGCGAGCCTTCTGCTGACGACCAACACGAGTGACGCGGTGATCGCGGATTTCGCTTCGCGCAACGTGGCGTCAGCGTCGGCGCTGCTGGCAACGCTGCTGGATCGACCGGCACTCGCCACACAGCACGATGGCGCGGCAATTGAGGCGCTTGCCGCGCAGATCGGTCGCGCGTCAACGCCGGCGGGCATGCAGCGTGCAATTTCGCTGGCGACGGATGCGATGCGACCGACGGCACAACGTGTGGCGATTATCGGCGGGCTTACGCGCGGAGCGCGCGAGGTGCGCAAGGAGATTGAATTGTCATCGCCGCCCTCGGCATTGCTGGCGGTCGCGGACGCGCAAGATTCTGCGCTCGCCGCGAGCGCCAAGGGCCTCACTGCTCGGCTCCACTGGAGAGGCAAGCCTGCGGGCAGCCCCGTGCGCACGCTTTCGGCCGCAGAATCGGCGCGCATTGCTGCCGGACGCGTCGAGTTCGCGACGACGTGCGCCGCCTGCCATCAATCGAATGGCGCCGGCGTGCAAGGGGCTGCGGCATCGTTGGTGGGATCAACGTATGTCTCGGGCCCGCCAGCGCGGTTGATTCGCATTGTGCTGCAAGGCAAAGAGGGCAACATGCTCATGCCGCCGATTGGCGCGACGCTCAGCGACGAGCGCCTTGCGTCAATCCTGTCCTTCATTCGCCGAGAGTGGGGAAACACCGCGGATCCCATCGACGCGGCCGAAGTGAAAGACGTTCGTGGAGCAACCACTGGCCGACAGCGCGCGTGGACGGTGGACGAGCTGGCGCGAATCAGGTAGAGATTCGGCGTCGATTGGGCGCCCCTTAGTTCACCTGATCCGTGTCCATCTGCCCGGTGAGCTTCCGCGACACATGCGACCACGACATGCCAACGGCCAAGAGCAGCGCCGTGCAAATCTCCACGGCGTAGGTCATCCCGCGCACCGACGTCGCACTCACGACACCCGTATCAAGCAATAGCCAGACAATGCCGCCCGACAGCGCGAGCACCAACACGGCTCCCATGACGCCAATAGAACGGCGTGTTGCGGTGAGAAACACCACCCACGCGCAGGCGAGCCCAATGCCCGCCAGGAACTTCAACGACGCGTGACCTGGGGTCGCGGGTCCACCAAGCAACGGCGCGATCACCCAGTGATAGAACGAACGACCATCGGGGTTGTACGTCGCGAATACCAGGAGCAGCGCGCCCAGCAGTCGCAATCCGATGCCGCTAAAACCTGGTCCATCCTTTGCCATGAAGCGGTCTCGGTGTAGTGACTGACGATTAGGGAAGGGCGAGTGCGATGAGCTCAGACGGACGCTGCTGACGCGCATTGTCGACCCAGAACGCAACGTACTGCTTTCCACCGAATTTGTACGTCATGGGCGAACTGCTCACCGACCCTGGCAGCGTCATGCGCCACACTTCCTCACCCGTCTTTTTATCGACGGCACGCATCACCGGCGCGCCGCCCCACCCTTCCGCGGTGAACAACAACGTCTTCGTCGCCACCATCACGGGTCGCGCCGTACTGCCCGTGTTGGGAATCGTCAGCCCTTTGAGCGCCGGATTGTCGCGCACACTGGCCGGCGTATCGCCACTGGGCTTCATCCAGAGATGTTCGCCCGTGTGGAGATCAATCGCCGTGATCCGACTGTATGGCGGTTTGATGAGCGGCAGTCCGTCTATCGTGAGCGCGCCACTGCGGTCGACGATGTAATTCATATCGGAGCGTTTGGCGTCGTGCACCAAAGCGATGACTGCTGGTTCGGTATGCGAACCCACGTACAGAATGCCGGTGCCCGGATCGAACGCACCATGCTCCCAGTTCGCGCCGCCAAGTGAGCCGGGAATACTGATCGTGCCCTTCGTGCCATCAGGTGCCGTGGACAACGAGCCGGGCGTGAACAGTTTGCCCATGCGATACTGCTTCACCAACTCCAGGGCCTTGGCCCGCAGCGCCGGCGTGTAGTCAATGAGATCGTCAACGGTGATGCCTTGTTTATCAAACGGGGCCGGTTTGGTGGGCATCGGTTGTGTTGGCGACGCGAATTCACCCGGCACATCCGACGCAGGCACGGGTTGCTCGATGATGGGCCAGACCGGTTTCCCAGTGACCCGATCGAGCACGTACGTGAACGACTGCTTCGTCAATTGTGCAACCATCGGCACCATCTTCCCATTCACCATCACGTCGGCGAGAATCGGGGCGGTGGTGACGTCGAGGTCCCAGATGTCATGATGCACAATCTGGTAGTGCCACTTCCGCTTGCCGGTGCGCACATCGAGACAGACAAGCGTCGACGAAAACAGATTGTCGCCCGGACGATGGCCACCGTAATAGTCGCCGGTCGCTGCTTCAACGGGGAGATAAAGCAGACCGCGTGCCGCATCGAGGGACAGCGGGGCCCACGCACCGGTGTTACCGGTGTACGACCACGAGCTGTCCTTCCACGTGTCGTTGCCCACTTCGCCCTTTTGCGGAATGGTATTGAAGCGCCACTTCATCGCCCCCGACTTTGCATCGATCGCGAGAATGCGCCCCGGCACATTGCTGCGCGACGACGGACGCAGACCGACTTCCAGCGCCGGTCCAATCACGATGGTGTTTTCAAACACCAGCGGCGGCGAACTCGAACCGATGGCCGCGGTATTCACATCGATTGGCACACCGAGCAGCAGTTTCAGATCGACCACGCCATTCGCGCCGAAACTCGCAACCGGTTTGCCACTCGCCGCATCCAGTGCAACGAGCTGAAAGCCCGGCGTTACATAATAGATGCGACGCGTTGCGCCGGAGCCCCACGTCGATACGCCACGCCCCGAGCCACGACGCGGTGCGACGTTGGCACGCGCGCGTTCATCGAGTTCATAGCGCCAGACGCTCTTGCCTGTGGTCGGATCAGCGCGCACCACCGCGCGATTGGTGCCGGTAGTAAAGTAGAGGGCACCGTCCACCATCAATGGTGTGCTCTCATTCTTGTATTCGGGTGCGGCGGTGCCACTGTCCGGGCGCCACGTCCACGCCACGCGCAGCCCCTTCACATTGCTGGCCGAAATGTCCGCCAGTGGTGAGTAGCGCGTGCCCGCGAGATCACGATGATACGCAAACCACTCGCCATCCTTCGATGCCTGTTGGGCCCATGCGTGCGGTGCCACCGTGGTGGTGAGCGCAGTCACGAGCACGAATGCGTGTATTCGCGCTAAGCCAAGCACCGCGGCGGGCAATCGCGACGTCTGGGTCATGCGTTCTCCGAACAGAGTTGGGCAAGCTTGCGGACCGTAGTCACATTGCGAATCGTTGTAGGTTGGCCGAGCGCTTTTTCGAGTTTCGCGCCGGTAATGGTGCTGTCACTGAAACGACCGATGGTCCACCAGTAGAAGTCGCGACCGCGAAAGACAAAATCGTTGTCGTAACCCGCCAGCGCCAGCACACGCGCGTGTTGATCAGCGGTCAATTCGGTCTTGAGAAACCCGACCGACAGCTTAGGCGACTCGGCGAGCCGTTCCGGCGCCGGTGGCACACCGTCGGCCGTGGCGATGATCTCGCTGCTGGTGCGGATGAACGTCTCCACCGCGTATCCCAGTGCCTTCTGCAATCGCGACTCGATACGCGACTCCAGGTCGGCGACGCCTGTGGCCTTGCTGGCGAATCGCACATTGCCGCTGGCAATAAATGTCTCGACGTTGGCGAGCTTGAGCGCACTGAAGATTGCCCGCAGCTCCGCCATCTTGACATTGTGTCCGCCAACGTTAATCGCACGCAGCAGTGCGACAAAGCGGGTCATGGTTTCGCTCCCATGCGTTAGGACGTGACCAGCACGATGTCATGCATGGGGCGCGGGATCGCGACGCGATGCATCGGGCAGCACGGCAAACGCGAAAGCATCGGGTCGACTGTAGTGCCCGGTCACATCAAGGGTCATGCTTTCGGCCCGAATCATCGACAGATCGAGATCACCCATCAGTATCACCTCCGACTCGTACACCGGGCCCGACACGTACGAACCATCCGGTGCAATGATCGCGCTGCCTCCGCGCATCACCCACGTCTCCACGTTCGGCACACGCGATGGATGGGTTTCGAGTTCGGGCGGAAGATCACGCGCGCGCATTAGCGCCCCAGACGCGAGCACAAAGCAGCGTCCTTCAAACGCATACTGCCGACTTGCTACCTGATGCATCTCATGAACGGTTGGCCAGACGGCGACGTGTACGTCCTCACCAGATTCGTGAAGCGCCTGCCGTGCCAGCGGCATCCAATGCTCCCAACACACCAGACCACCAATCCGAGCCACTCCGGTATGTACCGCGCGCAAGCCAGCCGTGTCGCCGGTACCCCAGACCATGCGTTCGGTATACGTGGGCATCAATTTGCGGTGATGATTGCGCACGGTGCCGTCCGGGCCGAACGTGAGCAGCGCATTGTAGAGTGTGCCGCGACCGGGTCCTTCATCTAGACGCTCGCTGACGCCGATCACCAGCGTGATCGCCAATTCCGCGGCCAGCGCTCCCAACATACGCGTCGTCGGTCCACCGACCACCACACTGTGCTCAGCGTAGCGCGCAAAGACGGCCTTGGTCGGTGCATGGTTCCACAGGGCAACATCGCGACATACATCGAGCCAGATCGGATAGCCAGGCAGCCACGTTTCCGGAAAGACGACCAGCTGCGCACCGCCTGCCGCAGCCTCACGGGCGAGATGTGCCGTGCGCGCGAGTGCCGCGTCGAGCGTGAACACAACTTCGGCTTGCACAATCGCGACACGCATCGGTCAGGCCGGTACGAGGATGGCCAATCGCTTCGGCGCCGTACGTCGATACGCATCCGACAGCAACGCCTGCAACTCGTTCCAATCCGGCGCTCCGTCCAACCACACACCAATCCACCCACTCGGCCCAACATACGGTGGCTTGAAAAAGCGATCCGGTGCATCACGAATCATGAGTTGCTGATTCTCGGGCGTGGCCTTGATCCACAGGGCCGGACGACCCTCGCCGTGATGGTTGTGCGCGCTGGCGAACATCGCGAACAACTTATTGCGTACGCGAAATGTCGGCTCACCCCACGCCTCGACCTCGTGCGCTTCGGGGAGCGACAAACACAGTGTGCGGACGCGCGTCAGCGGGCGGGGCGGCATGATATCGCGAGAACTGGTCGCCTATTTCAACGATGAGAGCCGTGAACGCAACCACAGTTGCGCCCCCTTCCATATCGTCTCCAGCGAAAACTCAAATCGCTGTCCATTCGACTCCCTCCTGCAGCACGCGCCGGCGAAATGGCGATTCGACGCGTGCCAAGTCCACCAGATCCACCCGCGCGAGGATGTTCGCATCATCGCGCGCATCACGCAGCTCAAGCATGAACGCCGCGGGTAGCGGTGCGTTCGCCAGCACCGCGATGTCAATGTCCGATGACGCTACGGCCGATCCATTCGCGTAGGACCCAAACAAGAACACCCGCGCGTGATACGGGGCAGCTAACGTGTGAACAATGCCTCGGACGATGGCGAGGTCGTGGGCGGACCGATCGGCACATAGAGTTGCGGACGACATGTCCGGAAAGTGGTCATCGTTGCCGTCCGGCGGCAAGGCCGGGGGCGCCCGGAGCCGACCCGGCGGTCGCCAGACGGGGCGTCACCGATCGGACAATCTCCGCGATCGCGCCATAGTACGTGCGCTTGTCGATGGAAAACGCGTCCATGTGCCCGCCTTGCACTTCCACAAAGCGCTTGGGCTCAGCGGCCGCCGCAAACAGCGCGCGACCGTGTGCAATGGGAATGACAACATCGGTCGGCGAGTGCAGAAACAGCTTTGGCATCGTAATGCGACCGATCTTCTCAATCGACGCAAAGCGCTGACTCGCGATCCACTTGACTGGCAGGAATGGGTAGAGTTCCTGGCCACGGTTCGGCACGGACGTGTACGCGCCCTCCACAATCAATGCGGCCGCCGGAACTCTCGTCGCCAGCTCAATCGCGACACCGCTGCCGAGCGAGTGTCCAAAAATGACAATGTGATCGGCGGGAATGTGTAGCGAATCGGTGAGGTAGCGGTACGACGCGAGTGCGTCTTCGTAGACCCCGCGTTCCGACGGACTGCCGTCGCTGGCGCCAAACCCACGATAGTCGAACGCAAAAAGGTTGATCCCCAGATCGCGCATGAACGCCATGTACTGCGGACGCTGTCCATAGCCGATGTTGGCATAGTTGCCATGACAGATCACCATCCACATGCCCGACGAATCGGCATGTGCCGCAGGAACGATCCATGCTGACAGCGCGGTGCCGTCGGACGAGGCATAGCGCACCGGCCGCTGATGCAGCGCAAATTCCGCAGCGGGCGCGTGGACTGCACGCTCGTCCGGATGATAGACGAGGTTGGTCTCGTTGACCTTGAGGTACGTGGCGGCACCGCCATAGCCTAGGGCGATGAGCGCGAAAATTGCCTGAGCGAGGCGTTTCATAGGTCAGTCCACCTTCCACGTGCCAGTCACGGACACGCCGGCCGCAGACGCCTGCGTAAGCACTTCAATCCCTTGCAGCAACGTGAGGGCCGCGGCTTGCTCCGTTTGGTCAACGCGTCTCGCATAGTTCGGCAACACAAACTGCAGTTGGTCGAACACCGAACCCCACTTGCTCACCGAGTGCACGCGGGCATGCAAGTCCTGATACTCATGCAGAATGGACGTCACCTGCGACGCCAAATCACATTTCGCCACGCTTTCATACAACCGGAGTTCGGTAAGCCCCACGATACTCCAGAAGTTGACATCGCTCTGCGTCCGCGCAAGCAGACTGTTGCGAACATCCGTGACGGTCGCGGCATCGAGTTCAATCGCACCTTTGGTGGAAGCTGTCACCACGAGTTGCGCCGCGAGGTGGTTGAGTCCAGGATAGAACAGCTCTGAACCGAGCGTCGCGCGCGCGAGCTCAAGCGCGCGCGCATAGTGCTGCTGCATCGTGGCGATCGCACTCTTCTCCGCATCTGCATCACCAGCGAGCACTTCGAGCATCGCTTTGCGTTTCCATGCGGCACCGCAAATGCTCTCGCGTTCGACCGTGGAACTCAAGCGTGCGAGCGATTCAAGAAGGGCCAAGGCAGACTCAATCTCGGTGCGCGACCGATCCAGGATTTGCGTGCGTGTTGCCGCGCTACCGGCAATTGCCTCGGGTTTCGCTGACGACCGCGATGTCTTGGCGGCGCGCCGCGTCTTTGCCGGCGGCGCTCCAGACTCCTCGTGCTTCCGCGCCTGCAGCGCATTCTCCCACGCCAGTCGCGCACGCAGATCGCCGATTTGTTCTGCACACTTGATTGACGCGGTCCCATCGTTCGCCTTCACAGCGCGCTCATACCACGCAATCGCGGACGCGCGATCGCCCGCTTCGTCTCGCGCCTGTCCAAACGCGTCGGCCACTTCGCCGGAGTCACCCCAGAGCGCACCAAAGCGCGATTCCAGATGTGCGATCTTTGCCTGCTGCTCGGCCGGATCCCGGCGGTCGTAGCGACTGTTCATGGTGAGTGTTTCCAGCGCCAACATCAGCGCCGGCGCAGACGCCACACCCGAAAACTCATCAGCCAACGGCACCGGCGAACGCTGCGCGTCGGCGGCACGCGTGAACGTCCAATCGGGATCACCGTAGCACTGATACGCGGCCCACGTGTTACCGCCACCATGCCACGCTGCCTCGCGCGCATCCGCAACAGCGTCAATAAAGCGACGCCCCGCCAGCAGTGCATCGTAGAAGCGCGTCGCGAAGGCGAGCGCCGCGTCGTCCTCAACCGCCCAACCGGCCGCAATCACACAGCGCACGCCAACCTTGATGAGCGCTTCGGCCACGCTGGCCGCGAACATCGCGCGATCGTACCGCCCGACCTCCGGATTGCGCAGCAGTTCCGCGCTGTCACGCGCACCCAAATGACAACAGTTCACGAACACCAGTTCGGGAACAACGCGCATGTTGCCAATCTCGCGCGATCCGAGAAACGTCCCGCTCGATAGGACAAGACCACGCGGATCACCGTACGCCGATGCGTCCGTACCGGATGACGCCGCACCCGCATCGGCCCGAAGCGGTGGCTCACCATGGCCGGCAATGTGCACAATACGCCAATCGCGTTCGAGCAAGGTGTTGACGATGGTCCGGGCATCGGCGCCGTCTCCGTCTTCCTCCTCGCTCACCAGCGCACGTACATTCTCAGCGCGAATCGCGTTGCCCGCGATCAAACGTTCCGCGACCGCACGCGCTTCTGATCGAGCGCCTGGCAACCGCGGGTAGCGGGGATCGTCGCATTTGGGTTCGCCAATCACGAGGATGTGTGATTCTGCCGACGCGTCCACCACCTGCGCGCGAAAATCGTTCGTGCGCAATTTGCGAAGGAGCTTGGCCCGGATCGCCCACGGACGCAGATCACTCGATCCCCGCGTTCCGGTTGCCGTGTCGAGCATCTCCCACGGGATGCCGGCTGTTCCCGAATCGAGTTCAAGCAGCATGTCCGTGGTGCCGCCGAGGAACGGCTCCATCTCGAGTGGCACGAGCAGCTGGAACAGCGTGCGACCAATTTGTGGGTCTTGATTCTGGTCGTTGGATGCCTGCACGATGAGCTCGCGCAGCAGCCGCCCTTGTGTCGCCTGTGCGCGGACTTCTGTTCGGGCGCGTTTGGTATCAAGCGTGTAGGCAACGATGGAATCACCGTGCGCGCCAGTTTGCGTCACCGCCGTAATGAAGTCGTAGTCGGCGCCGCGATAGCTCGAATCCAACGGACGATGCAACCATCCTTCACCACACCGGATGGTATCCGTGATGTCATACTGGTCGGGTGTGGCAATGGCCTGAATTTCCAGCGACCGCCACGCTTCCGTCGCGCGATCGAGATACAATTCGATCAGGTGCAAGCGCGCAACGGTCGCGCACCCAGACGCGGTGAGTCGCATGTTTGCCTCGCGCACCCCCTGTGCAATCAGTCGCGCTGATTGTCCGGGAGAAATCCCCGTACCGCCACTGCCAATCAGCGTGGCCGCCAGCTCGAATGCGGTCGGCGCGCCGTCCACCGACTCGGCGAGATGCTGTGACCACGCGATCACGCCCTGCCGCACCGTGTGCGCCAAGTCGCTCGCCCGCAGTTTGCCTTCTTGCCCCAATCCAACCACGACCACCGCTTCCGGTCGCGGCATTTGCAGCGGATTATCCTTGTTGGCCGCACGGTTCATGAACAACTGCTGGGTCATCGGCGCTTCCGGATAACGACCCAGGCCGAGTGACGCGGTCATGGTGCCGCCAATCAGTCGATCGACGACCCGCTCAGTGCCTGTCAGCGCGAGGCATTGATAGTGGCCGAGCAGGAGCGGGTACCGCGCGAACTTGAGATTGCCATTGATGACCGTGACCGGCAGCGGTGGCGCGACGGCGGGTTGCGACGACGGAGCGGACATGCGTCAGCGTTTCCTCGGCGACTTGCGCGTGGCCTTCGGCACGTTGGTTTTCACTCTCACAACGCGCGCCTTGGGCGACGACGTGAGGGTGGACCGACTGCGTGGCGCGGCCGCAATCTGCGTGATGAAGTCGTTGTTCACCCATCCTTCGATGTCGGTCGGTCCGACCACTTCCACTTTGCTCCAGCGCGAACCCGGTTCGAGCATTCGTACGATCGTGCCTTTTTTCAGCTTGGGTGCAACCGTGTCAAACGACGCGTCGGGCCCTTTGCGGATGTTGAGTGCCGTTGCCGTCACGACGTACTGCGGGAGCGAATCGTGCGCGCGTCCCATCACACGACTGGCGATCGAGGCGAGCGGAAACGCCGGCCCGGGGTCCGTCTTGCGACCAGGGGCGATGTCTTCGTGACCGAGCACATCTTCCAGGCCATAGTGCGCCACAATGGCGTCAGCTAGCTCCAGCGCCCTGCGGATCTGCACCTCGCTGAACGCGTGCCACGGCTGCACGCCACCGCCGTGCTTGTGCGCGGCGAGCACGACGTCGCTTTCCGGATATTCCTTGCCGAACCATGCCGCGTACTTGCTGCCCTCGCGGTGCAGCAGTCCGGCATTGTCCATCTCAATACCGATCGACCAGGCATTGAGACCGACGAGTCCGTTCCATTGGCTGACGCCGGCGTGCCAGGTAATCACATTGAGCGGCGCGAGTTGCACGATGCGCCCGTCGCGGCCCAGCACGATGTGCGCCGACGTGTTGCCTTGCGCCTTGCGCGTGCAGAGTGATTGCACCGCGCTGTCCGTCGACCACCCCGCCGTATAGTGCATGATGAGGTAGCGCGGTCGCATGGCGGCACCAACGTTCGGTGTCGGATGAAACGACACGCCTTCACCGACCAGTCGATGGTTCTCGATCTTCAACATGTGTCCGTCCAGTGGTTGCGGTGCAGCGAACATAGCATGTCCCGTGGGAAGATGCACGGTCGACGTCGCTCACGAGGAGACACGGTGTGTGACGCCGTTCATTGCGGTGGCGGAGCGACTGACGCTACATTCGCGATCGCGACGAGGCGATCACCCGTACATCGGCATGAGGACTGACCAATGGCACCGACCGCAAAGCGACTGTCCCCCAAGCGAGCAGGTTCGACAACAGCGAAGCGCGCTACCGCCGGCGCCGCGGTACAGGCACTCTCCCTGCATATCGGGTTGAACGCCGTCAATCCCGCCGCCTACGGTGGCTGGGATGGCCCGCTCGCCGCTTGTGAATTTGATGCCAACGACATGGCCGCCATCGCCACGTCACGAGGCATGTCATCCACCGTGCTGCTCACCGCCACAGCGACGCGCGCGAAAGTGCTCTCGGGTATCCGCGCCGCGGCACGCAAACTCAAGTCTGGCGGTTTCTTCTTCCTCACCTACTCCGGCCATGGCGGCCAGATCCCCGATGTGTCCGGGGAAGAGGTCGACAAGAAGGACGAGACATGGTGCCTGTTCGACGGACAACTCATTGACGACGAGCTCTACCTCGAACTCAGCAAGTTCGTCACCGGTGTGCGCGTCCTGGTGCTCTCCGACAGCTGCCACAGCGGCACCGTGACGCGTGCGGCGCTGATTACGCCGACACACGGCCGCTCGAAGATGATGCCGCTGAGCGTTGGCATGCGCACGTACCGCGAACACCAGCAGTTCTATGACGACCTGCAGCGTGCCGTGGCGGCAGACGCCAAACGTGCTGGCTCGGTCGATCCAGATGCCGCGCTGGCGAACGTCGCGGTCAGCGGTCGCCTGACATCGATCGCCACCGCGTTTCGCCCATCCGTGTTGCTCATCTCCGGATGTCAGGACAACCAGACGTCACTCGACGGCGATCACAATGGCGCGTTTACCGAACAGGTGCTGCGCGTCTGGAGCCATGGCACGTTCAACGGCAATTACGCCAAGTTCCACGCCATGATCAAAGCGTCCATGCCGTCTACGCAAACGCCGAACCTGTTCGTGCTCGGCCCCGCGGCATCGTTCACCGCGCAGTCACCATTCACCGTATAGTCGCATCGTACCATCGTCACCCGTCAGCCAGCCTCAGTTGGCGACGGGTGGACGACGATCGTAGAGCTGCCGGGCGGCGCTGGCCACATCGGCTGATGGGTGCGTGAGATATCGTTTGAGAAAGCGCGTCACGTCGGCATCGTCATTGCGCGACAGGAGGTCGAGCGCGCACACCAACGTCACCTGATTTGACGCGTCCTCGGCGGCCGCTGTAAACAGCGTGTAGCCCTTCGAATAGCGCAATCGCATCGCGATGTCTTGCGCTGCGGCAGGCAGCGGCGTGGCGAGCGCCGTACTGCCGCGACCCGCGGTGAACAGCGGATTCCGCGCCACAATGCAGCCCTCAATCGCGTCGGCCGCGAGCGTGGTGGCGCTTTTTGCCGCACGCCGAAAGCGCACAGAACGCGACAATGGCGAAGAGTCCGCGCTGTTTCATCACGTGATTGATCCGTAGACGGTGAGGAGGGCGCGCGTCAGTCTGGCCGTCTTGAGCGCGGCGGCACCGCAACATACAGCGTGTGCATAGGGCCCGCCGTGTCGTGCGCACGCACCCGCA
>JANMKU010000284.1:0-16661 GCA_031372205.1 Gemmatimonadaceae bacterium | reverse complement strand
CCCGCAAAGACGTAGGCAAAGGCATGACGATCGACCTCGACCCGGAAGGTCTTCTTCTTACCGGGCGGCACCGAGATATTGAGATAGCGCGGATCGGCGGCGACGCCTTCGACCGGGCCTTTCTTGCCCCAAAAATCGCCGGTCACGACGCGGACCTTGGTGCCGTCATCGTCGATGACTTCGGGAACGTCCGCGGCCTTGATGTCCTGATAGCGCGGCGCGGTCATCTTGAGCGACGACGGCAGATTGGCCCACAGCTGAAAGCCGTGCATGCGACCCGTCGCATCACCCTGCGGCATTTCATGGTGCACGATGCCGCTCCCGGCCGTCATCCACTGCACATCGCCGGCGCCCAGCATGCCGCGATTGCCGAGGCTGTCGGCATGCTCCACGTTGCCGGCGAGGACGTAGGTGATGGTTTCGATGCCGCGATGCGGATGCCACGGAAACCCAGCGCGGTACTGCGACGGCACGTCGTTCCGGAAATCGTCGAAGAGCAGGAAGGGGTCGGTTTCACTCGTGTCGCCAAATCCAAAACCGCGATGCAGATGCACGCCCGCGCCCTCCATGGTTGGCGTGGCTTTCACGATGCGGCGAACAGGGCGGATAGACATACAATCTCCAGAAAGGTGTTCAGATAGCTTATTACTGAGATATATCCCACACAAGGTGCGTGTGGCGGCCGCGCGTACCGATGTTGCTAAGAACCGAGCAGGTATCCGCCGTCGCTGGCATCGCCACCGGATGATTTCTGCCCCTGCGATCGCGGTGGCCCTTCCCCGAAAATGTCGAACGCGCGAATGGACGTATCGATGGCCGCGAGGGCGCTGGCGAGCTCTTTCTGCGCCTTGCCGATGGTCCAACGGTAGGTGACGCCGGTCATGGCGAGGCAGCCGAGTCCACACGCGGCGACACCGCCCACCACCGGTCCGAACAGCGCGATACCCGCCACGGCGAGGGCTTTGTTGGCAAGGACGGCGCTCATCAGCCCCCCTACGCCCGACACCGCTGAGGTGACCGCCGCGGAACCCACAATGTTGACGGCGAGACCGCGACGCAGGTCGAGGTGCATGCTCACCTCACAGGCGCGGGAGTCACCGGCGACGGGCGCCAGCGTGACCCGCAGCTCAGGTACGAACAGGCCGTAGCGACTGTACGACCAGCGATAGTTCGCGTCGGTCATGCCCGGGATGTCAAACACGAGCACCCCACCGTCCAGCGGATGTCCGCCGAACGTGTCGCGCAACGTGAGCGAGAACGGCGATGCCTGCAGCGTGCGCCCCAGCGCCTGCAACACGTCGCGCGGTGCGGAGCGCACCACGCGCGAGACGGACAAGGTGTGCTGCGATGTGCCGAACAGGCGTGTTGCCAACCGTTCGGTGAACTTCGAGTTGATCGGCGCCAACTGCAACGCATCGGGCGACGACTTGAGCTCGGCCAGCGCCAGCGCGACGTACTTCTGCGAAATCCCTGCTTCCGTCGCCGCCGCCTCTACGTCTCGCAACCGGTAGGTGTCGGCGGGTGCTTCGGTCGCTGCCCCCGACCCATCAGTGCGACCAGCAGAAGCACCCTCACCTGACGCGACCCCGTTGGGCAACGTCGTCATCGATCGCGATTCCGTTGCACTCCGCAACTTCGCGTCGAGCCGAGCCGCCGCTTCGGCCTGCAACTCGGCGGCGCGTCGCCACACCAGCATCGCTTGATCGCTGGAGATGACCGATGCTGAACCTGCTGCATCGCGTTCGTCATTGGCGACGGCGTCGAACGCTTTACCGAGCGCCTCGAACAACTCCTCGGTGCCGTACCGATCGTCGGCGCGCTTGGCAAGGCACCGATCGATCACGGTAGCCAACGCCAGCGGCACATGGGGCGCGACACTCTGCAACTTGGGTGGCGCCTTGGTGGCATGCGCGATGAGAATCGCTTGCGGCGTAGTGCCTTCAAACGGCAGCCGACCACTCAACGCGAAGAATCCCACGCAACCCAGCGCATAGAGATCGCTACGCCCATCGAACGGCTCGCCCGTGGACTGCTCCGGGCTCATATAATGCACGGTGCCAAGCACGTGCCCGTCTTGCGTGAGCGACGGGTTGAAGTCGGCGCGCGCGATGCCGAAGTCGGTCACCACGGCGCGTCCGGTCGATCGCTCGATGAGAATGTTCTCCGGCTTCACATCGCGGTGCACGATGCCGCGCGCATGTGCGTACGTGAGGGCCCACGCCACCTCGCGCAGCATGCGCACCACTTCGCCGGGCGGCAGCGATCCGCGGTCACGGATACGATCGCCCAGTGTTTCGCCGTCCACGTAACCCATGGCAAAGAAGGCGAAACCGCCAATCTCATCGGCGCGGTACACGGGCACGATGTTGGGATGCGAGAGCTGGGCCGACATGCGCGCTTCGCGCAGGAACCGCTCACGCGTTTCAGGGACATCGGCAAGCACAGGCGGCAACACTTTGAGTGCCACCTGGCGATCGAGACGCTCGTCGCGGGCAAGGACGACAATGCCCATGCCTCCACGACCGAGTTCGCGATCGATCGTGTACTGTCCGCGCAACGCAGTGCGCAGCGCGGACAGCTCGGCCGGATTGTCAGCGACAGTGGTCATACTCGAGACACACTACGGGCGCGTCTACACTTTCGTGTCGAGCATCGCCTTGATCTCGTCGCGCACGTCACTCAAGTGCGCGCGTGTGGCCCGGTCCTTCGTCCGGCCAATGGCCGCCGCCAGTTCACGATCCAGCGTGCGCATTTCGTCCTTGAGAATCGGGCGGAAGTCGCGCGTGTTCGCCTGCACAATGCCCAGCTGCGCTAACGCCGCATCTTGCGCCGAGGGCGGCGCGGGCTTGATTTTCGCGGCCATCGCTTCGACATAGGTGGCCTGCAAGCGCCGACGATACGGATCAATGGTCGCACCCGAATAGATCTCCTTCCACAGGCCGCGACGCAGATCGGTGAGCATATCGCCCACAGAATAGAGCTCAGCCTTGTTCGTGGACATCGCTTCGTACTCCACCATCCGCTGCAGTTTCGCATTCGACACCACGGAACTGAGAATGCGCCCCTGCGCACCACTAATGCGATTGATGTTGCCGTCAGATTCCAGCTTGCTGAGAATGTCGGGTTTGATCAACGCGGTGGGCGTGGCGAACACCTCGTCGTTGAGAAACTGCAACGCTTCCTTCTGACGAGCACGTGACACCGGCGTCCACACCGGGCCACTCTGACTCGCGCCTTTCTCTTGCTTGTTCATACCACCAATGATCTTCGTGACATGTTGCGCCTCAGTCGACCACTGGCCGAGCACTGCACCATACGTCGCGCGCAATAGCGAATAGTCTGCGGTTTTATCGACGGTGGACGCGGGCACCACGAGATCAACAATGCGCCGAAGATTCTTGAAGCCGAGTCGCGTGGACTTGACCGCGTCGGCATCACCAACGGACTCGTTCTGTTCACCGGGATCGGCGCCACCGCCGCCCGCATCACTGGCAAAGCGATACCATGGAATGGAGTCCTGCATGCGCGCCCATGCATCCAGTGTGGCGCGTTCGTCTTCCGATTTCTTTGCACCGGCGATGGGCTTGTAGCCCCACATGATCGCGTACTTGTCGTACGGACCAACTCTGGGGACGAGGTCGCCGAGTGCAATGCCGTCTTCCGGTTGGGCAACGTAGTTGAAGCGCGCGTAGTCCATGATCGACGGCGAGTGTCCCATCTTGGCGACCCACGTTTTCGAACGCACCGAGTCGGCGGGATACATGGAGCTGGCCTTGAAGTTGTGCGGAAAGCCCAGGGTGTGCCCAACCTCGTGTGCGGCGACGAATTCCACCAATCGACCCATCAACGAGTCAGGGAAGGGGAACGTTTGGGCGCGTTTGTCGAGGTGTCCAACCTGCGAGAAATACCAGTTGCGCTGCAGGTCCATGACGTTGTGATACATCTGCACGTCGGCGTCGATAATCTCACCCGTGCGCGGGTCGGTCGTGCTTGGGCCCACGGCGTTTGCGACCGGACTTGGCAACCAGCGCACCATGGCGACGGACGCATCTTCACCCGAGAAGTCCGGATCGTTCGGCGCGTCGGCGGCCACAATGCCCTTGCTAAAACCGGCCATTTCAAACGCGGACTGCCATTCTTCAATGCCACGCCGGATCCATGGCTTGAGCCAGTTTGGTGTGGCCAGATCGACGTAGTAGGTGATGGGCTTCTTTGGCACGCAGAGATTGCCGACCATTTTGTCTGAGCACTCGAGGCGCCAGCGTGCGATGTAGCGACGCGGCAGCACGCGCTGTTCCGCAGAGCCAAAGTCTGTTTTGGTTTCGCCGAAATAGCCGACGCGCGCGTCCTGAAAGCGCGGCTGCATCGGTTCGTCGGGGAGTCGCACAATGGAGAATGCAAACGCTTCTGTCAGTGCGGCTGGCCCGCCACCGATGTTCAAGCCCGGGATGTTGGGCAATCCGCCGGCGCCGCCTTGTGGTGTGTACGTCTGCACCGCAGTGACGTTCACGTTGCGCGAGAAGGCCGCAAATTTGTCGATGTATGAACGGGTCGCGTCGACGGTCGCGCGGCGTCCGTTGGCCACAAATTCTGGCACACCGCCGGTGAACATGCGCGTCACTTCAATCACCGACGCACTATCCTTGCCGTACGCTTCAACATTCAGTGCCGTGATGATCGGAAAGATGCCGATCAGCGACATGGCGCGACTTCCCGAGCGCGTGGTGTCCGTTGCGACGTTGTTGTAGTTCACGTCGCGTACGAAGATGCGATTCTCGCGGCGTTCAAAACGAATGACGCGATCGGTGCCCAGCGTGCCGTTGATGCCGATGCTCGCAGCGCCGCCGGCGAGCACCGATGTGATGACGAAATCTTTGTTGAGCTGATCGGCCGGCAGCTCGAAATACAGACGCGAGCCAATCTGGTGCACATCAAACACACCTTTTTTGGTCTTGGCGCGCGGTGTGATGATCGTGGCGTACGGACGCGGATTCGGGTCGGCCGCGCCGCCACCGAGTCCCGCCAAACCGGCTAGGTTGGGTGCGCCAACGGGTGGTTGACCTGGTGTGCCCGGCGCGGGAACGCCAGGCGCGGGAGTTCCGGGCGTGGGCGTGCCGGGGGCCGGAGCGCCGGGCGTCGCGGCATTCGCGCCGGCATTGGACCGAGGTGTTGGCGCCGCAGCGGGCTTGGCGGCAGGACGGCAGGACGACAAGACCAGCGCGGCCGCGGCGGCAACGCCGGTCAGTGAGCGAATGCGCATTGGATTGGGGAAATCGTGAAGGCCGACACGGGGTGATCCGGCGCTGGCGTGGGAAGTCTACGCAGCGCCGTCGTGGTCCGACAACACCCAGTGCCGCAATTCACGGCCCCTTTCACGCTACCGTCGAATTGGCGCGATCGGCACCGTCTGACGGATGTACGCCTCGAACCCGTTTGCTGACAACGCCGGCGATCCTGTCGCGGTGATGGTATAGATGATGGGCCCATTGGGCAGGCCGGTCGGCGCCGCACTTTGCCCAAACTGCAGTCGTCCGCCGGTGATCCCGCCGGTGGCGGTGAACACGCCCGTCAGTCGCGCGGGGACGTTCGAGAATCCGGCCGCACTCCCCGCGCCCGTCAGCGTGATGCTGCCATCATCCGCACGAACGCCGGAGACGGTGATCCACGGCGCTGAACCGGTGATGGTCAGTGTGGACGGGTCGGCGAAACGCGCGAGTCCCTGTGACGCTGCGGGCGGCATCGGGTTGCTCAGGATGCCACGCAGCACCGCCGCGACAAACATGTTCACGAAGAACTGATGACCAAACGGATCGCTGAAGATGCCCGTTTGAGCCGAGATGAAATACTGCACCTCGGCGAGGTAATACAGATAGTTGAGGAGCAGGACGGCGCCACCACTACCAATCGTGACGCGCTGCAACGGCGTTAGCGGTCGGTACGTCATGTTGGCGATGATCATCGCGTTGAGCGTGATGTCGTACGTTCCCGGCCGCACGAAGGACACGCCCGCGCCGTTAAAGGTCTGGGTCTCGGTGCCGTTCGTGATGCTGCCGGTTGGACCAGCGGCGTTTGTTGGCAGTCCGCTGAACCGGTATTCGATCGCGCTCAATCGAATGTATGGCACGGTAACGTTGGCGGTCTGCTGCGCCGTTACCACGACTTGCCGTACGGTCACGTCGGGATCGTACACTTCCGTTGGCGACACCATGTATCGCGCCGCGGTCACGGTGTACGTGCCAGCCGCCGGCACATCGATCGCAATCGGACCAAGCGTGTTGACCGTGCGCGGTGTAAACCCCGGGCCGGTGATCGTCACGGCGGGCGTGCTGCCGGCTGGCAGACCAGTCACAGTGAGTGAGATACGTGTCGGCAGTGCTTGCGCCGCGTAAATCACCGATGCTGTCGCTGGACTGCTTCCCGCCGACACGGTGACGGACTGCGTGGGAGGGGACGGCACGTACACCACCCCGGCATTGCTGACGTTGTTGGCGGTCAGACTGTACGTGCCCGGCGTGAGCTGATCGAGTGTTGTCGTGCCGGTCGCCGTTCCAATGAGCGTGCCACCGAGTGACACACGCACATCGGCGTTGACGCCAGCGGGCAAGCCACTGATGCGAATGTTCAGTTTGCCGGTCACCGCAGCGTATGTGACAAGCGCTGTGGTCTCCGCACCCTTTGCCACCGCGACCGCGCGCGACGTTGGAGTCGGCGCGTACAGCACGCCGTCAAAGGTGACGTTGCTGGCATTGACCAGATACGCGCCGACGTTGAGCGGATCGATTATCGTCGATTCGGTAACGGTGCGAATCGTTGTCGTACCGCGTGACACTGTCACGGCGCCCTGCGCACCAGCGGGAAGCCCCACGACGGTGACGCGCAACGAACCAACTTGCGGCGCGTACACGACGCTCGCGTTTGCCGTCCCCTGATTGAATACGGTCACCTGCTGCGTGGCCGGCGTTGCGTCATACAGCGTACCATCGGCAGCTGTCACGGTTGACGCGGTCACGGTGTACGATCCGGTGTTCAGTTGCGCGAGCGTGCCGGTCGCAGTGAGACGGCCCACCGATGTAGTACCCTGAGTGACGTCGACATTCGCTGCTGTACCAGACGGCAGCCCAGAAATCGTCACCGTGAGGTTGCCCTGCGGTCGCACCACATTCACGGGCACGGTGGCGGTGCGCGTTTGTCCGTTGTCAAGCGTAATGGTGCCGGTCAGTGTGGTCGAGCCTGCACCCACCGCAACAACGGTGATGGGCGCCGCGAACGCACCTGCAGCATTCGTTGGCGTTGACCCCGTGGTTTGCGCGACGGTGGCCACGGCGGGATTGGCACTCGTCAACGCATAGGTCGCTCGGCGCGCGTCGCAGCCGTTGAGCACGGACAACGCCGTGCTGTTCAGCGAGCCCGATGCGACGTCGCCCACATTCATCGTGGCCGGCACGCCGAAAAAATTGCTGAACGACAGTGAGCACGATCGGAACAACGTCTCGTCTGCTTGCTGCGGGGTGAAGAAGCTGGCGTCCTTCACCTCGCATGCCGCGAGCAACATAAGTGGTGACAGCACGCAGACGGCCAGCATGCGGTGCGACCACGACCGTCGTGCCGGGCGACGGTGGGTCGAATCCTTCGTCAGGGTATTGGTCATGGCATCCTCAAAAGCGGTACTGCAGGCCAAAGCCAAGTCGCGTGTGCGCGTCGGCGTCTATCGTGTGCCACGCGGTGGTTTGCGTTGCACTGGCGCGCGCGCAGACGTGCCTCGTGACCGGGAAGTTCAGAGCGATGCCAAAATTCGTCTTCCACGTCTCCAGACTACGTGTGCCTGGAATAACGAGCCCGTTGGTGAACGCATCGTCGAAGCGCAGTCGGTCGACAGCAAACGTCGCGCCGGCGAACGTCTCGACTTCCGTCCGCCACACCGGCCAGCGCCGTCCGCATGATGCATCGCCGAAGTAACCGTCCAGTGATCCCATCGACTTGATCGGTGCGTTCGCCCCACGGGCGCCGAACGTCTGTTCGTAACGCAGCGATGTTTTGTGCCCACTCACGTCACAGCTCCATCGATTCCAGTCTACGCCGACCGAGCCACCCATACCGGTCGAGCCCTTGCCACCGGTGAAGCTGGTGAGACCCACCTGATCACGCGCGACGCGCGGAAAGTTTTCGAAGCGGGCGAATTCAACACCGACGCCAACGCGCCACCGGAGTCCCTGACCGACCTTGGGCGGCTCGGAATCGACCGACACGCGCCGCCGTGGCTGCGGACTGAGTGAGTCCAACAGAGGGGTCACGGGCGGACGCGGGGACGCTGGGCGCTCCTGCGTACGCGGTCGCTCCTGCGTACGCGGACGGGAGCAATCGATCACCACGAGGCCGTCGCGAAAGCGCGCAAACTGCCAGTAGAGCCGGTCATACTCCTGGTGCGTTCGGTCCTCCCAGGCGAACTCCTGCTCGGCTATACCAACGGCCGCTGAGTCGCCGGCAGCACGTGCTTTGGCGCCCGCATCGAGCACGTCACCCCCGTAGTTCCGCAACGCATTCGATGCCGTGATGATCTGATCCATCAGCGGTTGCAAATTTGCACGGATCCACGCGGTCCGTTCTGCCTCGGTACAGAACGTCGGTGGCGTTGGAATCGCGGGCAGCCGGGGTAGCGTTGGCCGTGTCAGCCCGGCCAGGGGGTTAGGTCTCGCGGGGGTACGTGGCGGCGGAGGGGGTGGTGCCGTGGTCCGCCGAGGGGGATTGCAATCGACGACCGCACTTTTTCGGAAGGCCACCTCGGCGGCGCTCAGGTCGGCCTCCGTGTGCGTCAGCACCTCTTGGTCGGCCCGTTTCCAGAAGTTGGGCACACCAATGTTTTGTTCACCAGCCGCAGTGAACAACGCCAGAATTCCAGACACCTGCACTTGCCGGTCGACATCGTTCTTGAATCGGGCGTAGTCGCGCCTGAGCCTGGTAAAGCGGGCCCTCGCTGCGGCCAACCGGGCAGCAACCGCCTGATGTTCGGCGGCGTCGCAGTACGTGGCCTTGACGCCAGCGTCGGCAGCCGCTGCCGCGATCTCGCCGGCCGCGACCATGAATTCCGCCAAGCGTCGCCGGTACTCCCCGTACTCACCGGGGCCGTAGTTCACCTTGACTTGCGCGAGCAACCAGCGCGGCTGGGCAGGCGTCGAGAGCGCGAGCAGCGAGCAGAGGACGATGCGCCCGAATCTCGTGGGGGGCCGAGGGTGCCAGCGTAGCATCGTCACTCCGAGGAGTTGGTAGCGCGTGCCCGACGTTCCACTGCGAACGCCGGGCAAACGTCGAAGAGCGTCGCCACGATATTAGAGACGTTCTCTCAGCTGGCTCTCAGCATGCGCCCGACCGCTCTCAGCCAATTCTCAGCTCGATCTACTTCAATACTTTCACCACCCAATCGGCAAGCGCGCCGAGCACTTCACGTCGCACATGCGCGTTCTTGAGCGCACCATAACCGGTGGCCGCACCAGACGGATCGTCAAGGAACAGATGGTTCGTCGCCGGGAATGTGCGAATCGTGACCGCCTGATTGCCGCCGGCGCGCACCGCCGCGGCGAGCGAGTCCGCCTGCTCAGGTGAGACCTGCGTGTCCGTCAATCCCTGAAGGATGAGCACCGGCTGCGTTATGCGTTTCGCCGTGGACGTCGGATCGTAGGAGAGCCAGAAGCCCAGCCACGGGCTGGCGCGGCCGACGGAATCGAGTCTCGCGGGCACGGTTGCCATGATCGAGTCACGCTGCGCTTTGCTCAGGCCGGGTGCAGCGTCTACGGACACGCGATTTTGGTACAGGGAGACGCGACGGCCCGCGTAGGCCGGGCCGGCGAGCAGCGCGATGGCTTTGAGCTTCGGGTCGGACACGGCGACCATGGGCGCAATCATGCCACCTTCACTGTGACCGGCCAGCGCAATCCGGCTGGCGTCGACATCTGCCCGTGCACGTAGCCAGGTGATGATCGACCGCACGTCGTCGGCGAAGTCAGCGCTGGTGCCTTTCGCCGCACTTTCGCGTCCACCCGACGCACCAACACCGCGATCGTCGAAGCGCAAGACCGCCACGCCACGGCGGCCCAGTGTATCGGCGATTTCACGGAAGAATGCATAGGCCGGCAACATAGGCACACGCGAATCGCGTTCTTGCGGACCACTGCCGCTGATCGTGATGAGCACGGGCATCTTCGCCACGCCTTTGGGCTTGGTGAGCGTGGCCGCAAGGTCATACCCTCGTCCACTTGGAATGCGCACGTGTTCCGCGGTGTATGGCGCGTTGGCCGGTGCATCGTAGTTGATGGTCCCAAGTGCTGTCGCACCGTCGGCAGACAAGGCCGACATCCGGGTGATCCGCACGCCTTGTGGGGTGACGATGACGGCGGGCAACCCATCGGCGCCGAAGATCGCTCGCACCTCCGATCCGCCGAGACTCACGATGAGCGTGTCGCCGCGCTGCACTTGTGTGCCGGTGATAGTTTGCGCGCCACTCGTGAGGAATACGTCGAACGTCGGCGCGTTGGCGCGCTTCGCCGCACCGGCCAACAGCAATTCATGTAACACCGACGCGTTGATCAGGGGCAACGCATTGGTCTTGGAGACGAACATGCGCTTGCTGGTTTGCGCGCCATCCGAGATTTCGGTCGCAGCGCTGTCGCCAATCATGCGCACGCTGGCCGTTTGCTGTGGCGTCGAGCCCGAGGGACTGCCCGGCGCAAACACCTGCATGCTGAGCGCACCATAGCTCTGCCCGCGGCGGAGATGTTTCCATTCAATGCGCGGTTGTCCGCGCATCGACCACACGCCCGTCACGGCGCTATCGGTGATGCGCAGTGTCTCGGTGCCGAGCGTGTCGGTGCCGCGAACGGCGATGTACGCGGCGGTGGTGCTCGCCTGTGCGCGTACCTGCTGCGGGACGGGGAGTCCGCAGAGCGGAACGAGCGCGACAACTGCGGCGATACGCGGGCGAGTGCGGCGAGAAGCAAAGAGTGGCATAGACAGGATGCGTGGTGCGCGTTCAGGGTTCAGCGCCGTCGGTCTGGTCGGCGGACAGTCGTCCGTCGGCACCGTCGGCGAGTGCATCAGGACGAGTGACCGTACGCGGCGCGCGCCCTTCCTTCTGCAACGCGCGCCGCAACAGGAATTCTATCTGGCCGTTGAGACTTCGCAGGTCGTCGTTCGCCCAGCGCTGGACAGCATCAAGCAATTCGCGGTCTATGCGCAACAGGAAAGACTTCCGGTCGGCCATGAGTGGCGCCTGCTTCAGGTGTGGAGCGAGCCGGTATTCACCACCGGCTGCGCCGCGCGATCAGAACAGAGCACGACGAGCAGATTGCTCACCATGGCCGCTTTGCGTTCGTCGTCCAAGGTGACGATGCTGCGCGCATTCAGCGCCTCAAGGGCCATTTCCACCATCCCGACTGCGCCTTCGACGATCGTCTGTCGCGCCGCGACGATGGCACCCGCCTGCTGACGTTGGAGCATCGCCGCCGCGATTTCCTGTGCGTACGCCAAATGACTGATACGCGCCTCGATAACCTCGACGCCGGCCTTCGCGAAGCGCTCGTGCAGTGCTTCCATCAGCCCTTTCGACACTTCCGCGGTGTGCGTACTGAGCGAAATGTCACCGGAGCCATGCGCATCATACGGATACGCCGACGCCAACGTCCGCACGGCCGACTCGCTCTGCATGGTCACGTACTGCACGTAGTCGTTCACCTCAAAGATTGCCTCGGCTGTATCGATCACTTTCCAGACGACAATCGCGCCGATTTCCACCGGGTTGGAACGAGCGTCGTTCACCTTGAGTTTGGTCGTCTCGAAGTTCCGTACGCGCAGGGACACGGACTTCTTCGTCATGAACGGATTGGTGAACCACAGTCCCGGCGTTTTAACGGTGCCTTTGTAGTTGCCGAACAACGTCAGGACCTTGCCCTCGTTGGGCGACACGGTGAACAACCCCATCAGGGAAAGCAGGGGTAGCATCACCACAACGCCGCCGGCCATCGCGAGCGGCGCCGAATGCGCCCGCGCACCGGCGATAGTCATCCACAGTCCGCCGAGCGTGGCGGTGACAAGCAGGAGCGCCAGCGGAATGCCCGAGGCAGGACGGGCGTCAGTTTCGCGAAGCATCGAATCCTCATGGAGGGGGTGGTATTGTTATGATATCACAGTAATAGCATATACGCAAATCATACCTGACGGTTTCAGCGTGTCGCGGCCTTGCAACCCGGCGGAGCGACGGCGAATGTCGGACATCTGTTCCCGCTTCGCCCTCAGGAGGTCGTTTTCATGTATCCGATGTTCGCGCGGTTCCGGTTGTTGCTCACCGCCAGTGTGCTTACGCCGACATGTGCATTCGCTCAGGACAAACCCGTGGCGAGGCCAGCTCCGCCCCTCGCAGTTGCGCCGCTGGCCGCCTCATTCGACCCACTCGCACTCGCGGCCGTCAAATGGCGCGAGATCGGGCCGTTCCGTGGCGGGCGCTCCTCGGCTGTCGCCGGCAGTGTCGCGCGCCCCAAGGAGTACTGGATGGGCACGGTGGGCGGCGGCGTGTTCAAGAGCACGGACGGGGGCATCACCTGGCAGCCGATGACGGACAAGTATTTTGGCGGCACGATAGGCTATATCGCTGTCGCGCCCTCCAATCCGGACATTGTCTACGTTGGTGGCGGGGAGTTCCCGGTGCGCGGCAACGTGTCCCACGGCGACGGGATGTGGAAGACCACAGATGGCGGCAAGACGTGGTCGTTTCTCGGCCTCGCCGACACTCGGCACATCTCGCGCGTGCGCGTGCACCCGACAAATCCGGATCTCGTGTACGTCGGAGCGCAGGGCCACGTCTGGGGGCCGAACGCCGAGCGCGGTGTGTTTCGCTCCAAGGATGGTGGAAAGTCGTGGGCCAAGATTCTCTTCCGCGACGATTCCACCGGCGTGGCGGATCTGGTCATGGATCCGGCCAATCCAAACGTGCTGTATGCCGGTTTCTGGCAAGTGTATCGCAAGCCATGGACGCTCAATTCCGGCGGCAAAGGCTCGGGCATGTTCAAGAGTGTCAATGGCGGTGACACATGGACCGAGATCACGCGCAACAAAGGGCTGCCGCTGGGCCTCTGGGGCAACATCGGCATCAGTGTGAGTGGGGCAAACGCGCAACGCATCTATGCCGTGATCGAGGCCGAAGAGGGTGGCGTTTTCCGCTCTGAGGATGGCGGTACGACGTGGACGCGCACCAATGCGGAACGCAAGCTGCGCCAACGCGCATGGTACTACACCAAGATTCACGCGGATCCCAAAAACGCCGATGTCGTGTACGTCAACAACGTGAATTTTCAGGTCTCGAAAGACGGTGGCAAGACATTTTCCAATCTCAACCCACCGCATGGCGACTCGCATGACCTGTGGATCGCCCCAGACGATGGGAACCGCTTGATTGAAGGTGACGACGGCGGTGCATCAGTATCGCTCGACGCCGGAAAAACGTGGACGGATGAAGACTTCGCGACCGCGCAATTCTATCACGTGATCACGACCAATCACTTTCCGTATCAGATCTGCGGCGCGCAACAGGACAACTCCACACTCTGCGGACCATCTCGCAAAGCGGGTGGCATTCAGACAAGCGACTGGAAAGACGCCGGTGGTGGCGAGTCGGGATTCATTGCGTCGCTGCCTACGGACCCTGACGTGGTCTTCGCCGGTAGCTACGGCGGTCTGCTCACACGAAAGGATTTGCGGAACGGATTGGAACGCAACATCAATCCATGGCCGCTCAATCCCATGGGACACTCGGCAATCGACTTGACGTATCGCATGCAATGGACGTTCCCGATCATCGTCAGTCCGCACGATCCGAAAACGCTGTATGTGGGGTCGAGTGTGCTCTTCAAGACCACCGACGAAGGCGACAGCTACACCGCCATCTCGAAGGATCTGTCACGCAATGATCCGCGCACGCTTGGACCATCAGGCGGTCCGATCACGAAGGATCAAACGAGTGTCGAGTACTACGGCACGGTGTTCGCTATCGCCGAATCGCCCGTCACCAAGGGGGTGATCTGGGGTGGCACGGATGACGGCCTAGTGAACATCACGCGCGATGGTGGGAAGAGCTGGGCGAACGTCACGCCCAAATTGCTCAAGGAACGTGAGTGGGCACGTGTCTCCATCATCGAGGCGTCGCGCTACAACGCCGGCACGGCGTATGTCGCGGCCAATCGGTTTCAGATGGACGACAACGAACCGTATCTGTTCAAGACGAATGACTTCGGCGCGACATGGACGCGCATCGATCAGTCGGGCGCAGCGAACGGCATTCCGTCGGGTGAATTCACGCGCGTGATCCGCGAGGATGATGTTCGGCGCGGCATGCTGTACGCCGGTACGGAGCGCGGCGTGTATGCCTCACTGGATGACGGGGCGAGCTGGTTTTCGCTGCGTCGCAACTTGCCCATGGTGCCAGTCCATGATCTTGCCGTCAAGAACGGCGACCTGATTGCGGCGACGCACGGGCGGTCGTTCTGGGTGATCGACGATCTCAGTGCACTGCGCCAGCTTTCGGCGGCGTCACTGGCGCAGAGTGCGTTTCTGTATACCCCGCGTGCCTCGTACCGCATCTCGTGGGACGGCGGCTTTGGCGGCGGCGGCGGGGGTGGGGGTGGAACGGTTGGTGCGAATCCGCCCTCCGGTGTCATCGTGAACTACTGGCTCAAGCAGAAAGCCAAGAGACTCACGGTGGAGTTCCGCGATTCCACTGGGCGTACGATTCGCAGTTTCGCCAGCGACACCGCACCGGTTGCGCCAGTCGTGCCGGGTGACGGCGGTTTTCGCGGTGGTCCACCAGAGCCCAAAGTGGCGAACAACGCGGGCATGAACACGTTCTCATGGAATCTGCGCGAATCCGACGCGACGCGCTTTGACGGGATGATTTTCTGGGCGGCGGGAACCACCGGGCCGCTAGTCATTCCCGGCACGTACACGGTGCGACTGATTGTGGACGGTGGTGCGCCGCACGACACCAAGTTCGTCGTCAGGAAAGATCCGCGCAGCAACGCAACGCAAGCCGATCTCATCGCGCAGTACAAGTTGCTGATGCAAGTGCGCGACCGCACGACCGACGCGAATGATGCCGTGCGCACGGTGCGATACGTACGCGCACAACTCGCCGATCGCATGAAGGACATGAGTGCCGCAGATTCGGCGACGTTCAAACCACTGGCCGCAGCGCTCGACGCAAAGATCACGGACGTGGAAGCGCAGGTGTATCAGGTGCGCAATCAGAGCGGGCAGGATCCGCTCAACTACCCGATCAAGGTGAACAATCAGATGGCGGCGATGGCGGGTGTCATTGGCGGAGCGGAAGCACGCCCAACGAAGCAATCGGTGACGGTCTTCGGCATCCTCAACAAGGAACTCGAAGGCTATCTTGTCGAGCTGCGCAAAGCGTGGAAGGAGTTGCTCCCACCAGTCGACGCGTTTCTCAAGGCGAAGGGGAAGCCGGCGATTGAAGTGAAAGCGGCTGATGTGAAGACGCCGCGTCAGACAAGCGCCGACTAGCGCTCGGCGGCCCGAATCGACAGCACGGCGCGAGCGGTGCAAGACGACGCACTCGCACCGCACGACGCGCGCGATCGATGGCGCATGTTGGGCATCTTGGCGTGCGCCGAGTTGCTGGGCATGGCGTTGTGGTTCACGGGCAGTGCCGTGGGGCCGTCGCTGGCGAAGGTGTGGAGCTTGAGTGCGTCCGAGGTCGGGTGGCTCACCACCGCCGTGCAATTGGGCTTCGTGGTTGGTACGGCGCTGAGCGCGTTGCTGAATCTCGCTGATGTCATGCCGGCGCGATTGCTGTTCTCGTGCGCTGCGGTGTTGGGTGCGTTAGCCAATCTGCCGCTCGCGAGCACCTCGTCGTATCGCCTTGCACTGCTGTCGCGCTTTGCGGCCGGTTGCTGCTTAGCGGGTGTATATCCGCCGGCGATGAAGATGGCGTCCACGTGGTTTCGTGCGCGACGCGGTGTTGCGGTGGGCACCATTGTGGGTGCGTTGACGATCGGCAAAGCCACACCGTATCTCGCACAAGCATGGCCCGGGATGACGGTGCAGGCGGTTACCAGATTGTCATCGGCGAGTGCGGTGCTGGCAGCGATCGTCGTCTTTACGACATACCGTGACGGACCATTCGAATTTCCGTCGCGTCCCTTCGCGTGGGCGCGCGTGGGCGAGGTAGTGCGCGTCCGACGCTGGCGGTTGGCGACCGGTGGCTATCTCGGACACATGGCCGAGTTGTATTCGTTTTGGACATGGATTCCGGCGTTTCTGCTGGCGAGCGATGCTGTGCACGCGACGCGCAGTGGTACCGCGCCGAATCCGCGCATCGCTGCACTGCTGGGCTTCGGCGTGATTGCTGTGGGCGGCGTGGGGTGTTTGTGGGGTGGACTGGTGGCCGATCGTATTGGCCGAGCGCGATTGGTGACGTGGGCGATGGCGGCCAGTGCGTCGTGTGCGCTGGCAATCGGCGCAGCGTGGGGGGCGATCGTGGTGGATTCTGGCACCGCTCGCCCTGGTGTGGGGATTCTTTGTGATTGCCGACAGTGCGCAGTTCAGCGTGCTGGTGACCGAGAGTGTGCCGGCGCATGCGGTGGGCACCGCCCTCACACTGCAGG